>JAAYIT010000122.1 GCA_012523295.1 Porphyromonadaceae bacterium | reverse complement strand
TTCTTGTTGTTGGAGAATCGCTCACATAAGAACTGTAAGTTGCTTTCGTACTGTTCACAGACAAAAAAATAGGTCTGTACTAATTTTAATTTTTTATCCGTTGGGAACATAAATTTGAATAATTGTGGTGAATTAATCGGTTTATGTTCCTTAACGGAAACTAACAAACAATATTGTTTAAATTTGTTAATTTTTAATTTTCAACCCCCGATTCGCATAATCAATAAATAATAATTTATGTCTGAAATAAACACGGGTAACAGATTGCTTGATTTATCTTTTTCATTTTCGCTTGATGTTATAAATTTTTGTGAATTGTTGGAAGAACATAGAAAGTTCATTATCGCCCGTCAGTTATTGAAAAGTGGGACAAGTATCGGTGCCAATGTGCGAGAAGCACAACAACCGGAAAGCAAAGTCGATTTTATTCACAAGCTTAAAATTGCTTCGAAAGAAGCGGAAAAAACAGAATATTGGTTGCTACTTTGTAAATATTCTGAAAATTATCCTTACAACTAGCTGTTAATAAAGAAATTATAAGAAATAAAGAAGGTATTTTTCAAAAGCATAATCACAGCAAAAAACAATCAAAAATAAATAATAATTCACACATTTACATATTCACACATTTACATATTCACACATTTACACATTTACACATTTACACATTTTCTCATTAAATAATATGAACGCACTTACAAAAACCGATTTCCATTTCGATGGACAAACCAACGTATATCACGGCAAAGTTCGTGATGTGTACACCGTAAAAAACGATTTATTAGTCATGGTCGTTAGTGACCGGATTTCCGCATTCGATGTCGTACTTCCCAAAGGCATCCCCTACAAAGGCCAGATGCTCAATCAGATAGCTTCGCAATTTTTGGATGCCACCGCCGACATAGTTCCCAACTGGAAACTCGCCACGCCCGACCCGATGGTTACCGTTGGGCTTCGTTGCGAAGGCTTTCCGGTGGAGATGATTGTGCGCGGATACTTATGCGGAAGCGCTTGGCGAGCGTACAAAAGCGGAGTTCGTGAAATTTGCGGAGTGAAAATCCCCGACGGGATGCGTGAAAACGAGCGCTTCCCCACCCCAATCGTAACGCCAACCACCAAAGCCGAGCAAGGTCTGCACGACGAAGACATTTCCAAAGAAGAAATCCTAAAACAAGGACTTGCCACGCCCGAAGAGTACGAATTACTTGAAAAATACACGCTCGCGCTGTTCCAACGCGGTACCGAAATGGCTGCAAAAAGAGGTTTGATTTTAGTTGATACAAAATATGAGTTTGGAAAGCGCGATGGTAAAATCTACCTGATGGACGAAATCCACACGCCGGACAGTTCACGCTATTTCTATGCAGATGGTTACGAGGAGCGATTCGCAAAAGGCGAACCACAAAAGCAACTTTCCAAAGAGTTTGTACGCGAATGGTTGATGGAAAACGGCTTTCAAGGTAAAAAAGGGCAGCAAATTCCGGAAATGACCGATGAAATAGTAAAAGGTATAAGCGACAGATATATTGAGCTTTTCGAAAACATTACCGGTCGAACTTTTGAAAAAGCAGATACAAGTAACGTTTCTCAAAGGATTCAAAAAAACATTTCGGAGTATCTAAAAACAATTTAGCAAACGAAAAAAACTTGTTTTTTGGTTATTACATCAGAACTCAGCTATAAATTGAAAATTATTCATTTCTAATCAAAAATTCTTTTATAATTCTAATTTTTGTTTTATCTTTGCAGTCGCTTTTGAGAAAAGGCGTTATTTAGGAGAGATGGCAGAGTGGTCGATTGCGGCGGTCTTGAAAACCGTTGAACTGCGAGGTTCCGGGGGTTCGAATCCCTCTCTCTCCGCTGAAAGGAATAAAACAAGTTTCGAGTTAGTATTCACAAACTCAAAAAATACGAAAAGAGGCTGTCTCAAAACGAGACAGCCTCTTTTGCTATTCAAATTTAAATCTAAAACAAAATGATTTTAGTTCTTATCTGATTAAAGTCAACTACGTACACGCCGGTATAGGCTGAAAGGTCAACCACTCCTCCGTTTGAAATATTCTTTGACAAGATTAATTTACCCATGGCATTATAAACATTGAAAACGCCTGTAGATTCATGTGATAAGTTAATAACCTTTCCAATTTGCTTCCATTGTTTTTCAATATTTGATTTTGGTGTAGAAGTTGCTCCTGATTTTAACTGTTTGAAAGAAACCACAAAATAGCCTAATTCTTTGTTATCAGGTTTTACAAGGACAATATCATGGATTTTCATAACTCCTACTACCCCGTCTGCTTTAGATGTAGGTCCAGCTTTGAATGCAATCACGTTACCAATCGCAGCCGGTTTTATTGCTTGAAGCGTGATGTCATCCACATTAATTGCCTGCACATCAGCTACTGTTGCACTCTCGAAACTGAATGCGGAGGGCATTGACAAGTACCTTGTATCATTTGTTGTTTCTGGAGTAAGGAGCGTGTTTAATGCTATGCCATCGGATGTTTTGTATTGCGGATTTTTGTTATCCAAATTGTTCATGCTATACACGCGCGGCTCGGACGCTGCTCCTTGTAAATGAAACTTCATGTCAACATTTACCAGGTTTGATTTAATGTCATCCAATTTGTACGTTGTCAGATCTTTAATTGAATAAAGGCTGAATACATTTTCATATCCTGCAACAGTTCCTCCGGCAAACCCAAATGTTCCTATCTTTTGATTCAAAACAAAATCAAATCCATCAGTTACAACAGGTTCCGGCTTAACTAATTTGACCGATATTGTTACAACACCTTTACTGCTTTCGGGAGCTTCACGTTCAATGTTGACAATTTTAATCAATCCTATCCTGTGCCCACCTGCAGCAGATGTTGCTGCTGTTTTGAAAGCGATAATATCGTTAATTTCCACCGGGTTCACAGTGTTCGAAGCGGTAGAGAAATTTAAACTCCTAACTTGTGATGCCGTGGCCGCGTCAAAGTCAACCCCGGTAATCTTAAATAGTTTCGTAGTGTTCTTAATCACGAAGTTATCAACAGTTAAATCCTCGCTTCCTACATATTCGTTGTTCTTGGTTGACGTTGCTGTGCCGTCCATAGCATACAATCGTACAGTAGCTCCGGTCGTACCACCCATTATGTAGAACTTAAGATCAATATTGTCCTCCATTTTTCTGTACACATCATCGAAGGAATAAGTCTTAAAGTCTTTCATAGAAATAAGCGCGTAAACGTTTTCAGTGTTAGTTGCAGGTGAATTTGCAAAACGCTGACTTCCAGCTTGCATAGTTTCGATATAGTCGAAACCATCTACAATGACAGCTCCGCTTAGATTAGCCGAGAACGCTGCAAAGGCAGCGAAAATAAAATAATAGATTTTTTTCATTTTAATTTTGTATTAAATTAGTAATTATTGAATTATGTTATAATTGATAAATATTTAGAAATCTTCATACAATTCTCCAAACAAAGTCCGTAATATCTTTATAAGAAAGAAGAACTGTGTCGGTCGTTTGCCTGTTGAAAAATAAGTAAAAGATGTTCTTCAACCGCCGGGAATTGATATTAATTCTATGCATCATGATTAAGATAAAAAAAAACGATGCTCTCTCCCGTTCAGATCAGTTTTCAGTAGTTTCTATAAATTCTCACAGCATTTAACACTGTTTCGCCCTCTTTTTTTCTAAAATCCACTGACAGGCCTTCGCCACTTTTCACATCAACAATAAATTTTTTAATTACCGCTGTACCATATCCGTATTCTTCTGTTATATTGAAATCTTTTAACACATCTACACCATTGATACATACATCAAAAGTGCGCCGGTAAAATTTTTCAGACCTGGTATCTTGCATTCCTATGTTATATTCAGATAATTCTTTATGTTCATCTGAATCCAGCTCTGCCCAGTAAAGATAAATCGAATATCTTCCATCCGGAATATCAGCTTTGAAACTCTCAATGCCTTTCCGCTGTGTTTGAAAAATGGGATTGTTGTCTGTTCCGTAAATATCAATATCTGCACCTAACATACTGCCAAAGTTTGTCTTCCGCCTATAAACTTCACCGCCTATATAACCCCAACCACCCTTTTCATAAGGTTTTTCAGGCAACCAGATCATTTCTGCTTTTCTGTCTTCAAAATACCTGTGAGAACCCAGCATCACGTTTAATTCTAAGAAAGGAATTTGCGAGCTTTTAAGATTGTTAGGAGTTAATTTGAAATTGACATGAATTAAGTCTCTGACTATTTTGTCGTTACGAGTGCCTGACGCTTCAATAACATTTTCGCCGTGAACAAAAGGAACAATAAACTCAGCGACATTTCCTTCACATTTTTTCACACCAAGGCTTTTCCCGTTAACAATCAACTCTACTTCAGGCAGATTACTAAACACAGGAACGGGCTGACGGCAGACATTCTCATTCGCTTCTGCAACGCCTCCTCTGGTCTTCCATTCTCTATTCCCGATAAGCACTAAAGGATTTGTATTGAACTGGGTTTTATAAAATAGAAACCCGTCTTTTCGTTCTCTATCCAGTCCCGTAACACCTTTGTTGTTTACATGTGGTACTGCATCAATTCGTTGTTCTGCGTAAAAGTCATTGAAGTTCCACATATTAAACCCGGCGATAAATGGACGTTTCATCATTTCTTCATAATAATGTCTGTGATAAACTATTCCGTATTCTTGCGTGAAATCAAATCGCTCCGGATTGAATGAGTGTAAGCGAGGATCAACACCGGGTCCGTATTCAGTAACCAACAGTATTTTATCCTTATACGTATTATAAGCCCTGTCTAACAATCGCTGAAATTCATTAATGTCCGGCTCATACCAGCCTTGATATAAGTTCCACCCCATTATCATCGGAATCTCAGTCAGCTTTGCCTGTTCATACCTTTCAGGCGCATTATGGTAGGCCATCATTGTATAACGCGATGGGTCTTCAAAACGGACTGTGTTTTCTAATTCACGTGCAACATTTTCTACTGCAAGATAATAAGGAACGAGTTCTTCGGGTTTAGAATAAGGCTGGCGGAGGAGCACCTCATTCATATATCCCCAGATAACGATTGAAGGATGATTGAAGTTTTGCCAAATCATCTCTTTAAGCATATGTACAGCGTTTTTTAAGAAAGCATCTGATTCGGTAATTGCATTAACTATCGGAATTTCTACAGATGTAACAATTCCCAATTTATCACACATCTCAAGCACGACAGGGTCTTGCGGATAATGGGAAATACGCAGAAAGTTAATTCCCATCTCTTTTAGCAACAATAAATCGCGGACATGCATTTCATCCCTCAATGCATTCCCTTTTTCAAAATAATCCTGATGACGATTAGTGCCTCGAAGCTTTCGATGTTTTCCGTTCAGGAAGAAACCCTTGTCTCTGTCAAATTCAAACCAGCGTAAACCGAATGAATTTGAAACTTCATCGAGCATTTCACCACTCTTGCTGTTATAAACTCTGGTGAATACAGAATATAGATGCGGATTGTCAATGTCCCATAAAATGGGGTTCTCAATTCTTATTTTTTTTTGAATATCCGTAATAGTGTTCTTGGGAAAGATTGATTGTTTATTTTGGACAGTTTTCACTTTTTTACCGTCCGAGTCCACAATTGTATTTTCAATAATAACATTTACAGTAGATTCAGTGTCATTGCTTATGAGAGAATGTATTTCTATAAATGCTTCTTTTTCTGAAACTTGAGGAGTTTTGACATACACGCCTGATGATGCTAAGTTATTAGTGGCAACATGGATTTTGTTTGTAAACTGCAAATAAACATCACGATAAATTCCGCCGTAGAAAGTAAAATCCGCAGAAAGAGGCGGTATATCGGGATTATGCTTGTTGTCAACTTTTATTTCAAAGTTATTTTTCTCACCAAAGCGAATCAGCCTACTGATATCAAAACTGAAGCGTGTGTAGCCGCCTATATGTTTTCCGGCTGACTGTCCGTTGACAAATACTTCCACTTCCTGATTAGCTCCTTCAAAATAAATGACTGCGTGCTTATTCTCGTGGATCTTATCAATAAAAACACTTTTCCTATACCGGACAGTTCCTCTGTAGTACCCGGGCTGTTCGTCGTCTCCATCTAAGTTATTGTAAGTATGAGGCAAGTTAATTAGTAGCCACGCAGGTTGTTTAATCTGGGGATTATCAGTCTCAACCGATTCGCCTTTTTCAAAATGCCATCGGTCATTAATTGTGTAGGTAATTCTTGTTTGGGCTTTAAGCACCAAAACAATCGAACATGCCAACAGTGTTGTTACAATTAGCCGTTTCATAAAAGTTGTTTTAGTGGTTGTTAAAATTCAGAACAATTTGTTCTCCGGTATATTTCTGTTCTTTTTGAATTATCGGTTCGCCGGGAGAAATTATTTTTATTGCTAAGTTTACTGTATCCGGCATATTGCTGTACCGTCCTTCTCGGGTAGAAAAAGTCAGTCTTTTCTCCGTATTATTCCAGTCAATTTGGACTTTGGAGAATGCGCCACTTTCATAATCATAGCCGTCACCGTCATCATCATACCATAAAAAAGAAGCATCTTCGCCGGTGTACACTCTGATTTCCAAATTTTTGTCTGGATATTCAAGAGCATACTGCTTCACGTCAGCCAGAGGTATGATAGAGCCTGCTTTAACATACAGCGGCATAATATCAATAGGTGACGATATGGTATCCGCTCTACCGCATTCTACCGCATTATTTGACCAGAAGTTATACCAGAATTTTCCTGAGTGAGTCGGCAGATAGGTAATAGTTTTATCTGTCATAGAAGATGATTGTAACACGGGACGTACCAAAAATGCACTTCCAAACATGTAAGCATTATCAATGTCATAAGTTTTCACATCATCAGTAAAATCCATTGCCAACCCTCTCATAAGTGTATATCCCTCTGACGATATCTTTTCGGCATAGGAATAAATATACGGCATCAAGCGATAGCGAAGTTGAATAAATTTCAATTGGGTATCATAAAAAGGAGTCCCCGGTTCACCAAACTGCCAGATTTCTCGTGGAACATTTGTACCGTGCGCTCTGAATATAGGCGAAAATGTGCCAAACTGGAACCATCTTGTATAAAGCTCCTTGTAACTCTCGTCCAAAAGTCCTTTCGGATATTTTCCTTCTCTTTCCGTTACAAAAAAACCCCCTATATCAGATGTCCAATATGGAATTCCTGACATAGACAGATTAATACCGGCTGAAATCTGCCTGCGCATGCTCTCCCATGAAGCGGGCACATCTCCGGACCAAACAGCAGCGGCATATCTTTGCTGAGAAGCAAAGGCTGATCGGGTTAAAATAAAAACTCGCTTTTCATTGCTTTCACCACGTAACTTTGGGTATAAAAACTTAGTTAGTTCCAATGAATAAGTGTTCAGATAACGGTGAAAAGCACCTAAATAAGTATTTCCGGCTGATTTGGTCCTTTCCTCCTGCTTCTTCTGCGTAAAACCATCACGGAAAGAAGGTTCTGTGGCATCTAACCACCATGCATCTACTCCTTTATTATAAAGTCCTCTCTTTAGATACTCCCAAAAGATTTGACGAGCTTGCGGATTATACACATCAAAAACCTTGTAGCCGGCCCATGTAGGCTCATCAAACAATGCTCCTGCTTTCTTTAGGTCTTCATAGATTTTGGTTTCGGCTCCAAATCCAGGCCACACGGAAATCATATAATTAACGTGATATTTATCTTGTAAATTTTTTATTTCGGCTCCTGCATTTGGGAAAGTAACGGAATCAAACTCCATTGAATTCCAATGCGATTTACTGCCCCAGTATTCCCAATCCTGCACGATATTGTCCAACGGGATTTCTCTTTGTCTGTACTCGCTGACTACCTGTTCTACTTCCTCAAATGATTTATAGCGTTCTTTCGACTGCCAAAATCCATATGCCCATTTTGCAAACATAGGCGCTTTTCCTGTGAGTTTTCGGTATCCTCCGATTACGGCATCCATGTCTTGCCCATATACAAAGTAATAATCGGAAGCATCGCCAACTTCAGAACTGAAAGTATAACCCTCGTCATTATCTTCGAAAGTGGTTGAAGAATAGTTGTCCCACAGGATACCATATCTGTTGGTTGAGACTAAAAAAGGGTTGACGATGTCCATGTTGGCTTGGAGCAACTGAATTGAATGCCCGCGGTAATTCATTATACCGTTTTGATATTGTCCCAAACCGTATAATGCTTCACCGGGCGTAGGAATAAAGCTTCGCGTTACACGATAGCAGCTTTCTCCGCCAATAAAGGATTTTTTAAAAGTTCTTGCCGGCTTGTCCGATTTTTCTTGCAAAAGCAATTTAGCTGTCTTTACTTCCCAAAAACTAAAAGTATTCTTTTCTTTATCGAACCGAACTTCAAGCACGTTAGTCATAAATTTGAATCCGTTTTTCGACTCTAAAGTTTTTACTTTTGTGTAGCGTGACAGAGATTCATCAACAACGAGTCTCTTAGTATTCAGCGTACTGCCCTGAGGCATGGATAGAATTCGCACTGTGCCAGGAAAATAAAATTCTACCCTATAATGAATGCTGTCATTATCAAATTCAAAACCTTCTTCCGATTTTATCAATTCTGAAGAGCAAGAAGCGATGACAAGTGATAAAAAAAGAATAATAAGACTTCGTATCATACCTTTTATCAGTTTTTTTATTTTGAATCAAATATTTGATAATGAAACTTGATATTCCTCACCAAGCCTTTCCCGGAAAAAGTCAATGATTTTTCATTTACTTGATAAAGGATGTTTTCTTTCAACAACTCCACCTTTGCTTGTTTCCATTCACCTGTATTGTCTTTTTTTATTGACGCAACTTCTTTAAATAAATCCATAGGATCTTTATTCGTATCAGAAGTGAGACGTATAAAATCATAACCTTCATCATAATAATCAAAGAGAATATATCCTTTGTGATTATTCTGATTGAGCTCGTTGACTAAAGCGTTTTTAAACGTGATGGTTACACCTTTCTCTGTCAGATAGGAGTTGTCTGCCTTGGCGCCGGTTATCATAAAATCATTTTTTTGTAGATTTATCGAATGTGTTTTGATTACACTCATCTGCTTTTTTAATGATTTTTCTGTTTTCAACAACATCCTTTTTGCTTTTTTATACAGCCCTTTGCTTATCAGCCTTGCAATTTCATCTGTACTATCAGATTCAATCTTAAACCCGCAGTCAGACAGAAACTTCTGATTTTTTCTTACTTTAAACAGCCGCAAAGGGAGATCCAACCCTCGCTCATCTTTCTTTTCATTTTTAAAAAAAGAAGCATATTTAAGCGTTGTTTTAAGTGCTCTGTTCCCGTTTTCTTCTGTCGGCTCTATTTCATGTCCTTCAGTATAATCACTCCACGATGCAATAAAGATCATATCTAATTTATCGCTATGGGTTAGGTTGAATTCCCACATTTTACGGTATGTGTCACCTCCCGCCCTCGGTATGTAAAAAAAACGAGAATGCCCCCATCCGGCACAACCGCGATTATCCATTCCCGGCATTACAAATCCCGATTTTATCGGAAATTTAGGATTGTTCCATACCGAGTCCCGAAATGGCTTCATAAACTGAATCACATCATCTTCGGTTGCGTAAAAATCCCAATAAGGATGCTTATTGTCCATCGGACGTACACGCGCCGGCAACCAAGCTGTTGGTATTGTTCCTAATTTTATCCACTGCCGGATCTCTTCACTGGTCTCAACGGGGATGTATTTGTCATTTTCTAAACTTCCCCATTCTGCCCAGCGGCGGAGCACGTAAGGCATACTGCCTTCTTTAGGCTCATTCAGTCGGCTGTATATCCACTGATATTCATCAGGTGTGGCGCCGGGTCCGAATAAATAAAAGACAGGTTTCCCTTTGACCAATGGAGCTGTAGGAACAGAGAACACACTGTCAAG
Source organism: Porphyromonadaceae bacterium (assembly GCA_012523295.1). Taxonomy (GTDB): domain Bacteria; phylum Bacteroidota; class Bacteroidia; order Bacteroidales; family Paludibacteraceae; genus UPXZ01. Next base: position 7,815 of record JAAYIT010000122.1, on the reverse strand, counting down.
TAAATACTGGTAGCATTGCACATAATTTTCAGTTTTCTTTTCCCGAGTGTTGATTTCCGGATTTCGTTTCGTTATCCAATCGTAATAAATCCATCCATCACACCAGTTTACACCAATTTCAAAGTTATACTTAGACGCGATTCTCTGCATAGCTTTTAACAAAATGTCATTTTCATGCCCCATAAATCCCCATTCGATAAAGAAACCGTCTATTTTTGCAGTTTTAGCCAACAGTATTTGATATTCAATGTAATCCGGATCCAAATTAGACTGCATACCTATTTGCGGATAAGTAACTGAAGCAATCTCATTTTTTCCGTCCGGTAAAATAATATCCGCATTATAGCATAATGTTTTTTTTCCCGGTTTTTGACTTTTCGGTATTGGCATGATACTCCCACCTGCCAAGCTTCCCGTCATGCGCCCGAGTATAACGAACTCCATGGTAGTCCGCATACACTTTTTTTTCATTACCGGCAGTCAATCCGAGTGAAAAAAAAATGAATAAAACAATAAAACTTAACGGCAGATAATGCTGTTTCATAAAAAAAAACTTAACGAATGATTTTAAAATTTTGTTGCAATTCTTTTCCTTTTAAGACCACGAGATAAACCCCGCGTTCAAGTTTTGAAATATTGAATTGAGAAGTTTTATCAGCTATCCGGGCTGTATAGACACACCGCCCATTTAAGTTGTAGATATTTAAAGATACATCATTGTCTAATGCAGAGGTTGTATCAATAAACAATGTACCCTTGTTGCTTCGGACAGTTGCATTGTTATATGGAGTGTTAACAACAGCTGTATTTTTATTGTCGTAAATTATAAATTCAAATGAGATATTGCGGATTTTGGAAGTTTGAGCCCCATCACCGTAAAAAGATATGTCACTATTCAACGGTTCTCCCCCATACTTAACATTCTCTTTGTACAGCCGTATTTTAGCCGGCAGCCACTGCTTGACGCCTTTGTCTTTGATTTGAGCTATAAATTTATACGTAGAAACGGGTTCACGCTCAGTGGCTGAGACGATGTTAGTATTACGCCCCCACGTATCATCCCAGTATTCATAAACAAGATAACCTTCGTAAAATTTCGAAGCAAGTTTTTCTTTCAGTTCACTGTTGTTTATAGTAATTCCTGTTCTACTTCCGGATAATACATATTCATTTTCAGCATTCTTTATTCCGGTAATACTAATTTGAGAATTATCAACAAGGTACGTTTCTGATAGAATATTATTACTTACAGCAGAAAATGTATTTTTAGCTTGCGTAATAAGTGTAGCTGCTTCAGCATAGTTCTTTTCATTTATCTTGTGGGCAATCACATCTAATTCGGCTTTTAATTCATCCACGTTAATGCCGCACTGATCAAAAAAATAAGCTTGTTTTCTCAGCAAAAACAATTCATAGCTCTGCATAATCCCAGAATCATCATATGTGGTTTCTCCTTTGAATCGGCTGGCGTATTCTAATGTTGTGTTGAGTTCCCTGAAGCCATTTTGAACGGTAGGTTCAATTTCGTGCCCTTCGGTGTAATCGCTCCACGAACCAATATAAACCATATCTAAATGATCCTTGTTTTGCAGGTGGAAATTCCAAAGCTCTCGATAAGTGTTTCCATCGCTGCGAGGGATGAAATAGAGTGAGCCCGTAGAACTCCATCCTGCACAACCGTAATTGTTCATTCCGGGTGCAGCAAAACCAGCTCTGGGTGTATACCCCATTTTCCATACATTCTCCAAGAATGCATTTAGATACTTCAGACAATCATCCAAAGTAGCATATCTATTAAAACCCGGATATAATGTACCAGCACTGCGTATGCGTTCCGGCATCCAAGATGTTGGAACCACCCTGTTGTTGTTTATCCAGGACCCGGCCTGGCTCACCGGTGATTTAGGGGTATATATGCCACCTACCAGTGTAGGATTCAATGTTGTACGCATGATTACTTGCGGATATTTATTCCCACTTGTAATCGGATAGTTTTCAGGATATGTGTAAGCGTGATTTCTTATCGTATTATATTCACTTTCAGTAAATCCATCGTGAAAAAGATAAAATAGGGGTTTGCCGTTGACTATTGGAGCTGTCGGTCCCGTGAAGACATTGTCTATCAGGTATTGCATGCAAGTAATAAAGTATTGTACCTTTTCGCTTCTTGTGCCCGGATACCAATTTTTGTTCATGAGCCAGCCATCACAAATATTTACACCTACTTCAAAATTATACTTTCGGGCAACTTCCTGTATTTTTTGTAGCAGCACGTTAGACGTATGATCAACATAACCCCACTCAACAAAAAAACCGTCGATTCCAGCTGACTTGGCACTGAGAATCTGATATTCAATATAATCAGGATCAAATTGTGACTGCATGCCTACAATGGGATAATTTACCGATGCGATATCGTGTCGCCCGTTTGGTAAAATGATATCCGGGTTGTAGGTAACTTGGGTAATACCGGTTGAATTGTTGGTAAGCTTTGAAAAATATTTCCATTCACCAAAATCTCCATCATGCAAACGGGTACGGCGAACGCCGTGATAATCTGCATATACTTTCTTTTGCGGGAAAACATATGCAAAGTTTATTGCTAATAGAAAAAGTAGTATGAGCTTTTTGTTCAGTTTCATGTTTGAGTATAACAAAATAGAAGTGAAAACAAAGCCGGCTCGAAATCCTCTTTAATTAGTGAAAATCGAACCAACTTAGTTTCTAATTTTATTGTTTTGGAAATTTGATAGCTACTCGTATTATGCGAGCTGTTGGATTGATAGCTATAACCTGTTCATTCGAAAGAATTTTCATTATCCCAATCCTGTCGCCTCCCGCAGTTGACGTGTCTGCTGTTTTGAATGCCAAAACATCTCCCACATTAAATGGATTGATGTTATTCGAGACAATGTTTGAAGCTGGTATATCTTGTTTGATAGATTCAGCCGTAGCATTATCAAAATCAAAATCAGTTAACTTCAACAAGCGGGTTTTGTTCTGTACAGCCATGTCAATTACCGACTTGCCTCCCGAACCCTTAAATTCATTACTTTTAGTACCAGAACCACCATCAATTGAGTACATGCGCAATACCGCTGCTCCTCCAAACACATAGAACTTCAAATCAACATTAGCTGAATTTTCATCACTTTGAAGCGCATAATCCACCGAATATGTTTTCAAGTCGTTGAGCGAAAGCAAAGCATATACATCCGGATAAGCTTCCAGCCCATTTGCAAGGATGTGGCTGCCAATAGACAGGTTGGCGGCATACTGCATATTGACTATAGCAGTTACAAATGCTTCCGTAGTTTTATCTACATGATCCGTTACTACAAATTTTATTTTTGAAGTTGCATTTGTAAAGGTTACACTCGGATTAATATTCAACGTCTGCGGTTTATCCGGATAGTTTAATGTGCTGACCAGTGTCTCTTGGTCTTTTTCAATCCTGAATATCTTTACTTCTTTAATTCCACGCAAAGATTCAAGTTTCAATACAACAGGTTTTGTTTCATCTTTATCGGCATATATAGTATCCCTGGCGGCTGTTACCGTTGGCGGTGCAGGAGTTAGATATTTCACCGGCAGCGTCTCAATGCGTACCTGATCGTATATATCGGTTACCTTTACTTTAAATCCTTTGTCTCCTTCTTTGTAGTTAATTAACTGCTCAAAAGTGTACGATTTTTCTTCTTCTGTAAAATCAATCGGGAATCCATATTGTACTTGTCCGCTTTCGGAAACCAAGTACATTACCAAGTTTTTCAATCCTGCTTCAGAGGTAGCGGTAAATTTTGTTACAGGCATAACACCTCCCACCAATTCATCGTAGAAGATTTCTGCAGGTTCAAAAACCACCGACGGTGCCTCTTTAACCTCTACAATGTTCAAAGGAAGTTTAGCTGTCGTCTTACGATCTAATTTATCTACGGCTTCTACAATAAAGTTTTGATAATCCGCACTAAAATTTAATTTTTCAGCTAAGCTGTACGACTTATTGTTGAAAAAATCTGTAACTGTCTTATAATCTATCACTTCTCCATTTGTTTCAATTTTCATTGTCACAGATTTAAGTCCGATTTGAGATTGTACAACTGCCACAACAGGCAAATTGTCAGCTTTGTTTAGGTCGGCTGTCATATCATCATAAGCAAATGTAACAACAGGTGCCGAGGTGTTCGGATCAAATGTTTCTACAGGTTCTTTGCATCCCGTGAATGCTATCACAACGGATAGTAGAATGAATAATATCTTCTTAGTCATAACTTTTATTTTTTATAATAGCAATAAGAATCGAATACATGAATTACACCGTTTGTTGGCATTATATTGCTCGTAACAGCCAGCCTCATGGGCGAACTGCCATTGCTTCCGGTGTCGTTTACAACAACTTTCCCAGCATCTGCCTGCCATGGATTTTTGCGCGTTAGCATAGTCATCAGCCCTTCTTCGCCTCTAATGAGTGTCAATACAAACATAGGTTCAACCATTAGATTTCCATATGCGCTATATTCACCATCGACTATATGATAAAGCAACATTCTCTTTACCGTCTCTTTGTCGCACTCTTCAATTTTTGTTGCTCCCGGGAAACGATCCTGCATATAAGTTTTCATAGCGACATCCGAAAGAGCTAAAAAAGTATATTTTTTGTCCTTCTGAGTGAAGTAATCTTTAATTTCTGCGTATTCTACAGCATCACAGTAGATTGAAAACATATCGGGACGAGATTTGACATACTCCCAAGCAGTCATGTCTATATGCGGATCTAACACAGAGCTGACGTAATCAAAGTCCTTTTGCAGCTCTAAGCCACATCCGGTCAGCATTAAAGTGAGCAAAATGCATGTTATATATATTCTTTTTATTATCTTTTTCATACGGTTATATTTTATTTTTTACATTATGGACGTATGGAACACGCCATTAACCATTCTCTTAGGTTTGAGATTTATCATAAATGGCTGTTTCATACGATTATATTTTATTTTTTAACACTAAGGCCGTATCGTTAAATGATTTTAATTGCCGTAATAAGGATTTTGATTAATTTTTTTGTTTTCATTGGTGTGAGAGAAATGAATTGGAAACACTTCATTGCCATCATTCTCCATTCCATTTATTGGCTTCATCACCTGTTTCCACCTGTCGTTGCTGACTAAATCGAACCAACGCCTGCCTTCGCCTACTAATTCTATTTGACGTTCTGTCATGATAAAATCGATCAGTTCATTTTCATCGGTAAAATCCATGGCTGTTGGCGTGATTAACCCGGCCCTGTCACGTACTTTTTTAACTAAATCCAACGCTTCTTCCCATTTTCCCATCCTCACACGGGCTTCTGCCTGCAAAAGCAACATGTCTGTATAGCGATAAACGGGATAGGCCACTACACAGGTTTTATTTAAAGTAGTGCTGATTGTTCCGCCTATAAACTTGTTCAACTCCCATCCGTTCTGATGATTTAGAGCTATTAACGGCTTCCGCTTGTCATTATCGTCTAATTTAGCCATAAATACATCTGAAAGTACGCCCGCTCGGTTTCCTGATCCGGTAAACCATTGGTACATATAGCTGTATCCATTTGTGCCTACTTCATCCATGTTAAAATGGATGACAAAAATAAATTCCTTGGTTGTGTATTCGTCATTTTGTGGCGTATCATCCGATGCTTTACCATTCAATTCTTCTACAAATAACTTTCTCCAAGTAGCTATGTCCGGCTCGAAACCGACAAATACAGTAGTATTGTTATTACTTCTGAAATTATTAATCTTAGTGATCGTTTGATCCGCCAAGTTGTAATCTTTCATCCACATATATACATCTGCCATGATTGCCCATACGCCGCATATGGATATACGTTTTCTTTCTAAATTTCTCACTTTGTCCATCAATCCTTCAGCTTTTTTCAAGTCTTCTAATATTACTTTTTGCAATATTTCATTCTTGTCTGTGCGTCCTTGATAAATGTCTTCACTATATTTTTCGTTTGGTTCGGTAAATAGCGGTACGTCACCCCAGACACGCACTGCATAAAAATATCCAAGCGCGCGCATAGCGTAGGCTTGTCCCAAATAATCGTCTCGCTCCGCAATTGAAGGCATGTCAATGTCAGGCAGATACTTGATTGCCAAATTCGCTTGATTGATCATTTGATAAAGTTTCGACCAAAGCGTTGCTGGATGATCGGTTGTCAGTAAATTTCTGATTAAGCGTTCTTGATTGGTTGCGGAAGGAGCTCCCGGAGCAAAATTATCAGAACGAAACTCTCCCCAGTAGAAGTAGTTGTCACGCATAGTCTGTCTGAACAAACCATAGATTTCATTTACTCCGGCTTTTGCATCGCGAGAAGTTTTCCACATGTTTTTTGCAGGAATTTCACTTATCGGTTGTTCGTCTAAGAAGTCTTTACACGAGTTTAGTAAAACTATCAGCGTCAAAAGGCTGCATGTTATTATGATTAGTTTTTTCATTTTGTATTAAAAATTAATGTTTAACCCCAAACCAAATTCTCTTTTCTTAGGATACCTGTACGTATCCCGTCCGATTTGCAAAGGATTGCTGGTTGAAAACTCAGGGTCAAATCCTTTGTAATTAGTCCATGTCAAGGCATTATTAATGTATCCGTATAAGTTCAATCCGCTGAGTTTGAATTTACTCACTATGTCTTTTTGAAAATCATATGCTATTCTAATATTCTGCAAACGAATAAAAGAGCCGTCTTGAACATAAAATGAATTAGAATAACGGGCATTGTTAAATTCGTCGTTATATGGGCGCGGATACAAAGCAATATCACCCGGCTTAGTCCATAAGTTTCTAATTACTTCGGGCGCGGGTGTCGGTCCGGTGAATCGGAATTCATTGCGCGAGTGTTCGGCAAAATTGTAAATCTCTCCACCCAAAGAATAATAGAATCCTACAAAGAGACTAATATTTTTATAGGAAAGTGAAGTATTCAATCCTCCGGTAAAATCAGGCATTGCATTTCCTATAATCATACGGTCGTTGTCATCAATCACACCATCTCTTGAAGCTTCCGGCTCTAACCAATTGACGTCGCCTCCTCTGAATGGTTTTCCATTAGGTAGTTTTTTTTGGTTTACATTCCCCGTATATTCCTGTCCGTTCAACATGTATTTGTTTTCAAATGTGCCGTTGTTAAATACCGGGGTCAATTGCTCCCAATTATCGGAGAATGCATTCGATTCATTATACTGGAAAATTCCTTCGCTTTTGTACCCGTAAAAATCACCGATTCGTCCGCCTTCCTGCATCCACCATAACCCTCCTTCTAAGTAAGGTTTTCCTTCCGAGAGTTTTTCTATTCTGTCTATATTTCTTGAGATATTGAAAGATGCATTCCACCTGAAGTTTTTGTTTCGGATAACATCTCCTGCAACCAACAACTCTACTCCGCGGTTACTCATCTCACCAACGTTGGTTTTCATCCAAGCGAATCCTGATTCCTTGGGTAATTGATAGTTGGCAAGCAGACCGTTCGTATATTTATCGTAATAATCAAGTGTCAGGGTCAATCTGTTTTTCCAAAAGTTTAAATCTAACCCGACATTGAATTGTTTCGTTTCTTCCCATTTCAAATCATCTTTCCCGATCCGCGTTGGAAGCACTCCGCCAACAGCGTCATAAATAATGTTTGGGCTGTAGGAATAGATGAAATGTAAGCATCCCAAATCCGCCGTCTTTCAAAGCACAAAAAATAGCGGTCTATAAATTTCATTGAGATTTATAGACCGTTTGCTTTGCTATTGGCAGGCAGGAGTTGCTGCCAATCAATTATGAGCT
>JAAYIT010000121.1 GCA_012523295.1 Porphyromonadaceae bacterium | reverse complement strand
TGAATCAAAAGGCAATTTTTTATTTTTAATATTATTTAATAATTTGAATTATGAAGAAAGCCACAAATCTTCTTTACATTAAAGAACATTTAGGGTGTGAGAATTATATCAAGGAAAACAATGTTGGTTTTACCAAGTGTAATTTCGATAAAGATAAAACCTATTATATCTCGCTTGATAAAGAGTTTGCGATTATTTTTGTTTTGTCCGGCAGGTTTGTGATCGAGCTATCTGACAAGAAAAAAATGGTAATAGCAAAAAACGAAATTTGTCTATTGTCTAATTTTATGAAGTACGAAATTTTAGCAAAATCAGATGCTAAAGTAACCTTTATGTATTTTGACCGTCCAAATTCACGCTGTGATTTACTTGCTTTAGATAAAATGGCTGATGATAAAGTGAATAACGATCGCGATAAAATCAAGAAAATCGTTATGAAAAAGCCTGTTCTTGATTTTATTAAAAATGTGGGATTCTACTTAGATGAGAGAATGTATTGCCGTCATTTACATGACATTAAAGAGACTGAATTCTTTTTCTTAGTGCGTGGATTTTACTCAAAAGAAGAGATTGCATGTTTTTTTGCACCTGTAATCCGTTCGTTGAACGATTTTACAAATCTGGTACATGCACACTATTTAAGGGTATCAAAAGTAAGTGAATTGGCACAGGCACTCAATATGACTACCAAAACATTCAACAGGAGGTTTAAATCTGTTTTCGGAGAAAACCCAAAACAATGGATGATGCGTGAAAAAGCAAAATACAATGTGAATAAGTCCAAGAAAACAAATAATTTGATTGTGGACTGGCAAAATAAGATGAGATGAAAGTTCAAAGGTCTAAATATAGGATACTCCCGTTTATTGAAACAAATTTCAATAAACTTTCTCTAAACTCCGCTATATAGGAAGATACAAGACTTTTTACCAACTATTTTTGACCATTATACCTAATAAATATTGTACAGATAATATTCATTACCTACTTGAATCTGTGCTCCGACTTCAAAAAATGAAAAGATGAGAAATATAGAAATAAAAAAATGTGAAATTAGTTTCATGGTCAGTTCCTCACAAACTTATAGTACAAACTTAATCATTTTTCGATCATGAGTGTTATCAAATGCTATCAAATAAACTGCATTCCTTTTGAGTGATGATTTCAAGAATTGCAAATAGTTACGCTCCATCAGTTTTTCCTTAAGCAACAATCTTCCAAGCGAATCGAAAGCTTTGATAATAGTATTTTCGTTTATAAAGTTTTCCACTTCTATTGAAGAAAGAGCAGTATTCAACTGACGTATTTCAAGAGAATTTATGACCCAATTGGCATCAGAGCCACCATTATCCGAAAATGTAAAATCCATCTTATTTTCATTTGCAGACACATTGAATTCCGTAGTAACAAATCCTCCCAACATCGAATTAATAGTAGAAGCAACTGTTTCTCCGTTCACCGCTATGGCCATCAAATCATGCGCATAGGATAAATCCCCTTGTTTCGCTATCACTTTGTAATCGCCTTTCGGAGCGAATACAGTAAAAGTGGCGGGATTGGACGACATGTTAAAGTCACGCAACTCATCGCCTCCCGCTGCTCCTCTGTCTCTTGAAAAGACAACTGAATTTGGCGACCAACCGTACGAGTTGGTTAGAAATGTATTCTCAGAAACCTGAATTGCACCGCTCACTACAGGTGAAGTCGGAGTGCCAAAATCAAACAGAGCATTGCTGATTAATGTCGGAGCCGATACGGTAACAAGCACGGCGGCTGTTTTTCCATTTACAGTTTCAGCGGTAATCGTGGCAGTGCCTACAGACAAAGCTTCTACTACTCCATTATTTACTTTAGCTACATCGGGATTTGAACTGCTCCAAATCAAACTTTTATCGGCTGAAGAAAACGCGGGAAAAAATTGAACGTCCAGTTTTGAAGATGTCCCTTTATAAAGTTCTAATGCTTGAGGACTTATTGATATTCTATCAAGATTCGACTTCAAAGAATCCATTTGAAAAACCAAGGAGGTTTGATAGTCTGTATAATATCTGTAAGTTCCCCGCATCCAAACTACATCAAAGTATCCCGGCACATGATTTCTTGGAACAATCGGACGTACATTTACAAAATGTGGAGGAGTATTCCATGTTACAGCTACTGAGTCCCACGTTACGCCTTTATCGGGAGTTGTGAATTTCAAAATTTCAAATACTCCTTTTACTTCTTTGGAAAGATAAACCTGCGACGGATCATTGTAATCTAACGCGATACCACCTGAATAATTCGGTTCAGGTTCAGTTCTTCCGGCAGGTGTTTGAGGAAACCATTTTCCACCGTTTGTCAGCTCTTTCCGGTGCCAGTTTGTTCCTGTCCACCGCGCGTAAAGGTATCTGTGATCGGTATCTAATGGAAAAGAAGCAAATACCATCACCGGTTTATTCTCCGAGTCTGCCGTTATATCCCAAATCCATCCTTTCCCATTCGAAGCATTATAGACTGTTTCAGCTTCATTCAAATCAATATTTAACGGATTCGAACCATTGTTATAATTTTTGATGAACGAACCGTCAGCTCGGTAAAAACTTCCATTTTTGAAGCATGCGTAATAAATTTTATTGTTAGGTTCATTTCTCGGATGCCCGGTTGTGAATGCTATATGAATAGCGCCGGTCGGATCTTGTGAAAAGCGAGTATAAGGACGTTGACCGCCACCAACAATGAATTTTTTCGGGGTGTTAAATGTTTCTCCATTATCATTTGAAACGGCCATGGTCGGGTGCCAGTCTGAATCACCTCTATAGAAAATCACAACATCATTTCCAACCTGAAAAGGGTACGGATAAGTGACATTATTTCCAAATGTTTTTTCGGGTCCAAACGAGGAGATATCTTCCGGATGCGTTGAAATACGATAGCGCATTACTGAATCAAAGTGTTTGGAGTAGAACAAAATTATCCTACCATCTTTACGGATAAATAAGGAAGGATTAGCATGGTCATCCACTTGCAAACGATAAGAAAGGGTATTTTTATCATATTCTCCCGTCGCATGGTTATAAGCAGAAAGGACTATATCTCCCGTGCTCGTAACCCAGGAAAAATAGGTTTGTTCTTTAGCACCTTTGTAGTAAAGCGAACGAGGATCTGCAAACCAGCACCACGCTCCATCGATATCCAGCGTATCAATTCTACCGGCTTTTATAAAATCTTTATTAAACGAAGCTACAACAGGAATTTTTAATACATCTCCGGCTTGCGTGATGGTTATTTTGTCATTCACAGAAGTTGAATCTACTGAAGACACAACAAAACTTCCTCCGGAAGATGGTAAAGTTGAAACACTCAATTTTATTCCCGATGGCGCTGAAATATTTATCGGCTCACCGGAAGAATTCGGAGAAATATTAACAGATTGTTCTGCACTGTAGTAGTTGAGAGTAATGGAAGAAATATCACTTTCCAGTACTAACGGAATCTCAACAATTGAAAGATCGCCGATTCCTCCGAGAACTGCCAGGTTGTTGGCTTTGATAGTTAAGTAGTATAATCCTGAATTTTTCACGAAAAAGCTAAAATCACCATTCGAAAGCCTGTTTTTTATAGAAGAACATTGAAAGTCTTTTGAGGAAATAGGATTTGAACCATCTTTACTTGTTCCCACTCCTACAGTATAAACAGGCACTGAAGCATTGTTCCACCACTCATAATTCCAGGAAAATTTATATCTCTTCCCGGCTTGTAAAGTTACCGGATAGCTATAAACAGATGCCAAAGAAGTGTTGCCCGCTCCATCCCATCTCACCATAAGCAATCTTCCAGAATAGGCTGTTCCATTCAGATAATGTATCGGATTTGAAGTCGGAGTGACATCACTCCAACGGATTCCGGATGTAGAGTTTGCGGAATTAAAATTCCCAACAGTTACAACCCATCCATATTGATCCGGATAAGAAGTTGCCGGATTTGTATCTCCTTTTCCATCCCAGTTTTCAATTAGATTTGTTTGAGAAAAACTGAAGGAACTAAAAAAGAAAAGCAGGATAAGTATAAAGTTGGTTTTCATACGATTAGAATTTATTTTGAAATTAAGGTCGTATAGAACATGCCATTAATCATTCTCTTGGGTTTAAGACTTATCTTAAATGGCTGTTTCATAGTGATTATTATTGAGAGAAAGTTGATCTATAAAGGTGATTTCACAGATATACATTATGTTATCTTTTATCGAACTTACGATAAATTATAAAAAAGCTGCCTTAAAAATTATCAAGGCAGCTTTTAGTTTTTACAAAACAGATTTCAGAAAACGATTATAATAATTGTTTTAATGTCGGATTTCTGTTTTGTCAGAATCAGAATCTAATTCAATCCGTAGATTTATTTAATCAGTTTAAATGCAGCAAACTTACCGTCAGCTACCACCTCAACCAAATAAACGCCTCTTGCTAACTCTTTGTCAACTACAACACGATTTTCACCGGCTTGAAGAGCTACCTCTTTTTCTGCCATTTTCACACCGTTTATGTTGTAAACGCTTATTGTTGTTGTGGCATTTTTATCTAAATTGATATCAGCGTGAACGCGATTATTCAGGATAAATGTATTCACACCATCCAATGAATGACGACTATTTACTCCTTGTGCATTATTATCTATCAATCTGAAGTTGTCTACTGCTACCCAGTTTCCGGTCATAACTACTTGGAATCCGAGAGTCAATGACTCATCAACCACCTCTACATCAACTGAGTATTCAGCTGTTTCTATTACTTCTACTCCATTATTTCCTGCGATAATAAATGCTCCACCCGGATTAGTTCCATCGGCTTGTTGCACAGCTTGAGCATTTGCTTTCACCGTATAGCTTCCGTTTGGAATACCAAGAATAGTCTGAGAAAGTGTAAAGGCTGATAAGTTTCCACCACCATCTATCCATTTCTCCACATAGTGTCCACCTGTTTTTAATGGGAATGAGTTGTTTGTTTGTCTTACCATATCACCATCATTGGTAGTCCATCCTTCTGATAATGGTCTTTCAAAATCTCCGTTAATCAAGTATCTTGAAGCATTTACTGTCAGAGTTTTTGACAAATCACCTGAAGTAAACGTAACTTCACCACCTGTAATATCAAAAGCTTTGTCATAAGTAAATTTAACAAACAATCCTGAAGCAGCCTCTGTGGCATCAATAGTATTTTCTTCTATTGTAACGCCAGATGGGACTGTGATAGTAATGTTTTCTGTAAGGTTCTGACCTAAAACAAACACTGAATCAAGAGAATGCATTGAATCAAACGACAATACTTTCGGATCAATTATAATAGCAGGATCATCCAATTCATACATTTCATAGTTATCCAAGTAAAGCTCTGTAGCAGTTTCAGATTCACAACTGTTCAGATACATATTTGGGTTATTCAAACTTCCACCTGCTGTAAATACGAAATCAACAGTAATATATTCACCGGCTTCTGATTCAAATGGTTGATAAACATTTGGAATCCCAAGTCCGCTGATACCAATTTTACCGGTACCGGTACCATTGGTGCTTACCTTAGCTCTAACACGGTAAGTAGTATAAGGTTTAACAATTCCTGTTAAATGGTAGTCTAATGATCCACCACATTTTCCATCTACAAAAACAGAACGGAAACAGTAAGCTCTTTCATCTGATATAATTTCTCTGTTACCCCAACCCGCATATGTAGCCAAACTATTCAAGAACGGATCTTTGATAAGATTCTCTTTATCAATGTACAATGGTTCAAAACATGTACCTTCACTGAAATTATAGGCATTCACAGTAATATTTGTTGCAAGATCGCCACTTTTAACTTCAATTACACCACCTTCAATAAGTTCTTCAAAATCATATTCAGCGTTTACAACCACTCCATCATTTGCGTCTGTATAACTAATGGTAGTAACATCAAGTGTAATTCCAACCGGAGGCGTAATTGTAATATCTTCATGCAAGTTGGTTCCCTTTACTTCAAACTCTCTGACAAGATTTATAGCATCAAACATTAATTCAATGGGATTAACTACTAATGTAGGAGCCTCAAATATTTCATATAATTCATAGTTATCAATAAATGCAATTTTACCCGTTACTTCACCATCGACATTATTAATACTTAAAAATCCATTGCCAGCATTGGTTCCAGTCCTAATAATTTTATCAACTTCTACCCATTCATCGTTAGATTGTGGAATTATATACAAGAAATTTGGTGCTGTTCCATTTGCAAGTAAAGCAATATCTCCATCAACTGCTTTTACTTTTACTTTTACACGGTATGTTGTGTTTGGTTTCCAGGTCATACTTACATCGAGTGCGGCACCGTCAGGATAGTCATTTGTTTCAGCTTCAAATTTGACAGCTCCATCTCCACAGTATGGCTCGCCAGCTACATTTGTGATACTTTTAAGCCCCCAGCCTCCAAATCCGTTGAGAGAATTCAATAATGGATCCGGAATAAGGTTTGGTCTATCTGTGTACAGAGGAATGTAGCAAGCTGCATCGGCAGCTGTAGCAGTAACCAAAATCGAGTGAGATGCACTTCCGCTTGACACTGTTATAGCACCTTCAGCAATTGTAGTACTACCATCATAAGTTGCAGTTATCGTAGTACCGTTTTCAACTTCTGCAGGAGTCAAAGATGTTTTACTTAGCGTAACTCCAGTAGGAGGAACTAAAGTGGCGTTGGAAGTTAAATTTGTTCCTTTTACAAAGAATGTTTTCACTGTTTTAGCAACATCAAAACTCAATGAAGTTACATTTACCTCTAAATAAGGATCGGTTCCAAGTTCGTAAAGTCTGAAATTGTCACATCCAACCCAGTTACTTGATTTTACTACTTCAAAACCATATCCCAATGAGCCATCAGTAACATCAAAAATAACACTATAGTCATTTGTGTTAAACACTTCTGTCTTTTTACCATTGGCAAAAATAAAGGCTCCACCATAGTTTTGGTTCGTAAATGCGGCTGCAATAAGAAGATATTTACCGTTGGGTAAACCTGTTACTTGTTGAGATAGTTTCAAATTTTCTAAATTTCCACCACTCTGCCATTTCTCAGCGTACCACACTCCATCTTTATTTCCTAATCCATCATTGTTTTGAGTTTGAAACGCATTGTTGAGATTAGTCCAACTCTCAATTGTAGTACTTACTGCTGTAGCTAATTCAAAATTTGGATTAAGAAGATACGTGTTTGTCACGTCTGTTTGAGCCTGCAATCCTATGATTGCGAATATCGGCAAGATTAAAAAAGTTAATAATTTTCTCATGATAAAATAATTATAAGTTAGTAATTGAAAGCAATACAGCTTGTCTTTGACACACCGTATTAC
>JAAYIT010000120.1 GCA_012523295.1 Porphyromonadaceae bacterium | reverse complement strand
GCATTTGTCCTAAAGATGAGTGCTGTCTTTTATTTTGTCTGAATTGAAATAAAACAAAGCAATTTTGCTGTATAATCGAATGACTATCAACCTTATAGCGCATTCTAACAATTTACGTATGAAAAAAACATTATTCTTACTTGTAATTTTTACTTTGAGTTTTCAAATAAACCAAGCTCAAACTCCGGCGTTTCCTACTGCTGAAGGTTATGGAAAATATGCAAAAGGTGGTCGAGGAGGAAAAGTTGTATTTGTTGAAAATTTAGATGACTACATAGCTTACAACAACATGGAGGAGGCAATCCCGGGAAGTTTCAGGTGGGCATTGAAGCAATATCCGGGAGAACCGCTTACGATCATTTTTCGAGTTTCGGGAACAATCATGCTGAAACCGCATATTGTAAACGGAAGAAATGTGAACGACATCCGTTCATCAAGACCAAACTTGACAATCGCAGGTCAGACCGCTCCGGGAGAAGGAATCACTATTCGCAATTCAAAAGTGAACTTGGGCGGTTCTAAAGATTTGATCGTGAGGAATGTACGCTTCCGAATCGGAGAAAACGCCGCAGATGGCACATTTATCCCCGGCGGATCTATGGGTTGTGAAAATGCCATGAATGTGATATTCGACCATTGCGTTTTTGGCTGGTCAGGGGAAGAAAACATCACTATGTATGACAACCGATTCACAACGGTACAGTGGTCAATGATTCACGAAGGACTATATGACGATGGACACGGAAAAGGTAATCGCGGTTATGGCGGACAATGTGGTGGTATAAATTCTACATGGCATCACAATCTATTTGCTCACAATCAGTCCCGTACTCCGCGGCTTAACGGCGCGCGAACTGAAAATGAAACACGGGTTTTCATTGAGTTTATCAACAATGTGATATTTAACTGGGGAAGCTCAGGCGGAATTTACGGAGCCGATGTGTCATTGGGAACAAATCGCTCACATACAGCCAATTATATCGGAAATTACTACAAGCCCGGACCCGCTACTCCCTCAACAAAATATTTTTTCTCAAACTACATCGTAAATGGAGCTACTTATCCAAAATGGTTCCTCTCCGATAATTATATGCTCGGGAATGCTGCTGCAAACACTGACAATTGGAATGCATTCCAAATCAGGTGGTCCGGTGCTGCCGGAACTACACTTCCCACAAAGAGTGATTTGGCGTCGGACACATTGCTTTATCCTCCAAAAAACATCTACTACAACTTGAAATGGATCGAATACGAACCATACAGGCTCAATACGATCACAAGCGCTGAGGAGGCTTATCAGTCGATTCTTGAAAAAGTCGGAACCTTCAATCGTGATTCGGTGGAGCGCCGTATTATCCGTGAATTGAAAGATGGCACCGCCACATTCAAAGCTTCGCTCGGGAAGTACGGAATCATTGACAAATCGACCGATGCCGAAGGGTATTTGCCTTACGAACAAGTAGAGCCGCCGGTCGATACAGACCGCGACGGAATGCCAGATGCTTGGGAATTGGCTAATGGCCTGAATCCAAACGATCCGGAAGATAGAAACTTAAAAACGCCGGAAGGTTATACCGCGTTAGAGGTTTATTTAAACAGCCTCATGGGAGAGTATATTGTTCCTAATTTTACGGGTGTAAAAAACATCAAACAGACTTTTTTCTCAATTTTCCCGACCGTAGTAAAAGACAGATTGGAAATAAATTCTGAACTTCCGCTCTCTTCTGTAAAAATTCTGTCACTCAAAGGCGAATTAATTTCTGAAAATACATTGAAAGAAAACTCATTTGTCGATGTGAGAAATCTGAACAGCGGCTACTATTTGATTTGCGTAAAATCGGAGTCAAACCGGAAAGAGTATGCTAAGTTTTTGAAGAACTAAGCGGATTCAGATAAAAACGTTTATCTTTTTCTGATTACGTTTTGATGTGACTTTCTCAGCTCTACATACATGTGTTTTTCAAACTGAATGTCTTGTTTTATAACTTTTGCATTTGTTAAGATTACAAGATAACGTTTTTTGAGTCTAACAAACATAAACTTAATTCAAAATATAATTTGACAATGAATAAAAAATCAATTTTTATTATTTCTTTCTTTTTACTTTATAGCGGCTCATTTTTATGGGCGCAATATCCGCGTGTACCCAAAGAAGTTCAAGAAGAAACAAAAATCATGATGGATGAAGCAACTCGCCTGTCTGATTTAGCTTGGGAAAAAGCACTGCCGATCATTGAAGCAGAAGCTAAAGCGGGAAGACCGTATATACCTTGGGCGGCACGTCCTACAGATTTACCGCAAGCCGAAATACCCGCTTTCCCGGGGGCTGAAGGTGGCGGCGCGTACAGTTTTGGCGGCCGGGGCGGAAAAGTAATTACCGTTACAAATTTGAATGACAGCGGTCCCGGCTCATTCAGAGATGCGTGTGAGCAGGGCGGCGCGAGAATTGTAGTGTTTAATGTGGCCGGAATCATCAAATTAAAATCTCCGATTATCGTCAGAGCACCTTATATCACTATTGCAGGCCAAACTGCACCGGGTGATGGTGTTTGCATTGCCGGAGAATCATTCTGGGTAAATACGCATGATGTGGTGGTTCGCCATATGCGGTTCAGACGCGGTGAAACCTACGTTGGCCGCCGAGATGATGCTTTTGGTGGAAATCCCGTAGGAAACATCATGATTGATCACTGCTCTACAAGCTGGGGATTGGATGAAAATATTTCGTTTTACCGACATATGTTCAATCCGGGTGAAGGATACAAAGAATTGAAACTGCCTACAGTAAACGTGACGATTCAAAACACAATTTCTTCTCAGGCGCTCGATACGTACAATCACGCGTTTGGAAGTACGCTCGGTGGAGAAAATTGTACATTTATGCGAAATCTTTGGGCAAGTAATGCCGGAAGAAATCCATCAATCGGCTGGAATGGCGTATTCAATTTTGTGAATAACGTGATCTACAATTGGGTACATCGCTCGGTTGATGGCGGAGATTACACCGCGCTTTACAACATTATAAACAATTATTACAAACCGGGTCCTCTTACTCCCAAAAACAGTCCTGTGGGGCATCGGATATTGAAACCTGAATCCGGACGAAGTAACTTGGACTACTATGTATTTGGACGTGTATATGCCAATGGAAATATTATGGAAGGAAATGAACGTGTCACCAAAAACAACTGGGATGGAGGGATACAAGTTCAAAACCAACCAAACAC
The DNA here is from genome assembly GCA_012523295.1 of Porphyromonadaceae bacterium. Taxonomy (GTDB): domain Bacteria; phylum Bacteroidota; class Bacteroidia; order Bacteroidales; family Paludibacteraceae; genus UPXZ01. The sequence continues at coordinate 1,397 of JAAYIT010000120.1, read as the reverse complement.
TGACGGGTACACAGAACTAATGTACTGGGATAAACCATTCCCAATGCCGGAATTCCCAATCATGTCTGCAAAAGAAGCGTACGATTTTGTCTTGAAGAATGTGGGCGCGACCTTACCGAAAAGAGACATAGTTGACGAAAGGGTGATTCACGAAGTGAAAACAGGTGAAAATTACTACGTAAAAGGATTGAATCCGGATGATTTTTATCAATTCGAACACCGCAGATTGCCAAAAGATTCTTATACCAAAGGAATTATTACCGATATCAAACAAGTAGGCGGATACCCGGAGTACAAAGGAACACCGTACATTGACACCGATAATGATGGTATGCCCGACAAGTGGGAAATTGCCAACGGACTGAATCCGAATGATCCTTCTGATGCTTTGGAAGATTGCACGGGAGATGGGTACACGAATATTGAGAAATACATTAACGGTATCAGCACAAAAGTAAAAACCGACTGGACAAATCCTGCAAATAATTACGATACGCTGAAAGGGAAAAAAAGTTTGATGTAACAAGCTCAAAGCACGGCTTACAGGTTGTTATTCAAGTGTCAGTATTCTTTACAGCCGATACTAAAAATCTTTATTCATGAATTCAAATAAAATTAAAATAACTCTTTTACTGCTCTTCGTCTTTGCTTTTTCAGCTATCACATATGCAGTGGAACTCAAGTCCGAAGGTCGTGATTCGGCATATGTGGAAACCATAAAAGTTCGTTCGCAGAAAATAGTAGATAAATTAGGGATAAAAAACCCCGGGACTGCCACGAATGTCAGAAATATCTTGGCAAACCGGTATTTTGAGTTGAATGATATCTATGAAGCAAGAGACCAAGCCAATAAGGAAATAGACAATATTAAAATCCTTTTTTCAGCCGAACAGAAGAAAGCAGAAAAGGAAAAAATTCTGCAAAAAACTGACTCTGAAATATTTCGATCGCACTTTGCTTTTATATCAGCGCTTATGCAACATGTTGACAATCAGCAGATAGACAAAGTGAAAGACGAAATGACTTATGGTGTCTTGATGGTAACTTACACAGCTACATTAGAAATGATTCCTTCGTTGAAAGAGGATGAGAAAAAACAGATTTACGCTTGGCTGTGGGAAGCCCGCGAACTTGCAATGAATGCAGAAAGCTCCAATAAAAAACACGGTGTTTTTGGGAAATACAAAGGTAGAATCAACAACTATCTCTCCGCCCGCGGCTATAATCTGACCGAAGAAAGGAAAGCGTGGGAGCAAAGAATCAAAGCAAAAGAAGCTAAAAAGGGAAAAAAATAGTTTATTATCAGGTATAATTAAGATTGTGTTGTTTTCAGTTTTCAAAATGAAACGGGAACTTCGCTTCGTGCGGAGTCCCCGTTTCTACTTTTGAGGAGTCTG
>JAAYIT010000119.1 GCA_012523295.1 Porphyromonadaceae bacterium | reverse complement strand
GTTGTGAATTGCTTTCAAATTTCTGTATCTTTGATATTCTGAACAACAGACCTTCACCGTGCTGACTAACGAGCCGTGTTGTGAATTGCTTTCAAATTTCTGTATCTTTGATATTCTGAACAACTCAAGAATGAAAATTTAGCGGCACGATTAGTTGTGAATTGCTTTCAAATTTCTGTATCTTTGATATTCTGAACAACTTCGACGCAAATACGAAGTAGCTGTCCGGCGTTGTGAATTGCTTTCAAATTTCTGTATCTTTGATATTCTGAACAACAATAGATAATTTTAATCACGTTGGAAGCTGTTGTGAATTGCTTTCAAATTTCTGTATCTTTGATATTCTGAACAACAAACAATCGAAAAAGAAATCGTAACGATTGGTTGTGAATTGCTTTCAAATTTCTGTATCTTTGATATTCTGAACAACAGGATGTCAGTATATTGTTAAAAACCAACAAGTTGTGAGGGTTGTTAGAATTAAAAAAATCGTTGTCCAGAAACAAAGAATCCCGCTTTTCGAGCGGGATTCTTTATGCTAAAATAATTCCAATTGTTGATAAGGCGCCTTGACTTCTTTTTCTTTTTTCCCGATATACAATTCCATATTTCCAAATTGCTTGTCGGTAATGCAAAGAATTCCGACTTGACCGCTTGGAGGCAGGAAGGATTTGACACGTTTAATATGCACGTCTGCATTCTCCCTACTCGCGCAATGGCGCAGATAAATAGAAAACTGAAACATGGTGAAACCATCCTGAATAAGTTTCTTGCGAAAATCCGAATAAATCTTTCGGTCTTTCTTTGTTTCTGTCGGCAAATCAAAAAATACAAGTACCCACATAATTCTATATTCGCTAAATCGTTCCATAATAAACGCTTGTTAATAATCTAAAATAAATTAGCATTTTACGCTCATCAAGACAACTTTACAAATGGTCGAGGACCTTTGTAGTAGCTGTTAAACAAACGAAGGATATTTAACCTTCCGAATTTCTCCCGAAAAACATTTATACAATGAGGCGGCAGTCTGACCCACCGCAATCATCAGCGGGCTTCGTCGCTCGTTTATCACAACATCAAGCACGGGAATATTCAACAGTTTGGCTTTAATTTCCTGAGATAATTCAAAAACATTAGTTCCATTTTCCATTATCTCGAAAACCAATTTATCCACAAACGGTCGATACGGCTCCATAATGTCATCCGCTAAGCAGTAAGCGTTGTATTTGTTTCGGTGGTGAATGCCCAGCGTGGGCAGAAGTCCACTGGCAACCAACGAACGCGCTACTACAGCACGCAGAATGGCGTATCCGTAATTGAGCAGATTGTTGGGTGGAATGCCTTCTCTACCTCGTTTAAACCCGTTTATTGTGGGAAAAATATTGTTCCAATAATAGACTGCCGCACGTGCTTCGTAATTATCCGGATCACCACTTTTTACATCAGCTGCCCAAGCAAGCATATTTTTAACAATAGCTTTTGATTTGTTTGCCAAAACATACGCCTGATTCTCGATTTTTGCCTGTACAGTTTGTTGCCAGAGTTGCTTTTTCAAGGGTACCGATGCATCGATTTGGTCTCGAAACCGCTCGGTTTGTGTGGTATTTCCGGCAAGTGGAAGCATTAATCCAAAAGGCATCCTACTGCTATTACATGTAATAAGTGCGCAGTTATTTTCCAAAAGAGCCTCCATTAATCCGTGTGTAATTGTAATCTGCTTGTTGTCGAGAATGACAACACCGATGTCTTCCACCGGAAATGTTTTTTCCGCTTCTGATTTGAATGCTTCGGGTAACGTTTCATTTTTTACTACTTCGGGTAGTTTTATTACCAATTGCTTGTTGCGCATACTTAGGTATGCGGGATTGCCGAAGTAGAGTGTGCGTTTTATCATATATGTGCAACATTAAATGGGTTTATTATTTTTAGTCTTTTCTCAATAAAATATTTGTGAATATCTTCAGAATATAGCAATTTGCAACCTTCCAATAATGCATTTGCAATTATTATTGCATCATATGGGCCAAGTTTATATTTTTTCAATAAATATTGGCTACTGTAATATGTGTCCTTTGTGTTGTGTATCAAAGGACAAAATTCTAATATATCAAGAGCTATTGAAAAACATTCGAATTTATTTTTATTGAATTTGTTATTCATCAATACATTTATTGTTTCTGTTATCACTTGATTTGATACATATGGTTTTTGTTCTAAAATTTTCATAGAAATTTCAGATTTAGCAATATCTTGATTCCCTATTGCATAGATAAGAATGTTTGTGTCTATTGCTATTTTATCATTGGTGATTGTTAAATTTTTCACTTATCTTTTTTGCAGTAAAGATGTTGATTTTTCCAGTTCTGTTAACACTTAGTTTCCAACAGGTTGCTTTAATTTGTATCGGATTGTTTTTGACATCATAAATAGTATTTCCATCGGAAAACTCTTGCATCCTTTCACTTTTACTGTTCGTGCCATTTTCATTTTTAATAATTTCAAAAGCATTGCTGTTTGGAATAAAATGCCCTTCGCTTCCAGTACAACTTACAAATTTATAAATCCGTTTCACTTGTTCTTTACTCAGATTATTAAAATCCACATTACTCGGATTTTCCATTTCTTCAGGTGTGGGAACATAAACCAAATCGTTAGGCGATAAATCGAAAAGCAAACGGTCTCCTTTGTCATTTGTAGCAGGACACGACGGTAATCCTTGTTTTTGGCGTTCAATCACAACATTAAGCGGAACTGTCTCGTAGCTCCTGTTACCTTCTTCGTCAGCATAAATGGCAAAGAAAAGATTTGTTCCTTTGGCAGCCTCAACATATTTATCTTTCTTATTGCCTGAAACTCCCACATTAAACTTATTGCCTAATTTTTCGTATGTTCTTACCTTATAAATAGGTGCATGAGGTTTTCCTCCGTTCAATTCAGTAAGATTATTATTTAGTTCATCCAAACCATCAGGAGAAAAAGCGAGTGATTGGGCCGGGATTTCTTTTCCTTTTTCATCAGTTTGTCCTTTATATTTCTCCAAATGCGCTAATAGTATTTTCTGTATACCCGTATCGGTAATGGTTTCAATGCGCTTTTCATTGAAACTTTCATCTAGTTTTACGCGAGACGCTGCTAATTTGGTTGATTCTGCCTCATTGGTGAAATAATAAATTTCCACTCTTGAAATATCTTCTCCCAGCCATTCGTTTTTCTTATCCTTAAAATATTTTATGATTTTCTTTTTATTGTAGCCTGCTTTTTGCAATTCAAGAATCTTTTTACGCAAAGACTTATTGTCAATGTTTTCAATATTATCTAATGCGGCTGCTAATGTGATTGATTTTTTTAATCGTAAATTCACTAATCCTGAAACGGTGTCTTTATGCAACGGTTTGCGAATTGCCCAACTATCGCCTTTTGTTTGGGTAACGAAAACTTTTTTCGTAGTTCCATCAGGTTGTTTGATCCATTTTTGGTGTTTATTTACGGTTTTGTTGATTACCCGATTGTTCTTTTTGAAACTTACCACTATTTTCTGAAGTTCCTCTTTCGTGTTTTGAGTAAAGGTTTCCCAAGGTTTCAAAAATTCTTTGGCAGCAGTTCGTCGTTTCCCATCTTTGTCGATATAGGTTTCTATATGTCGCAACTTGTTCCGTAAATCAAACCGCTCGGATTTTTTATCTTTTGCAGCCGATTGATTGTTTAGGTAATTGATATGGTTTCTGCTGCTACAAGCCACAATGAGTGCATCTAATGCGTGGTGTCGGTGGTCAATTCGTTTTTTGTTGAGTTTTAGCAGTTCCGGTTCTATGGTGTTGATTTGGAAAACATTCTTTCCGTCTTTATTTTCCCACGAACCGTACTTTTCATAACCTGCCATTTTGTTCAGTCGCTCAAAACGTGGAGTTATCAAAGTGTTCCAAACATCATTCAACCCCCAATCTTGCTTTAATCTTGCAGTGATTCCTCCGGAAGATACTATAACATTCCTGGCAGTTCCTTCGCTTTCGCCTTCTTGTCGCATAATATTGGAAAGCAAGGCTGTTACCACTTTGCTTATGTATCGGCTGTCGTTGAGTTGGCGTTCAATGAATTTTTCAGGAATATCCTCCAACAGAAGTTTCTGTAGCTTGGCTTTGTTCTTAGCATAATATCGTTTTACATTCTCTTCATAGGCATCCGGCGAAAGAAGTTTTACGAATTTCCCGTGACTAAGTTCTATTTTAAGCTCATTATTGTTTTTGATGAACTCACAAGCCAGTTGATTGCCTTTTAGTTCATTGACTTCTGTTTCGCAAATAATTTTGTTACTTAAACTGTCATCAAAAAAGCGCGATTGCGGTATAATATGTTCTATTTCGTAAGCCGGCGTAAACAGTTTTGAAAGCGGTATTATCTCACCGGTATAGGGTGATTTGTAACCTTGCTCCAACCATAATTTGTAGCGTCTTAATTCTGATAAGGAGGGTTGTGCTTTTTTGCGAATTTTATCAATTTCATCCAACTCGTCCTGTCTTGTTTCGCTACCATAGACGCCTTCTTCATAAATTTTTAGAATTTCTTGTTGCATGGGAGAGTAAGGACGAACATTGGTGTCGCCGTCATTCAACAATTCTAACAAAATGGTTTTGAGCCGAATGTTGGTGTTTTCGTTTTCGGTAATACGCTCAGTCATTTTCTTTCGTTTGTCGGCAGGATTTTTCATTTCTCTACCTAACTCCACGTGAATTTCATCGAAAAACTTTTCTTTTCCTTCGCCAAACTCTTTCCAAATATCCCGAACGGTTTGTAGCGTTTCATTAATCACTTGCTCCACAATTGGATTGCGAAGTGAGTGCTGTTTTAATAATTCTATTTTGTCTGCTGTGTTCCAATACTGGACATCGGCGCTTTCTGAATGTCTGTCGTACACGATATAGCTAGCCAACCAAAGCGGAAGATTTTGAAAATCTTCATTTTGGGTTAAATGAATGGCTTTATCACGAACGCGATTTTTAATACTATTGTCAAATTCTCCTGTTTGAATTTTCTCAATTCTACCTTTCGTTTTTGCATCAATCGCTGAGAAGTTCCACCATTTTCCGAAACGCATCAAGGGCAATAATTTCTTAATTGCTTTTTCTGAAAAAGAGCCATATTCTTTGTCAATTCTTGGGAACTTTCTGAAAGTTTCAACAAAACTTTCTGGTAATTCATTCTTTTCCGCATATTTTTTCAAAGCACTTTCAATTTCATTTTTATCTTCCACTGAATACAGAATATGCCACAAACGCAATTCGTTTGCGAAAGTTAGAAAGTCAAATGGAATTTTTGCTTTTTGCAGTCTTTTCAATATTTCACCACGGGTTTCATTGAGCGGATATACTTTATCCTCTACATAATTCCAACGGTATTTCTCCAACAATTTTTCCTCTATTTCTTTTTTTGTTACTTTTCTCAAGCCCTGACCGATTTCTTTCCTTAGCACTTCCTCCAATCCAAAAGACGGATATTTCAATAATTCTATCTGAGAAATTTCACTTTTATCGTTTAACCACTCATACAGTTTTTCCCAATCATTTGCAGTCAACAGGTCTGCTGTAATATCCTTATCCTCGGTATCGTCTTTTCTGAAAATTTTCAAGTTTTTCATCCATTGAAGCAGTCTGAATTCTTGATACAATGGATTACTTTTTGCTATACACCTTACGCCTTCCGTCTTGTATGTTCCATCGTCTGAACGGTAGGTTCTTGTTTCCAACGAACATTGGCTGATTAGGGATTTCTTGCTTTTCAACGGACGCTGATAAAAAATAATATCATCCAAAAAAAGATAAGTAAAATCTCTGTCGGCTATACTTCTGCGGTGTGCTTCGTTATAAGCATAAAGTTCTTCTAAACAGGAGTTGTACAAATTCCTGTCTTGTAATTCAGGGTGAAATTCTTTTTGTTTTTCGAGAATCTTTTTTAGTTCATTTTTATAAAACTGACGTTCTATGGTGCGTATGAGTTTGCCTCTGATTTTCTGATTGGGTTTTTGCAGAAGCGTATCGTAAATATATGCTCCGACAGTTTTATCTGAATTTTCAATTTTTTCTTCTGTACTTTTCTTTATGGCAATCCAATCTTGTTCAGAATCGACTGCTTTAAAGCTTCTGCTTTCCTTACCTTCCTTATCCACTTTTATTGTGCCGTCTTTGTTCAGATTTTCGGTGACGATAAATTCCTTTATTTTGCCCTCCCAATCTAAAAAGGTTTTGCTCGAACGTCTATAAACCCATCCGTTTTCTAAATGCACATTGTACCAAACATCATTATTTTTGCCCTTTTCAGCTTCTTCTACCTTCTCCACTTTGAGAGCATAAAAATTTATCGATTTTGATGCATCCACTTCCTCGTCTTCGCCACGCAATTGATAATATCCGCGTTTTTGATTGAAATTCAATAATATCCAAGCAAGTTCACCTTTTTCAATTCGTTGCGTAAGGGCTTTTTTCCTCAAATAATATATCGTCCAATCGTAAGGAACTTTTTTCCCATCTTCAACGAGTTCCGGTTGGTGAGTTTTGAAATCCTCAAGCATCTCATTGAAGCTGTTTTGAAAGATGAATTCAAATTTCTTAGGGGAAATTTCTTTATACGCGATTTTAGGCTCTTTATTCTCTTTGAACTGCCCTAAACGAAATTCAAAATCTATATCGTTCGCATAATGCTCGGGCAAAAAGCCGATAATATTCAAAACTCGATGTAGTCGTTCTCTACGAAGTAAATCTCGCTCAAGCAATCGACGAACACCTCTAAATCCTGTTCTCTCTGCTGTTTGTGAAATGGATTGTCCTGAATCAAATTTTCCCAAAACATCTTGTGACATAGGAATAATCCTACTTCCCATTCCCAAAATTTCACCTTCTTTATTTTCAAAATTATGGCGAATCAACGCCCACCCAATACTGTTGGTGCCTAAATCTAAGCCTAAAATGGTTTTCATGAATCTATGTTTTTAATATTTCTCACTTCTATAAATATCTTTCGCGTCATCTGCACGTTTCGTCCTCAAGTCGTTTGAACCGATATGATTAAACGGCACAAGCAATTTGGCAAAAACTTGTACTGAAAAAACCTTATCGAGGTATTTGTTTTCGTCTATTACTTCACGAATATTGCAAACGCTGGCCTCCAGTTGTACGCCTTGATCCATTAGCATAGCCATAACAATATTTTCATACGCGGCAATGTAGCCGAGGAATTGGCTGTTTTTCAGCACCTTAATGGCATAGCTGTCGTAAACGTTTTCCACGTCGCGTTGCAATTGTAGCGGATCATTCACTTTAAGCGCTGCCGAAAAAAAGTCCTGTTTCCTAAAATTTACGCCCCTAACATAGTTGTCATAAATCTTAACTTTTTTCAAATCGTATTTCAGGTTTTCAGTATCCAAATTAAAACTGGAGAAAAGAAAACTTCCGGCTCCGACACTCATGATTTTAAGGAATTCGGCTCTATTCATACATAGTATTATTTGTTTTTAAAATAGGTTTTTCAAAGGTAAAAATTTGTTTTAACATAAAAAAACTTTTTTATTCAAATTTATTTATTTACATTTGCAACATACAAATTTTTGAAAGCAATTCACAATAAGGATTATTCCGTTGTGAAAACATTTAGCGCCTCGCCTATCTGCGGGGCATTTTTTTAGCTCAAAATTTCTCAATTCTTTTAAATTCTCCACCTTTCTCGCCCGATTTCAAAAAATTCTTTCTACATTTACAAAACTTTCCTTTCGATCCACTTAAAATGTAGAATTATGAAACCAAGTCGAATCTGTTTATCGGTAATTCTCGCTATCAGCACAATTACCATTTTCTCCTTCCAATCATGCAGTAAAAAAACTACAGCGTCTATCGACCCCGAATTCTCCCGGTACATCTCTGCTTTCACTTACGGAAATATCTCGCCAGAGTCGTACATTCAGGTGGAACTGACGCAAGAAATGCCCGCTGTGGAGCTGAATGCCGAAGTGCCCGAAAAGCTCTTCTCATTTTCTCCCACCGTAAAAGGAAAAACAGTGTGGATAAACAGTAACACCCTCCGCTTCACACCTGAAGCGGGAGCGCTGAAACCGGGTAAAACCTACGATGTGAAATTTCATCTGAACAAACTTCTTCAGGTCGAAAACAAATTCAAAACCTTAGAATTTCCCGTTCGGGTAAATAAGCAGAATTTCACTGCGTATATCTATCCGTACTCGCCAATGTCAATTGCTGACTTGACCAAGAACACAGTGGAGTTGGAGTTGAATCTCGCCAACGCAAGAACTGCGGATCAGGTTAAAGAGATGATTGAATTGGGCAACATGCCGAAAAATGTCTCAGTCCGTGTGGTGCAGGAACAAAATAGCGGTAACAATTTTCGAGTTTTCCTTGATAATATCCCCAGAACTGCTAACCCCGGGAAATACGAAGTTACCGTAAACGGAAATTCTGTAGGAGCCGATAAGAAACAAAAATTTACGATAGAAATACCTCCGTTGTCGAAAGATTATTTTTCGGTAATTGATGTTCGTTTGGCACAGCGTACTTCTCCTCATTTACGAATCACCCTAAGTGATCCTATGGCGCAAGGGCAAGATATTCAGGGCTTAATTGTTCCGGAGGGAATACAAAATTTTACATTTCAGATTGATAAAAACGTCATCCGTATTTTTCCTGAGGTTTTCCCCGAAAAGGAGGTCAATGTGAAGATTGACAGCGGATTGAGGAGCAGTGAAGGATTGAATTTGGATAAGTCCTATTCATTTTTGCTCGCGATAGAAAGCGACAAGCCAGAAATTAAGATTAACTCCAATGGAAATATATTGCCCAATTCCGCCCAGTTGTTTCTCCCATTTTCGGCAGTTAACCTTTGGGCAGTGGATGTACGCGTAACTAAAATTTATCAAAACAACATACTTTATTATCTTCAATCCAATTCTTTTGGGAATGAATATCAAAATGAAATCCGCCGATTCGGACGTGTAATTATTCAGAAACAAATTCGACTTGATTCCGACAAAAGTATGAATTTGAATAGTTGGAATAATTTCTCCATCGATCTTTCCACCCTTTTTGATCAAGATCCCGGAGCGATGTACATCGTTCAGCTAAATATGAAGCAGGAATACTCGCTTTACCGCTGTGGAGGCGTAAAACCGCAAATACCTTCCGGTATTTCCATGCATGGTTTCAATGAGTTTTCGGATGAAGATCAAGCCAAGTGGGATGCTGTCGGAGCGGATGATTATAATGACTATAATTGGTGGGATTACAATTGGGAAGATCGTGATAATCCATGTAAGCCGTCCTATTATATGAACAATAATCGCAGTGTGCAAACAGTGGTCATGGCATCAAATCTTGGGATAATTGCCAAAGCAGGAAAAGACAACCGGATGTTTGTGGCGGTAACTGATATCATCACTACCAAGCCTGTTTCAGGTGCTAAAGTTACTGTTTTCAACTACCAGATGCAGCCCATTGCGAATGGAAATACCGACGGCAACGGATTTTTGGAAATTGAAACCGGAAAAACCAAGCCGTTTGTGCTCAAAGCTGAGAAAGGAAAAGATGCCGGCTACCTCGAAGTGAAAGACGAAACATCGCTTTCGATGAGTAGTTTTGATGTAAGCGGAAAAGAAATTCAAGCCGGACTAAAAGGCTACATCTATGGTGAACGGGGCGTTTGGCGTCCAGGTGACACGATTTACCTTACTTTTATTCTCGAGGACAAAACTCAAAACCTCCCGAAAGATCATCCGGTCTCATTGGAAGTTTTCACGCCGAAACGGCAGTTTTATCAACGCCAAGTAAAAACCGACAATCAAAACGGCTTTTATACTTTTGTCATTCCCACCGATCCGATGGCCGAAACAGGTACCTGGCAAGCATATGTTAAGGTTGGTGGAACTTCTTTCTACAAAGGACTTCGTGTTGAAACAATAAAACCAAACCGGTTGAAAATCCGTTTTGAAACTGATAGCATAATAGATGCAAGCCAAGGTACTATTTCGGGTACGCTCAAGTCGGAGTGGCTTCACGGTTCGCCTGCTTCCAATCTTAGAGCCGATGTAGAACTCACCCTTTCCAAAACCAACAATCCTTTCAGCGCCTATGCCGACTACAATTTTAACAATCCGTTAATCAAATTTGAATCGGCAAACTACAAGGTTTTCGATGGGATCTTGAATAGTGCCGGAGTAGCGGGTGTAAATGCCAAAATTCCGTTAGCCGAAATGGCTCCGGGTATGCTTCGGGGAAATCTGTTGTCTCGTGTTTTTGAGACGGGTGGCGATATGAGCTTTTATTCGCAAACTGTATTTTATTCACCATACAGCACCTATGTGGGTGTGAAATCACCGTCAGCAAGAAAAGGAGAGTTTCTGGAAACAGATAAGCCTGTTGTATTTGACGTAGTTACTTTAAATAAAAACGGACAAAAAACCGCAAAAGGAAACCTTACTTATAGAGTCTTTAAGTTGGAGTGGAGTTGGTGGTGGAACTCTACACAAGAAAATTTAGGTTCATATGTAAATAATACGGCTGTTAGACCGATTGATAAAGGAAATGTGTCGATGAAAAACGGTAGTGGGAAAATCAATTTTCAAGTTGATTATCCCGATTGGGGGCGATATCTTCTCTTAGTTGCCGATGAAAGCGGACATACATCCGGAACAATTTTTTACGTAGATTGGCCTTCTTGGCGTGGTCGATCCAATAAAACCGACCCGAGCGGAGCTACCATGCTTTCATTCTCAACAGATAAAGACGGTTATTCCGTAGGTGAAACAGCGACGGTATTTATACCGAAAAGCTCGAAAGGTCGTGCGCTTGTGAGTATCGAAAACGGTACAGGTATTATTCAGCGTGAGTGGATTGATGTCTCTGATAAGGAAGATACAAAATATTCCTTCAAAATTACTGAAGAAATGAATCCGAATTGCTATGTTTTTGCAACGCTACTGCAGCCACACCAACAGGCAGTAAATGGATTGCCGATCAGGATGTATGGCGTGGTCAATTTGAATATTGAGAATAAAGAGAGTAAACTTACTCCTCTTATTACAATGCCCAATGAACTACGGCCGGAGAAAGAATTCACGGTTTCCGTTTCCGAGAAATCTCGTAAACCGATGAGTTACACTTTAGCTATTGTGGATGATGGACTGCTTGACCTTACTGCATTCAAAACACCCAATGTCTGGAATGAATTTTACTCGCGCGAAGCGTTAGGTGTGCGAACTTGGGATTTATTTGACCGTGTGTTTGGCGCAAACAGCGGTATGATGGGACCACTTCTAAGTATCGGCGGCGATGAGGCATTAAAAGCTTCGAGCGATAGAGTGAATCGCTTCAAACCGGTGGTGAAATTCATAGGACCATTCACTATAAAAAGCGGTGAAACAAAATCACACAAAATCAAACTTCCGCCTTACGTTGGTTCTGTCCGTGTTATGGTTGTGGCGGGAGGAAACGGTGCTTACGGAAGTGCTGAAAAAACCGTTGCCGTACGCAATGCTTTGATGACACTATCTACGCTTCCACGTGTCCTTGGACCAAACGAAGAGGTATATCTTCCGGTCAATGTCTTCGCGATGGACAATAAAGTGAAAAATGTGAATGTTTCTATTCAGACCAAAGGGATGTTACAAGCTGCTGACGGTCTGTCGAAAACCGTTTCGTTTGATAAGCAAGGCGATAAAATCGTTTACTTCAAGCTGAAAGCAGGTGAAAAAACGGGAGAAGAAGAGATTACCATCAAATCATCGGGTGGTGGCGAAACATTCACTGAAACTATCAACATTGGCATTCGTAATCCAAATCCTCCGGTGATTCTTTCACAGACTATGTTGATTGATCCGGGGAAATCGGTTGACTTAGCAGTGAAAATGGAGAATATCGGGCAGTATGATTGGGCGAAACTCGAACTTTCACGATTGCCAAGTATTCATTTCAATAAAAATCTTAACTTCCTCCTTACCTATCCTCACGGCTGTACAGAGCAGGTTACTTCCCAAGGATTTCCACTTCTTTACATTGATGAACTTATCTCAACTACCGATGATGAGAAAAAAATCTATTCCGAGAAAATATCGGAAGTGATTCGGATTCTATCTTCTCGTCAACTATCGGATGGCGGATTTATGTACTGGTCGGGAAATAATTATGCCTCGGAATGGACATCTTCTTACGCGGGACATTTTTTAATAGAAGCTAAAAGTAAAGGATATGAAGTCTCTGATTATGTGATAAATAGATGGATTGATTTCCAGAAAAGATTGGCTAAAAACTGGACAAAGACTAATCCTTATCGTCATTATTATAGCATGTCTTTCACTGAGCTTCAGCAAGCCTACCGACTATACACGTTGGCTTTGGCTGAAAAACCGGAACCGGGAGCCATGAATCGTCTTCGCGAAATGAATGACTTGAATCTGCAAGCCCGATGGCAATTAGCTTCAGCCTATGTCTTGACAGGTAAAAAAGACGTGGCGAATGAGCTGATATTCAATACTTCGACTGATGTTCCCGATTATTCATTCAATAATGATACATATGGAAGTCCGGCGCGTGACCAGTCGATGATGATGGAAACTTATTTGCTTTTAGGTCAAACCGAAAAGGCGTTGGAATTAGCCAAAACGGTTGCTCAGGCATTGTCGAGAGAGTATGTTTCCACTCAGACGGCTTCCTTTGGTTTATCGGCTATGGCTAAGCTGGCTAAAAAGATGGGCAAAGGGAATATTGATGTGAAATGGTCGCTCAACGGAAAGTCAATGAAAACCGTTAACACACCGCAGCCGTTCCATCACATAGAATTACAGCCGGCAGAAAATCTTTCGACAAATATAACGAATCAGGGCACTGCAATGGTTTATGCTCGTCTTACCGCTCAAACGCAACCACTCGAAATTATCGATGTGCAACCTCAAGAGGCGTCTTTTAGCATTAAAGTTCACTATACAGATGTTGCCGGAAACACGATTGATGTAAATTCCTTGAAGCAAGGAACGGAATTTAACGCCACTGTGATCGTGGAAAATTCTCGGGTACAAGCATTCACAGACTTGGCATTGGTGCAGATATTCCCATCGGGATGGGAAATTTTTAACGAAAGACTGATAAACGGAAGCTCTACCGGCAATGAAAATTACAACTACCGTGATATCCGTGATGACCGCGTACTCACCTATTTCAACCTTGCTGCCGGACAAACCAAAACATTTTCAGTTCGTTTGCAGGCTGCTTACCGTGGAGTATTCTACCTTCCGCCGGTATCGTGCGGAGCCATGTATGCACCGAATGAGCAGGCAATAACTGAGGGAAAATGGGTGGTGATAACTACCCCTAACCCCTAAAAGTCACTCAAAACTCCCCAATACTTGAACATAGATCAGTAGCCGATGGGGAAGCTTTATGAGTGGTTTGCGAAAGTCAAATTATTTACAATGAATCACTTAAATGCGTTACTGTAATCCCCTTTTCCCTCAAAGGGAAAACGGGATTGGGGGGATTGGAGCTTCTTAAAGCCTCCTCTTTGGGGAGATTTAGAGGGGTTTTGCCGCCACTGTCTCTATCTCCACGAGCACGCCTAACGGTAATCCTTTTACAGCTACGGTAGATCTGGCCGGACTGTTGGTTTCATAGTATTTACCGTAAACAGCGTTCATTTCTGCAAAATTCGCCATATCCGAAAGAAAAACAGTTGTTTTTACTACATTTTCAAAAGAATATCCCGCTTCGTAGAGAACAGCTTCTATGTTCTTGAAAATTTGTTCCGTTTGACCTGAAACATCGGTTGCTTCTACTTTCCCTGATGTCGGGTTGATTGGGATTTGTCCGGAAAGATAAAGCGTGTTGTTGATTTCTACAGCTTGGCTGTAAGGTCCGATTGCCGCCGGAGCGTTGGAGGTTGAAATAATTTTTTTCATATCAGTTTCTAAAATAATTTATTTGAATTAAAGAAAGTCAATGTGGTTAATATCAGTTAGTTGTATAGTTATTCAATGTTAAATAGTTG
>JAAYIT010000118.1 GCA_012523295.1 Porphyromonadaceae bacterium | reverse complement strand
AACGCTTTGTGGCTTAGATTAGTTATTTTTAAAATGCCTAAGCCCTCTTGGTTTTTTCACATTTTAGCAACATTGGAGAGTATAAAGCAATGCGTAAAGGGGTTTTGCATGGGAAAAACAACGGATGTGCTTAGCTCAGACCTAATTACTCAAAAAGATAGCGACCTCATAGGCTAACAGGCAAGTTCTGCAAAGTTTTGCTTATAGAAGTCTATATCTTGCACTATTATCTCATCGTAGAAATTACCTAACTCCTCATTGATAGCATCAAAACTATAACGCTCTTGTGAAGCCTGGATGTTACGATGATATGCCCTAGTTGAGGTATCCCTTTTATGCACAACACAAAAGCAATATCTATTATCTCGAGGCGTAAACGTTGATAATAAATTTTTTAAGATTTGAGTCCCTTCACGAAACTTTCTTTCTATTTGAGGCTTATTAACACGAGACCATTCTTGATTTTTAAACTCAACAAAATACAAATCTTTGGGTCCCAAACAGATTGCGTCTGGTGATGCCGGTAAAGCGTCAATATTGCCAAACTTTGCTTTAACATAAGCATCAAAGTCAAAGACATTGTTGAGACTCTCATCCTCACAGAGATACTCATTATTAGTGAGATCTAAACTCGTCTCTTTAAGTGTCGAGCGGTAACTATCAAACTCCCTCATCAAAAAGAAATCAAGACGATATCTATTCCTCATCTTTTAACACCTGCTTATCAAGTTCACGAAACTGCTCAAAAGGCTCTGATAGCAAAGCAAAAATCTCTGGCAGCTGATTCTTATTTTCCACCTCATTGTGTTTCGCTAGATAAAAAGACGTTTCGTCTTTGAGACCTTTAATTTTAGAATAACGCTCCAAAGCTTCAATCATATAAGGGCTATGCGAAGAAACGATAATGTAAACACCACTATTTGCTAGCTCCACCAAAATTTCAGCCAATTTCAATTGCCATTTTGGATGAAGATGATTTTCGGGCTCATCAAATATAACTAGCGTATTTTTATCTATGAACTCATTAGCAACTAATATTTGCAAAATTCCGAAAACTTTAATACCGCTGGCGGTATTTTTGATTGAAATGCGTTTACCCTCTTTTTGATAAACAAAATCACCATCGGCCCTAGAGTACGACACCTCCCCATCTATGACAGAATTAATTAACTCAAGAAGAACTAAATTTTGAAACTCTGCAGGTGGCTCTATCAACTTATCGAACAAATCTTTAGTGTGCAAAGTAGTATAAGGGACACCACGTCGACGTGACACTCTATTATCAAGTTGCGTCTGACTACGAATAAGTAAACTAAAAAAATTTAATAATAACGGCGTTTCTATGAAAGTTGCATCGCGTATCAAAATAGGTTTTGCATCATCATAAATCCTTACTTTATTGGCCTTATCTACAAACAATTCTAGAAGTTTGAGGCTATCATCCCAAACCTGTATGCACCCCTCATCTGCACCTCTAAAAAGCACTTGTGAATCAAACTCAGAAACAAAGGTTTTAGTAAACGCTCTTTCAAGAACTCGTCTTTGATCTTCAGGCTCTTCGACAATTTTTATTAATTTTTGTTTAAACTCATCTATAAAAGATAAATCAGACACACTCAAAACGTTATGTTGTAGAAGTATTTGCCGCGTATCATCAAACAACTGCATCGATGTTTCAGCATTGACATCACCTCTCAATAACAGCTCCATCTGCTTGAGAACAATATATGTTGCTTTACTATCGATTTCATAATTCAAACGTGTACGCAATGTAAAGTAGAAATCTTCGAAAAACTCTTGAACCTCATGCTCTTTGGATGCATTTAACTCTTCTTTGTGCTTATTGAGTGCTTTGACTATACAAAAAACTATCTTACCAATAGTGCTTTTACCATTGTCATTTTCACCAGCGATAACACTTAATCGATTAAGTGTGACCTCAGCCTCTTTGAGCATGCCAATGTTTTTAAGCTTTAATTTCATAATCTCGTTCCGATTGCCTTCAACTACCGAGTAGTGCTAGACGATAGATGTATTTCTCTTAGCACCTAGGTGTTAAGCTGCATACCGCCCACTTATTTTCTTGTGATATTTAACTTAAATTTAAACTCATTTGTTATTACCTAAGAGCGGTACAAAACAATTTAGAGTGTTAAATTATATTGTTGTTAATCATTTACAATAGCTAAGCCGTTTAATCTACAACTAGCATTATCAAGGTCTGATTATAACAATTGTTATATAGTTTTAATTATATTAGCAACAAAACAACCACCCCATTTTGAATGTTTATAAAAACTCAGCTCAACCCCAATTCAGCTTCATCTAAAAGCTTAAGTAAATCTCTTTTTGTAATACTCGGGGAGTCTCTCCACTCCAGTAATGCTCTTGAAACCACAAACTTAGCAGCTTGATCTGACAGTCTTTGAATGTCGCATGTTTCTTTGTTTTCTGAATTCAAAAAATACAACATCCACTTAGTCAAAACATAAATCCACATAGAGAGGACAAAGGCATTATCCCATTTATACCAATTGACCGTGTTTGCTAATGGCTGCTGCAACACTCTTTGGTATTGCTTAAGGTGGAGTTTTAATTGTTTTAGGATTTCTTCATGTTGTTCTTCTCCTGCTAGTGCAAACAAATAAGCACAAATTTTTAAGTTCTGACCCTCTCGCCATTGATCAAAACAGACAGAAGAAATGTCACTATTAAGCTCTATTAATGAAAAAAGATCTTCGAACCAAACAGCGCACATTTCATCAAGGTTAACCTTTCGACCCTCAATTAAAGGAGCTAAAACCTCTTTAAAAAACCATGGTGTTGTTCTACATAAGTTTTGATGCGGTT
>JAAYIT010000117.1 GCA_012523295.1 Porphyromonadaceae bacterium | reverse complement strand
TGTCTTTTAAGGTTTGTAATCGTCTGCAGAGCAGTTGATACAAAGCTATAAAAAAAAGCACAAATGTTGAGTAAACGCACTAAATTTTCATGCTCGTGGGTGTTGGAAAATCATGTGGGTTTCATACAGTTTTTCTCCGTGCCGTGTTCCGATAGTTTTTACCTCATTATCAGCATCAAATAGTTCTATCAGCGCTGTTGCAAGAACTGATAGTGTAGCCGCGGGGGCTTTTTGTACAAATAAATCACCATTTTTCGCGTGTTCAAACGCATAAAGAACTAAATCTACAGCATCTTCAAGCGTCATCATGAATCGGGTCATCTTGGGGTCTGTAATTGTTATCGGATTGCCGGATTTTATTTGCTCGATCCACAATGGTATCACAGAACCGCGACTTGCCATCACATTTCCATAGCGTGTACAACAAATTGTCGTTGTAGCATTTTCGCCAAGCTGCTGTCCTTTCGCGATGGCGAGTTTTTCCATCATCGCTTTACTGATTCCCATGGCATTGATAGGGTAGGCGGCTTTATCGGTGCTGAGTAAAACAACTTTTTTTACTCCAAACATAATGGCTGAGTCAAGAACATTTTCTGTCCCGATGATATTGGTTCGGACTGCCTGCATAGGGAAAAATTCACAGGAAGGAACTTGTTTTAGTGCAGCCGCGTGAAACACAAAATCTACACCTGACATAGCTCCATTTACGCTTCGGATGTCTCTCACATCGCCAATGTAGAACTTTACTTTGGGGTCTTGTAGCTTATGACGCATATCATCCTGTTTTTTTTCATCACGACTAAAAATGCGTATTTCTTTAATATCAGTATCTAAAAAGCGTTTTAGTACAGCATTGCCGAATGAACCTGTGCCGCCGGTGATAAGGAGGGTTTTATTTTTGAATGGGGTCATGGTTGTTTTTTTGTTTAATATTCCAATACAACGAATGATGTAATGCCGAATTTAGCTCCATCGTAGTTAATAGGTTTAACATGTAATATCATTTCATCTGAACTTGCCGAATAAACAGGTATTTTCCATTCATATACTCTTTGGCGAGCTTTACTTTGCGAATAATTGTCTTGAATAAAAATTACAGTACCGGCTTTGTTAGTGAGTTTTATTTCAAAATCAGAAGTTTTTGAGCCATAATTAATTCCATCAGTTATATATAGCTTCATTGACAAAATATTGACATCGGGTAATTTAATTCTCCACATCTCATTCCAAGATTTTTTTATTGTAATATCTGTTCTGTTAGACATGGGAGAAGGACTAAAAACATTTTTCGAAACTTTTATTGGCGTAGAGTTAATT
Organism: Porphyromonadaceae bacterium; assembly: GCA_012523295.1. Lineage (GTDB taxonomy): Bacteria > Bacteroidota > Bacteroidia > Bacteroidales > Paludibacteraceae > UPXZ01. The sequence goes on along the minus strand of JAAYIT010000117.1, from coordinate 2,976 downwards.
GGAGTGAAATATGAACCTTTTGCAAAAGGTCTGATGTCAGTGTTGATGCCACAATTTATAAAACTATAAATAGGTGTCCCCGCATCATTTACGACCTTGTTACATACACTGTTAGACATAAAGTCTAAAGGCGGACATTTATTAATAAATATCACTCTTAATGGTTTAGTCCAACTAGTAGAGTTACTTATATTATGCTTGAATTTAAATTTCTTTAAGTTCTCACAATTAATAAATGTAATTACTCCTGAATCCATTGTTTCTACAGCGAATTGATCAGTTATATTTTCTCCTCCCATACCGCATGAGTAAAAGTCAAAATTAGAATTTACATTAAATTTATTAATACTTATAAGTTTCGATTTGTCTTTAAGCTCAAATCTGACTCCAATACAGTTGACAAGCGGATTGTTGCCACCACCAAATGAATTAACATCTGCCTTCTCATTAACATTGAACACAATAGATTTACCAATCGGTATGATAGAGCCTTGATAAAAATTTATTGAACAACCTTTGGTGAAGTCGAATATTATTCCACCAACACTCTCTATATCAGTACTAATAAATCTCCAGTTAACCGCTTGTTGATTGTTCAATTGAAAAAGAACTGATCTTTCATCAGAGCCATTTATTTTACAATCACGAAAAGTTACCTCAGACATCATAGAGTTTCCTTGAGAAGAAATTATTGTTTCCCATTTCGAAAATTTGCACTTTTCAAAAATGAAAGATTGAGCGTTTCCTGTGCCACCACCTACACCATGCATGAATAACCCTTTATTGTTGCTCCTAAAGTCTATTCCAATAAACGTAGTAAAACCTATCATTTGTTGATTGTCAAATAAATAAGAATCAACATTAGGGTTATATTCGATAATGGTGTTTTGCCAGCCTTCGCCTTCAAAAACAAATTTTCCACCATAAACATTTGAGGCTTTGTCTAATATCGGTTTTGAAATAATATAATGACCGGAGGGAATGAAAATTTTCATTGGTTCTCTCCAGCCGGATTTTACTTTTGACTTCTTGTATGCAGATTCTATAGCTTTAATAAAGAAATCTGTATCATCACTTTTGCCATTCGCAGATGCCCCAATTTCACGAACATTTATGGTCATATTTTGCGATAGTACTGTTGTATCTATATTTGCAAAAAAAACCAAGAACAAACAAAATGACTTAGATAACAAATTAAAGTAATTCCTCATATAGATTAAAATATTTCTCAAATTGAACTTCCATTTTGAAATTAGATAACACTCTATTCCTGCAATTATAGGCATAATTAGAATTGTTATTTATTTTAAATAATTTGATGGCTTTTGTTATTGATTGAATATCCCCTTTTTTTACAATAAATCCGGTGTCATGTGATATCGCCTCCGGGCTCCCTCCGGTGTTATACGTTAAGACAGGTGTACCGCAAGCTAAAGACTCTAAATTTGTGGTTGGGAAGTTGTCTTCCCAAGATAGATTTAAGTATAAGTCTGCCGAACTATATAAGTCAACTAATTCATTTATATTCTCAGTTCTTTCTATACCTATTATGTTTTCAGGAAGATTTTTAATTTGAAAAGTATTTAAGCCAACTAATACAATTACATCGTTTGCCTCTAAATATTTGCTTAAAGATATATAGTCGTTCAATCCCTTTCTTCTATCCCAAACACTTGCAACCCCTAAGAGAATAAATTTATTTTCTAAACATAATTTTTTTCTAATTAAGTTGTTTTTTGATGGCTTGAATATATTCGTGTCAATTCCATTTTTAATCACTTGCTTTTTTTTGTTTTTCAAAAATGATTGTGCTGTTAAATTTGAAAGCCAATCAGAGACAGGAACAATTGTTAGTTTTTCTACACGGGTGAAAATCTGTTTTTTAGTTTTAAAATTTGAAAAAGAGTTGTCAATAATGCAGCTTGAAGGATAATCTTTTTTTTGAGGACAATCCTTACAATGAGTTTGCCATTTTTGACAATTTATATAATCAAAGTACGCGCAATGTCCGGTAAAAGCCCAACAATCGTGCAATGTCCAAACGACAGGTGTGTTGATTTTTGACAAGAAATGAAAAAGGATTTCAATATTAATATAATATCCATGTAAGTTATGTAAGTGTATAATATCCGGCTTTATTTCATTCACAAATGAAATAAACTTTTCTGTGGATCTTTTTGATGCAAAGCCATGCCGGTCAAGTATTCTTGTTTTTAAAATATGTGTATAGATATCAAAGCTATTTCCTATCCTAATTTTCGTTGACAGACTGTTCCCTTCGTTGCGTCCATATGCTATGTAGCTTTCCCATCCATTATTAATTGCTATTTCACCAATTCCTTCCGCAATTCGACCTGTTGAGCCCCAATTCACCACAGAATTTATTTGAAGTAATTTTTTCATTTCAACTTAATTGATCCAATTTTATATACTAAAAGGAATGCTAATATGAAACCAACTGTAAATGCAAAAGAGCTAAGCAAGTCTCCTCGTAGAATAAAGAATAACATTCCTAAAAAAATAAAATATAACACTTTTAGAAAGTTGGTTTCATCGTTACTAACTATTTCCCAGTAAATCTTATCAATTCTTGAAGTAATATAAGCTATAAATATTACGAATAAAAGAATACCGGTAAACCCAAAATTAATAAACCCTTCAGCAAAGAAATTGCATGAAATATTATTAAAACTAAATCCAAGTTCTTCAGCAAGATATGCGCCAGAGCCAATCGGTTTGTTCGCCCAAATAGTACGTGGTAGCCAAAACAATAATACACCTAATAATTGTCTGCCGAAATTTTTTAAATCAGAGAAAAGTACTAATGCGAAATTATAATATTTATCAAAATTAGCACTAGTGAACATGTCAAATTCTAATCTAAGAGAGAAATCTAAACTATTTATATTCCTAAAATTATTCAAAAAAGGGAAAACTATTATTAGTCCTATAATAAAAACTAATGAAAATATATTC
>JAAYIT010000116.1 GCA_012523295.1 Porphyromonadaceae bacterium | reverse complement strand
GCTGAATCAGTCGCGAAACTTTGTTTTGCCTTGTGGTGAATTGTTCCATGATGCTTTTGTTTTGGATTTTTAAATTGCTCAAAATTAAGGAAAATAATTGTTGTGTTCCTGCAAAGTCAAAAGAAGTGCATGATGAATCTGTAAGTCAATACTTTTATAAGCCCACCATGAGCTTTGTTTAACGATGTTCGGTTTGCTGCCACTTCTCCTCCATTAATATTCCACCAACGTCGTCATTCCGCCGAAAGGTCGGAAATCTCCCACTTAGGGGTGAACATACAGATAAGCATTTAATTTTTGATTTCAAAAAACTTTTTTCAGTTCAAAAGATGTTTTGTATTCTTCACCTTCACGCAATACTTTTATTTTGATTTTTTTGTTTTCCCTACTCTGTAAAATGAGATTTATATCGTTGAGTTCAAGTGATTTATGATTTGTGTTGTTCAATGATAAAATCTGATCGTTTTCTCTTAATCCGGCAAAGTAAGCCGGTGAATTTTCCCGGATATCGGTGATGGTGAAAATGGGAAGCCCGGGCATCGGATTGATTACTTCCATGCCGCTCATGTTGTAGTTGAACTCTTCTCTGATCCGGTATGTCGGGCGGAGTGTCATGCGGTTGTTTCGGTAGTCCAAAGTTACAATAAAGCGTCTTAAAATTTCGGCGCCAAGCGTTCCGTTGCGGTCATTGCTTGAGATCAGCTGATCAATAAGTTCCGAATCGGGAAATGCCACGATTGGCTTCGGTAAAACCAAAGGACCCACCCACAGCCCGTCAATTCTCCCTTTTATGCCGTATAAATCACCGTTTAATCCGCGTCCTAAAAATGCTTCAATGTGATTTTCGGGAATGCGTATCCGGTGATCAGATTTTTCGGAAAGCCAGAGCGCATCGCTGGCGCCGGTATCAACCAAAAGCTTGACTGGAATCTCCTGCAGCTCTTCATTTACAATGCTTGTACGCACAAATGGCTTGTCTCCTTCCAGGTGCAACGGCATAATGATATCGCGCCTGTTGTCGCGGTATTTGTAATATTCGGGGCGATAAAGTGTGAGCTTGTCGGATGGATAGTCAATTTTCACGATATAATCTTTAAAAAGGTTGAACCCGATCAGCCCGTGAACCGGCAAGCCCAATATGTGCGAAATCTGAAAATTTTCATCGATAATCATTTGTACTTCCTGATTCCATGCAGTCAGTTTCCCGAGTTTAAGCGTGTTGTTGTTGGAACGGTAAGCCATCAACTCATCACCTTCGCCGAGTCCATGAATCGGAACGGGAACTAAATAGTTGAGATTCAACTTGTTAATAAAGGGCAGTTCAGTAATAATCGGATAACGAACACCGGTGTCCAAAATGAAATTCAGCGTATCCGACTCGTTGATAGTCACCGGAATGATTATCAGATTGCTTGCCCGTTTAAATTTTATGGTAATGTATTTTTCACGTGGATCATTGAACAGAAAGCCACGGTTGGCACTGTAAAACTGACTTGTGCTTCTGTCTAAAGCCATGCTTTCATCAAGCGGAACATAATCCCTGACAACCAAAATATTGTCTTCAATTTCAAAAAGCAGATAGAAATCTTTCATCAGCTTATCCAGAACATACTTAATTGGTTTATTTGAAATGTTGAGGCTCACTTTTTTGTCGGCAACAATGCCGGCATTGTACGAATAATCAATATTCAGATATTTGCAAATTTTTTCGATTACATCCTGAAGCGGCTCATCTTCTGCATAAATACTGATATTCTGATCCAAAACCTGCTGACCAGGCTGCTGAGCAACGCCTGTAAACGAAGCTAACAGCAAAAGCACTGAAAAGAGCACCGGGAGCATATCACTTATTTTTAATTTTCTTGTTTTCATCATGTTACGCTTTAAAGTTTCAAAAAACAAATCCGGCAAATTGAGATTACTAATATAATGAATTTCCTTCAAAGTCTTTTAACTTAAAAGAATTAAAATTGTTTGCTTTAGAATTTTGGCAATTTATGTGAAATAGTTAGTTTTGCACACTATTTTTCCGCAAAGCGAAAAGCCCGGGTGGCGGAATAGGTAGACGCGCTGGATTCAAAATCCAGTTCTGGCAACAGAGTGCGGGTTCGATTCCCGCCCCGGGTACTGAAAGACTCTGGTAGATATTTGATATGCAGACAAATACCAGGGTCTTTTCTTTTTCTACTGAAATATTTTTTATTTGTTCTAAAAACATATGGAACAAGAAGCAGTCCGTTTGTATTTACAAGGGACACGTATATAGGTGATTTGTGAGCTAGTTGTTCGTACTCGTCAGTGCTTTTACAAATGGATTATGAACTTTTTTCAGAGGTAGTAATCGGCACCCACGCGGTCTTGGAATGCTTATGCAGGTTGCTCTCTCAAACTCGGTTGCACCTATTTTTACACCACCTGCAGAACCTTGGCGAAATGGTATTATTGAAAAGTTTAATGACAATGTGATAAAGTATTTTTATTCGTTTCATCAGAAGCGACCACAAACTACATTTACTTAATGAGAACTTTATAGTAAGTGCTGAATTGATATATAGTTATGCTGTGGCATAAATCATTAACGATAGATTTGTATTGACAGTTAGCCGAAACAATATCCTTTATCACGTATTCCATTTTCCAATGTCTTTGTCTTAGAAATCTAATATGTCAACGATGTGTTGACATTTTGTCGTCTTTAGCAGACGAAATTCCTTAGGGAATTTGATTAATTTGTAAACGATGTTGTGATATGTAATAAAATAATCAATTATGAATGTAAGAATTACGAATCAGAGAATTGAACATTCGTAATTGACAACTAAGTATTCGTTTATCAAAAAATATAAAATTTGATACACAAACTGTTTTGATTATCATTTAGAGGATTGAAATAAATTACTATATTGTTTTGTGTTGTTCTCAATAAAGGATTACATTTGCATATTGAAACAAGTATTATAAAATAGACAAATTGAGCTGTATGGAGTACAATTTGAATAATGCCATCTCATATCATTACGGTAAATTTCCACCTACTAACCTTCAAATTTCAGATTTTTTACCTGAATTGCTGGCAGCTACAGATGCTTTGGCAAGGTTTGACCAAATGCTCAAGAACATTCCCAATAATGAGATTTTATTGGCTCCTTTAAGAAATCAGGAAGCGGTTTTGTCATCAAGAATAGAGGGAACGCTAAGTACGATGGATGAGATTATGGCTTATCAGGCCGATGATGAAGGACAAGTAAAAGCAAGTTCACAAGTGAGGACAGATGTGATAGAAACTATTTTATACCAGCGTGCTTTAAAAAACGCCCAACAAGCATTGGCAGATGGCTACCCTTTTTCCATAAGTTTTATCAAACAAATGCACCAGCAGTTGTTGTTTTTAGGAAGAGGAGCATCCAAATCGCCCGGTAAATTTAAGGAAGAGCAAAATTTTTTAGCAGATAAAATCAGAAAAGAAGTTTTATTTATCCCGATTAGTCCGGAGAAATTAGGGGATGGTTTAGATAACTTGTTTCAATACATAGAGAAATCTAAAGATGCAGTGCTAATAAAAACAGCTTTGACTCATGTCGAGTTTGAAGCCCTTCACCCTTTTAATGATGGAAATGGCAGGATAGGACGTATGTTGATTACTTTACTTTTGTGGAAAGAAGGCTTATTGTCGCAACCCCATTTTTATATTAGTGGTTATTTTGAAGAGCACAGAGAGGAGTACATTCAGGCTATGCGATTGGTATCTAAGGAAAATTCCTGGGAACAATGGATACGATTCTTTTTAAAAGCTGTGGAAGAACAAGCAAAGAATAACCTGAGCATAGCAGAAAGCATAAGAAGTTTATACGAAAAACTGAAATTGGAATTTGCCGCTAAATTATCGTCGAAATGGAGTATGAATGCTTTGGATTTTTTGTTTACCTACCCTGTGTTCAGAAACAACAAGTTTACTCAAAATGCCGGTATTCCTGCACCATCAGCAGCAACATTGTCGAAAAAGTTAATAGAACTTGGATATCTTGCAGAAAAAGAGGCGGCGTCAGGTAGTCGCCCTGCTCTGCTTTCTTTCGAGCCTCTGATGGAATTGGTAAGAGTTTAAAATTGGTTATTGGCGATAGGTAATTGCTAATT
>JAAYIT010000115.1 GCA_012523295.1 Porphyromonadaceae bacterium | reverse complement strand
GTTCTGTTGTTAGAGGCAAGTAATCAGGTTGGTGGTATGTGTGCACGTAACCCTTTTAAGGATGAATGGAACCCAACGGCACCGCAATTAACGGGTATGGAAGTGGCAGCAAATCTCAGAAAAAGTTTGACCTTGGCTGAAATAGAACTCAAGTTAGGACATGAAGTCGTATCGGTTAAGGTGTTGCCTACAGGTTTTGCAGTAGAGTCGATAAATGCGACGGGTAAAACAGTGTCATTTAGATCGAAAAAGCTAGTGATAGGAACTGGCGTCGATTATAAAGAGCCTGCTGAGTGTCTTGGTCAATCATTTGACGACATTTTGATTGGTGCAGGGGCGCGGTTAAATCACTATGATTTTAAAGATAAGCGTGTCGCGGTGCTTGGTGGCGGTGATAATGCCTTAGAAAATGCATTGTTTGCTCAAAATCGGGGAGCGGCTGAGGTAACCGTCTTTGCTCGAACCCTTCGCGGTCAAGCGCATTGGTTAGAGCGTCTTCGTCCTGAGCAAGTCAAAGTCGGGGACTACGTTTTTGAACCGGCACAAAAGAAAGTCGCAGGACAAGCGTACGATGTGATTTTGGTGTTTTATGGTTATGAGCCGCAGGGACGTTGGTTAAGGGATCTAGAAGTCAGTTACGATAACAAAAATTACCTTATTGTTGATTTTGAAACCACTGAAACGCCGGTGCCTGGGTTATATGCCATTGGTGAGGTAACAAACAGGCAACATCCCTGTGTGGTAACTGCGATGGCTGACGGTGTGACCGCAGCTAAGGCCATTCAAAAGTCGTTACACTTAAGCTAGTTCTATATTTAATTAATCTGTGTGGTGTGAATATGCTCACAAATTTGAGTTAAATTTTGCATAAAACGCATGGTGGGACTAGCAAAAATAGCCGAGTTGACTGATATTATTTGCTTAGGCTGTGTTTCTAAACCTGTTTCATATAAGATGTCAGTGACGCTTTTTATAAAATGCGATTTTTCTGTTTCATCACTATAACTATGTAGGATGAAATCTGGTTGTTTACGCACTAAGGCTTTTTTATCCACATCGAAGTGGGTTTGTTTTTCGTTACCAAAGATGTTTTGTACATTACAACTTTGAAGTGCTTGACCGACAAACGTCTTATCGTTTAAACCCTTAAGTGGCATCATCGAATACATGATAAAGATGCTCTTTGGTTTTTTATCTTTATATTTTTTTACTGTGCCGTGCCATTCGGTTTCAGCCTTATCAATTTTTTCTTCTGCAATTTTTCTCTTTTCTTGATCTGTTTGGCTACGTTTCAAGATTGTTCGCCAATCGGCAAACATCTCAGGTATGGATTTTGGATTAGAAACAATTAAATCGATTCCGTCGTTCTTAAGTCTTTTTTCAAAGTTGGGAGAATCTGAGTAAGTTAATACGATATCTGGTTGATGTGAGAGTATTAACTCATATTCAGGCATGACATCAGAGCCTACTTTTGGAAGATCTATTGCGGCCTCAGGATATTTGCTTGAGTTGCCAGTGGCTACAAGTTGTTCCTCTAAATCAAGGTCATAAATTATTTCTGTCAAAGCTGATGACAAAGAGATAATTCGCGGGGCATCAGAAGCAATAGCCGTTGTGTTGAGGATTGATAAGTTTATACCTAAAACAATGGTTTTGAGTAGGTTATTGAAGCTCATATTTTCCTCACTTTAAAAAACTATTTGATGAAAATCATATTTCATCAAAAAATTAATAAAGAAAAGACAGTGGCGTTTTAAACGGTCTAAGTAGTTGACACCTATGACTCAAATTAGGTTAAAAACATATATTTAATTTGGTCTTAAGCAATGAGCCCACTATATCATAAGTATTTAAATTTTATTCAGCTTGCGCTGCATGAATATCTGTACATATCTCAGGCAATACCTTCATAAAACGCATCGTAGGTCTGTGCAAAATATCTACATCGACTGATACTAGTTGTTGAGGTTCTAGCTTGATGCCTAGTTTGTTGAAGTGTTGCATTACTTCATTTTTGGCGCGCTCTTTACCGTTGCTTTCAGCTACGTTATAACCATGAATAATAATCTCAGGTTGCTTAAGTAGTAAGTCCTCTGGATTTACTATAAAACTCACTTGCTCGATATCGGCAAAGATATTATGCGTATTACAGGCCTTAAGCGCTTGGCTTAAAAAAGCCTTATCGCTTAGGGTGTACAGTGGTTGTGCTGAAATTAGGAAAAAAATGTTTTTTGTGCCTTTATTTTCATAGCTTGTAGTCGTAGTGCGCCATTCTGTTTCGAGCGCATATAGCTTTTCTTCTATTTCAAGTTTTTTTTGTGGATCTTTCTGAGCGATTTCTAAGATTTTACGCCAATCATCAAAGAGGGTAGGCACTGAATTCGGTTGAGAAATAACAATGTCGACCGCTTGTGTTTGCTGTAGCTTCTCCAAGGTGAGAGAGGGGGCGAAACTCAATATGATGTCAGGTTGATATAAAAGTAGTAACTCTTGATTGGGGTTGAGGCCAGAGCCAATTTTAGCAATGTCTTTTACTGCTTCGGGAAAATTGCTCGCAACGTCAGTGGCTACCAATTGTGCTTCTAAACCTAGGTCATAAACCGTCTCTGTCAGATGTGGAGACATGTTGATTAGACGTGGAGACTCAACGGCCATCGCTAGCGTATTTAAAAGCAATAAGTTTATACTTAAAGTAATTTTAAACAGTAAAGATTTAAAAGACATATTGTCCCCAATAAAAAAGCTGTTTTATGAAGATTGCTCCCCATAAAACAGCTTGAAAGAGCTTAAGGCTTTAAGC
>JAAYIT010000114.1 GCA_012523295.1 Porphyromonadaceae bacterium | reverse complement strand
ATTTTGAATTGAACAAAATATATAACATGTTAAATTTTTTAAAGGATAAAAAAATGAAAAAAGTATTTGTATTATTTGCTGTAGCAGCTATGATCGTAGCTTGTAACAAACCAGCTGAAAAATCTCAAGAAGCTGTAGATTCAGTTGCAACTGAAATTGTAGAAGAAATTGACTCTCTTGCTTTAGAGGTAGATTCTACTCTTAACGCCGCTGCTGACTCTGTTGCTGCTGCTGTTAACTAATTAGGCGTTCGCCAAAATGTGCACTAAAAGCCCGTTGAAAATCAACGGGCTTTCTTTTTTCTGTAAATTTGACTACTTTTGCATTCAAATTATTTTTAAATGACTTTTTAGCTATAATTATATTAAGCATGTTACGAATTGCGATACAAACAAAAGGCAGACTCAACGACGACTCCATGTTTCTGCTGCAAGAAACAGGTATAAAACTTGAATTTGGTAAAAGACAGCTCCTCCAGCCGGCAAAAAACTTTCCGTTAGAAGTCCTTTTCTTACGAGATGATGATATCCCTCAGTCTGTAGCAGACGGTGTTTCGGATATTGGCATTGTCGGAGAAAATGAATTTGCTGAAAAAAAGAAAAATGTAAAAATTATCAAACGATTAGGCTTCAGCAAATGCCGGCTCTCACTTGCTATTCCGAAAGCAGCAGAGTATAAGGGGCTCGAGTGGTTTCAAGGCAAGATTATCGCTACGTCCTATCCGAAGATTTTAGAGGATTTCTTGAAGTCAAAGAATATAAAAGCTGAAATTCATGTAATCACCGGATCGGTAGAGATAGCTCCGGGAATTGGCCTGTCCGACGCTATTTTTGATATAGTTAGTTCCGGGAGTACATTGATTACCAATCACTTGAAAGAGGTAGAAGTGGTGATGAAATCCGAAGCTGTGCTCATAGGCAATCCAAATATGTCTGACGAGAAACAGGCTGTTTTAGACGAGTTGCTATTCAGAATAGAAGCAGTGCAACAAGCAGATGATAAAAACTATGTGCTGATGAATGTCCCGTCAGATAAAATCAAAGAAATAGTAGAACTGATTCCCGGGATGAAAAGTCCGACAATTATGCCTCTCGCAAAGGAAGGCTGGAGTTCGCTCCACGCTGTTATCAGTGAAAAAGGATTTTGGGATATCATCGGAAAATTAAAAAGCTTAGGAGCAGAAGGAATATTGGTAATTCCGATTGAAAAGATGATATTGTGATTTTTTTATTTAGCTGTAAAAAAAGTAATGCAAGATCTCTTCAAGTAATACCTGATAGAGTGAAAAAATGATAATACGCGCCATAATTTATCAGCAAAATAGAATAAAAAGAGAAGAATTTAGTTAATTATAAAGCATCTTTGTGAAATAAGACGTCTTTTTTGGATTGTTAAATAGCCCTTTCCCTTTTTACTCACTTGTACTCTTTCAGATTTTTTAACGGGCTAAAACTAATATAATTTTCACAAGAAATTAAAATGTGCCATCTTTGCACATTCAAAATAACTCGACTTTAGAAAGATAAATCAGCTGAAAAATATTTAATGCTAAACAAAAATATATTTATTGCAGTCATTTTACTGATTAGTGCAGCACAATTAGCTGTTGGTCAGAATAATACAAATTCTCCATACACTGTATTTGGCTTTGGTGAATTGTCCGAAGGAGAAGCTACGGAATTGCGTGGAATGGGTGGAGTAGGGATAGGAAATCGCTCTAAAAATACGATTAACGTGCTTAATCCCGCATCGCATTCAAGTGTTGACAGTTTGACTTTTATGTTTGATGTTGGTGCCGGAACTCGATATTCCCGATTTTCTGATAATAACTCTTCGAGTCAGACTTTTAACGCTAATCTGGAATACCTGACACTGCGTTTCCCGGTTTCAAAATGGTTAGGATTTAGTGCCGGCTTGTTGCCGTATTCTTTCGTGGGATACAATTTTTATCAATCTGACTCTATTCAGATTCCTCAGTCAGTTGGTGATCCCAGAAAAGTCGGATATATTCGTTCGTACAATGGAAGCGGTGGTGTGTCTCAGCTTTACGGAGGCTTGTCAGTTAAGTTTTTGAACCACATTGCGTTAGGAGTTAATACCTATTACATGTTTGGTGATGCGAAAAATGATCGCTCATTGGTTTACAGCAAAAATATTTTTCCTTCTTCCCATTATAAAAACTCACTTAAAGTTTCAGATGTGCGTTTTAGATATGGATTGCAGTTGTACAACACGTTTGCGGAAAAACATCACGTCTCGTTAGGAGTAATTTATGAAAATAAATCTCAACTAAAGGGTACTTTTACTTCGCAGTTGAATAGAGATACGACAAATTTGAATAAGGGGTTTGAACTGCCACAAGTGATTGGAGCCGGGATAAATTACACTTTTGATAAGAAGCTGACTGTAGGTGTCGATTTTTTACAACAAAACTGGGGTGATGTGTTATTCTTTAATAAAAAAGACTCGCTTTTGAACCGAACAAAAATAGCGGTCGGAGCAGAATATATGATTAATCCGAGCGGCAGAAAGCTCTCTGATCGGCTCAAATACCGTGTAGGATTCAATACCTCAAACCAATACTACAAGGTTGATAATCAGGCTCAACCGAATGATTTTGTTGTCAGTTTTGGAGTTGGCATTCCTACTCGTACCGGGAAGAGTTGGATAAACACAGCGCTGGAATATGGTAAAATAGGAACCTCGACATCGTTGCGTGAAGATTATTTGAAATTTACGCTGAGTGCATCAATTGATGAAATCTGGTTCTTTAAACCGAAACTTTAATTAATGAAATTTCCCGAAAATAAAAATATTGTTACAACCGCCTTTTGGGTGGTTGTTCTTTTCTTTGGGATAATGTCTTGCACTACAAAGGATGAAACTGTGAAAATTGATGCCGTGAAAGACCGTAGCGCGATGCCGGGACTTTCAGCCTCAAAGATTACTACAGTGATTTCAGACTCAGGCATTACCCGATACCGGATATATACCGATCAGATGGATGTATATGACAGGATTTCAGAACCATATTGGGATTTTCCAAAAGGATTGTATTTTGAACGATTTGATGAAGTCTTAGTAATTGATGCGAATTTTCAGAGTAGTAAAGCACGATATTATGATTATAAAAGACTTTGGGAGTTTGAAAAAGATGTGAAAGCGGTAAATCTGAAAGGGGAAATGTTTGAAACTGACCTGCTCTATTGGGACGAACAACAAGAGCGTATATATTCCGATAAATTTATTCGTGTTACCCAAGCTACAAGGATTATTACAGCAGTAGGCTTTGAGTCCGATCAATCATTGACTCGCTACAACTTCAGAAATGTACAAGGAATAATAGCTGTGGATGAAAGTCAGGAAAACTAACAATACTTTGTTTAATTCGAATCTTTTGAATGTTAATGTTTGAAAACTTTATTTTGAAAGAAAAAAATTTTGTTTTTTAATTCTTATATTTGTACTTTAGAATTATAAATTCAATTGAGAAATCTGTAAGTGAATGTTAGATGTTTTTTTAACCTTCTGCAGTCAATCTAAAATCGTAAATCATATTTATTGCTATGTTAAAGACTATGTTATTTCTTGGCGGACTTGGAGCTCCTGAAATTATTTTAATAACTTTGGTTGTTCTGCTTATTTTTGGTGGTAAAAAAATCCCGGAACTGATGAAAGGACTTGGGAAAGGGGTGAGCAGTTTCAAAAAAGGACTGAAAGACGTTGACGAAGAAATCAAAAAAGATATAGAATAATTCGGACGCTTATTTTCTAAGAAGGAGTAAGAGATGAGTTCGAATAAAAAATCAAGTTTAGGGTTTGAAAGCTCATTTTGGGATCATTTGGAGGTACTGCGTTGGACATTGCTCCGGAGTCTTGGTGTGCTTTTGGTCTTAGTTATTGTCTGTTTTGGTTTCAAGGATTTTATATTTAATAAAGTCATACTGCCTCCTCTTACTTCAGAATTTCACACGTATCGTTTCCTGTGTTTTTTGGCTGATTTGGTGAAAATGCCCGGTCTATGTCCGGACTCTTTCCAAATTCAGATGATTAATATCACACTTTCCGGTCAGTTCATGACACACATGATTTCGTCGCTGATAATAGCGGTGATTATCACAGTGCCTTATCTCCTCTATGAAGCTTGGAAATTTGTCAAGCCCGCACTTTATCCAAATGAGAAAAAGAGTGTCGGAAAAATATTCTTATCCTCATCATTCCTTTTTTATTTAGGCGCTGCCGTCAGTTATTTTGTTATTTTCCCCTTTACTCTCCGATTTCTTGGTACCTATCAGGTATCTGAAACCATTGTAAATCAGATCTCTATCCAATCCTATATGAATACATTAGCATTGCTTGTGTTTTTTATGGGAATTGCTTTCGAATTACCTGTTGTAGTGTTTCTGCTTTCACAAATCGGGCTGGTAAACAAAGAAATGCTACGTAAATTTAGGAAATACTCCTTTGTCGGCGTACTTATTTTAGCGGCATTTATTACCCCTACCACCGATCCTTTCACCATGCTTTTAGTCGCAACTCCGCTCTATTTGCTCTACGAACTAAGCATAGTTGTAAGCAAAGAAAAAGCCAAATCGGAGTCAGCTGATGATGCGGAGGTGGAGAGCAAAGAAGAAGTTGCGGAAGACTCTGAAAATGAAGCTTTACAGGAGGATAGCGAGTTGGGAAATTCCGAATAAACACATTAATTTTTCCCGGTTTTTTTCTCTTTCCTCAGCGCCTGCCTTTAAACCTCTATTGAAAATTGTAGTCTGTTTTTATATTATTTTTCATTACTGACCGATAAAAGTATCAATACGCAAAATATGTTGCTGACATACAATTGCTTATAGTTTGCAGTCAACTATGAGGTCGTTTTTTTTAACTTCGTAGAAGTTTACGTTGCATAATCCGCCAAAGGCCGGAAAAGCTCCCCAATTTTAATTGGGGTTAGTAATCACTATAAGTGTTTCCTAATACTGATTTTTGGGGAAACTCCTACAGAGATTTGCCATATCTTTGATCTTTCACCTCCAGATAAATCCGGGGGGTTATTTTAGGAATTGTCCTACAGGCAATTTTTAGACAGTCAGTATTGATTATTTTTAACTTATTCATTCGTAATAATTTGTAAATAATTTTTTAAAATGAATATCCGCAATATTACCCAAATGAGTTTTTATATGTAACAGAAGCTATCATAAGCCTGTCAAAAAGGCTTTCACCAAAATAACGACGGTTAAATTTGTAGCAAAACTCATTCAAATAACT
>JAAYIT010000113.1 GCA_012523295.1 Porphyromonadaceae bacterium | reverse complement strand
AGTTAGTGTATATAGAAAACTATGTAGACAAAGCATCTGCCGAAAAGAGAGAAAAGGAGATTAAAAGTCAAAAATCAAGAAAATATATTGAAAATTTACTGCATAATTTGCAATAACATCTTTAGTATAGCATCCCGATTAATCGGGAGAGTCCTGGGTTCAGAATTCAACTGAAATAACAATCAAAAAAAAACGACATTAAGTCGTTTTTTTTTTGTTTTAAATCAACTGTTTCTTTTCAGATTCTCAATTTTCAGATCAATTTTTTCTCTTCGAAATACGCATTCTCTATAAAAATTGTTCAAAGTAGAAATATATTTTCCTTCGTAATGTGCACTATCAGAGTTGATTGACATTATTTAACGTTTGTGCGAGTTGCGTTTTGGTCATTTTTTTAATCTTATATGTAAATGGCGTTATTTAAAATAGTTCTATATAAAAACCCAGTAAATAATCAAAATTGATTGATTTTACTCAAAAGTAGAATAGAAAAACGGAATTACTCAACACGTATTATTTAATTAATCTATAAAAAACTAAAATTATGAAAGCAAATTATTTTAAGAACTTAGTTGTTCTAATGGTAATAGTTGCAATTTTAGCAGCTTGTAACAAAAACGAAAATCAGCCTGAAAAAATCAAACCACCTACAAAGGCTGCGTTCAATGAATTGAGAAATAAAGCGTTAACAAATCTTACTCAAACTAAAACCTTTAAAGCCGAAGAAGGCATTACTTTTACATCGGACAAAGGCGCTGTTCTAAACATTCCGGCGAATTGCTTAATGGATGAAGAAAACAATCCGGTAACAGGTGAAGTAGCCATGTCATTTATAGAAATTTATGATAAAGGTAATATGGTGGTAACCAACAAACCGGTGATGGGACTTGATCCAGATACCAATGACCCAAGACCACTTATTACCGGTGGACAGTACAACATTGAAATCAAACAAGGAAATAAAAAATTGTATCCATCGTGCTACTACAATATAAAAATAAAGGGTTCGCATACAGGCGGAGTTGATCATGAAATGGTGCTTTGGAATGGTATTATCGATGATGAGACCGGTAATTTGGTGTACGAAGAAGAAAACGATCAGCGGGCAGGTATTGAGAAAGGGGAAGATATGGTTAATTATTCTGTTTTGAATAATCGTTTTGACTGGACCAACATCGACAAATTCTGGAACTACGACGGACCGAAAACTCGTATAAAAGTGAACGTTCCTAATGGATATGATGGAGATAATTCGGCTGTGTACGCGGTATTTGATGATCAAAAAAACGCCTTGGCACAATTGGATGTTTATCACAGTGAAGATAAGTATTTTACGGAGCACTACGGTTTTGTTCCCGTGGGTAAGAAACTTCATTTGGTGTTTGTAAGCGAAAGTAACGGATCAGCGGTTTACGCCATAAAATCTGTAACTATCGAGACTAATCAAGCCATTACCATTGTTGATACGGAATTGATGGTAGGTACGCTTAATCAAGTAGTTGCACTCGTAAATGGACTGAACTAATAAAACGATAATATTTGTAAGTTTATTCATTCGTTTTCTTTAATATAAAGCATTTTTATTTATTTCGAAATCCACAATAAAAACAACAATTACTAACCGTTTTACGCATTCTCATTAAATTAAAAATAAAAAAACCTGAAAATGGGTAAAACTTAAAAATTACGATTATGAAAAAGAATTATTTCAAAAGCCTATTGGCAATATTCTCCGTTGTCGCCATAATGACAGCTTGTAAGAATAACAATAATGAACCGGATCCATTTAGACCGCCTACCAAGGCACAGTATGATAACTTAATAAACAAAGCGCTGAAAAACATCACGCAGACAAAAACTTTCAAGGCCGAAGATGGCATTGTATTTAAGTCCAAAAATGGAGCCGTACTGACTATCAACGGCAACAGTTTGGTGGATGATAAAGGCAATACGGTAGAGGGCGAAGTTGAATTGACGTTCATTGAAATTTACGATAGAGGAAACATGGTGGTAACCAACAAGCCTGTGATGGGACTTGATAAAGATGCCCGAAAGCCCAGACCGCTTATTACCGGAGGGCAATACAGTATCGAGATTAGGCAAGGGAATAAGGAATTACCCGGAGTGTCTCACAATATTACAGTACCCGGATCGCTTACGGGCGGTGTCAATCCCGAAATGAAACTTTGGGATGGCATTATCGATGATGAAACCGGAAATCTTGTTTATGAAGAAGTAGAGGTGGGTGAAGCAGCGGGTATGAAAACAACAAACGAAAATTATGAGATTTTCAACAACCGTTTCGGCTGGACAAACATAGATATTTTCTGGAATTACGAAGGTCCAAAAACTCAAATAAAAGTAGTGGTACCAACCGGATACAATGGAGATAATTCCGGCGTGTTCATTGCGTATGAAGGTCAAAATAACTTGTTAGCTCAATTGGATGTTTATGACAAAACTGAAAAGTTTTTCACGGAACATTACGGTTTCATTCCTGTGGGTGAGAAAATTCACTTAATATTTGTTAGCGAGAGTAACGGCTCGGTTACGTATGCCATCAAATCCTTAACCATTGTAGCCGATCAAACCATTACAGTTGCTCAGTCCGAATTACAAGTAGGTAGTTTAGATGAGGTCGTTGACTTGATTGTAAGCATCCCAAATCCGCCGTCTTTCAAAGCACAAAAAATAGCGGTCTATAAATTTCATTGAGATTTATAGACCGTTTGCTTTGCTATTGGCAGGCAGGAGTTGCTGCCAATCAATTATGAGCT
>JAAYIT010000112.1 GCA_012523295.1 Porphyromonadaceae bacterium | reverse complement strand
GCTTTATTCAGATTGGCAAGAATGGTATTTGCTTCAATCAGGTTGTTGAGAATTTCGCTCAGTTCGTAAGTTGGCCAAAACTCTAAGCTTGCCGATCCCTGGAGGAGTTTTCGAACACGTTCAGGATCATCGATACCCGGGAGTTCAACCAAGATTCGGCCTGTGTTTTCTAATTTTTGAAGGTTCGGAGCAATTACCCCAAAGCGGTCAATACGTGTACGCAATACATTGAAAGAGTTGTTGATAGCACCATCTATTTCAGCTCTTAGGATTCTAACTACCTCTTCGTTTGAAGTAGTTAACGAGATGCGGTCCTTCATTTCAAACGTACTGAAAATCGTTGATAATTTAGCTTGCGGGTCAATTTCGGTGTAAGCTTTCACAAATAAATCCAGATAAGGCGTACCTGAGCTTGTTTTTTGAGCTTCAGTTGCCATTTCAATGGCACGATTGAAATTGGGCGAAGTGTTATAGTTTGAAAGCGCGCGAATAATTTCCTGTACTGAAATTTCCAACGTAACGTTCATCCCCCCTTTCAGGTCAAGACCTAAATTCACTCCTTTTTCTCTTGCTTGTTTGAGTGTGTATCCTAAATATACCTTTTCTTTTCCTACCGAATCGATATAATTGTAGTATGCTTCACCCCCAACACTATCAAGTTTGATACTTCGATCTCTTGGAGATAGTTCAGTATCGGATTGGATTTCTTGCAAAAATGCATTTTTTGCAGCTTCAGCTTTTTGTTCAGCTATGTTTTCGTATCGCATCGTTACCAGATTGAACGATAAGTAGAACAAACTAACGAGCGCAAGTGTAACTGCAAATGTTATGACAAGTCCTTTGTTTTGCATGACAAAATTAACTTATGGATTATAAATATTGTAGTTTTTAAAATGAGTGCAAATATACTACTTTTTTTTATTAAACACATAAGAATGAAATCTTTTAAAGAATAATTGGCGGGTTGAAGAGTTGTTTTACAGTCTGAATTCTTAATATACGACAAAAAAGTCGAACCCAATATACTATGAGATTCCGTTTAACCAAAAAGACTGGCGGGCAGAAAACGAACTCTTGGACGATGCCCGCTGGAAAGGCTACGAAGAGCTATTCAAAAGCAATGCCAACTACGGCTGGATACTCAATATGGCGTCCAAACTTTCGGACAACGGCGTGGCGGGATTTCTACTCGCCAACGGCGCGTTGAGCGGTGGTGGCGATGAATATAAAATTCGCAAGCAGCTGATTGAAAACAATTTGGTTGAAGCCATCTTGATTTTACCGCAAAATATGTTTTACACTACCAATATTAGTGTAACGCTTTGGATATTAAATAAAAATAAAAAAGCTACAACAAGAAAAGTCGGTAACGAAAAAAGAAATTACCGAGAGCGGGAAAACGAAATCCTGTTTATGGATTTACGAGAATTGGGCGAACCTTTCGAGAAGAAGTACATTCAGTTTTCTGAAAAAGATATTGAGCGAATTGCCAAAACCTACCACCAATGGCAGGTGTCGACAGACTCAACTTACCAAAATATTCCCGAATATTGCTATTCTGCCCATAAAGAAGAGATTGAGAAAAATGACTACTCATTAGTTCCGAGCAAATACATCGAGTTTGTCAACAGGGATGAACAGATTGATTTTGATGAGAAAATGAAGAATCTACAAACTGAAATAAAGGAACTTTTGGTAGCAGAACGTACTTCGAGAGAAGAGTTGTTTAAAGTTTTTGATAATTTGGGTTATAAAATTGATATGTAATGAAAGAGAAACAACTAAACCTTTTTGGCTTGAATGATGAATATTTTATATAACAGCAATGCTAAAAAAAATGTGTGTCAACGGCTATTTAGAATCGGATAATTACGGAAGATGGACAACCTACAAGATAAAACGAAAGGTTGACACCTCTGACGGAAAGGTTGACACCTCAAAGGTTGCAACCTCCGACAGAAAAGAGGATACCCAAAACCTTGCCACCTCTGATATAAACCTTGCTACCTCTGATACGAACCTTGCCACCTCTGACGGAAAGATTGCCACCTCAAAACCTAAGGTTGCAACCTTAGCCAAGAGAAGGGTTGACACCTCAGATAAACAAAACCTTGCCACCTCTGATACAAACCTTGCCACCTCAAAGATTTTTCCCAAAAGAATAAAAAGACCTGAGTTGGAAAGAATAATAATGACTATCTGTAAAGACCAATATACTTCAAAAGAAAAGTTGGCTGAAATCTTAGGTAAATCAGAAAATTATTTGAAAAATGAAGTATTAAATATGATGTTAAAACAAGGGAAACTTGAACTAAAATATCCACAAAACATTAACAATCCATATCAAGCTTACAAAACCACCGACAAATATGCAGAAAAACTATAAACCCATAGGCGACTATATAGAGTTGGTGGATACACGAAACACCGATTTGGCGGTTACTGAATTGCTTGGAATAAACATTAACAAGTTTTTTATGCCGTCGGTAGCCAATGTGGTGGGTACGGATTTGAGCAGATACAAATTAGTAAAACAGAATCAGTTTGCTTGTAACAGAATGCACGTTGGAAGAGATTACAGAATTCCGATTGCAATTTCTGAAAGTAAAACTAACTTTATTGTTTCACCGGCTTATGATGTTTTTGAGATTATTAATACCGAAATATTATTGCCCGAATACCTCATGATGTGGTTTAAGCGTGCCGAATTTGATAGAAATGCTTGGTTTTATACAGATGGAGATGTAAGGGGCGGATTAAGTTGGGACGATTTCTGCAAAATACAACTTCCCGTACCAAGCATAGAAAAGCAGCAAGAAATAGTTGACGAATACAACGCCGTGCAACGCCGAATAACCCTAAACGAAAAACTTTGCCAAAAGTTAGAAGAAACCGCCCAAGCTCTCTACCGAAAGTATTTTGTGGATGATATTGACCCCGAAAATTTGCCGGAAGGATGGAGATGGGGAACGATTGGGGAAGTTGCAGATATAAAAGCAGGTGGAGATAAGCCTAGTGTCTTTTCAGAAATAAAGACTGAAAAATGTCAAATTCCAATATTTTCAAATGGTCTTGTGAATAAAGGACTTTATGGCTTTACAAACAAAGCAGTAATAAATAAAAAAAGTATTACTATTTCGGCAAGAGGAACAATTGGTTACTGTTGTTTAAGGGACGAGCCTTTTGTGCCAATTGTAAGATTGATAGTTATAACCCCGTTTCAAGAATTTTATGTGAGTTTTCTTTGTGAATATCTCAGTAGATTAGATTTTGAAGGTTCAGGGTCTGTTCAAAATCAATTAACAATACCACACCTTGATATACAGGAAATAATGTTGCCAAATATTAATATACTTCAAGATTTTGAGGTGAAAAAATCAATTATAAGAAACCAATATAAAGTCATTGAATTAGAAAATCAGAAGTTAAATAAATTACTATCTTTGTTGTTGGCGAAGATGGGGAGAAATAAATGATAACATGAGTACAGATTACAATAAAAGAGCAGTAACATATAGCCTTTTGGCTCACATAAGAAGCTCAAGTACACTATCAAATGGGCCTCTCGATTTATTTGTACCCATTGTGAAAAAAGGGCTTCACAGAATGAACAATCAGGGTCAATATAAAGGTGAAAGTATTACTGAAATAAAATCTGTTGTGGAGGAAGTCTATGCCATTGATATTCCAATACCAGTTTTGCGAAATATATTGAAGCTTATTGCAAAAGAAATTAATAGTAAGGAACAACTCTTTGTGTTGAATAATGATGATAGTTTTTGGATACAAAATTATATTTTTGATGAGTATGATGAAAAATTAGAAAAAAGCAAAAAAGATATAAGGTCATTACAAACTTTATTTAAGGAATTTTGTAAAGCTAATAAATTAGATCATAAAAATGAAGATTGTATAATTAGATTTATAGAAAAAAACAAGATTGGGTTATCACAATATCTCTCAAGTACAGTACAATACAATGGGGATAATTATATCATTGAAGCTAAATTTGTAGAGTATTTTAAGAGTTTCTCTGATGCAATATATGAGCAAATTAAAAGCATATATTTAGGTGCTATTCTGACTAGCTATTTAGATTACAAACCAACCGATATTAAAGCAGATGTTATTTTATTGTTTGATACTAATTTTATAGTAAGTTTATTAGACCTGAATACACCCGAGTCAACTCATACTTGTAGAAAGTTATTGGATGTTGGGAAGACGTTAGGTTACAAATTTCATGTTCTTATTGATACAATAGAAGAAACACAAGGTTTATTAAACTATAAAGCTGAGTATTTTAACAATACAATAATTCAAAAATATGTCAATAAAGAAGATATTTATAACGCCTGTACCAGACTTAATTATTCAAGAGCCGATTTGGAAAGAATAGCGGATAATTTGGAGAAACAAATTGAAAATTTCGGAATAAATGTAATTCCGAATACAACATCATATAGAAACAAAGCAAAATTTAGCAATGAATTTAAGTTGTTAAAACAATTGCGTAGTTCTGAAAAATCAGCCCTACATGATGCTCTTTGTATAACTTACGTTAAGGAAAAAAGAGGAAATAAGAATGTTCATGATTTTGAAAAAATAAAATGTTGGTTTGTTAACAATGCAATCTCACATGATTACGAGAACGAGGGTATAAATTCAGTTTTGAACCAAAACAATTATAATGGATTGCCCGAAACAATAAAAGTTGACGATTTGCTTAATATACTTTGGTTAAGCTCACCAGCGGTAGAAGCACTTGAAAACGATGAAATTGTCGACATGGGTCTGACTTCCTTAGTCGCATACACGCTTAATAAAGCCTTACCGAAATCAAGAATAATTAAGGAACTTGACGAGAATATTCAGAAATATAAGAATTCAGACATTACGGACAAAGACGTATCTCTACTTTCGTCGCGAATTGCAAATGGACAGATTAAAGATATTGAAAAATTAAATGAATTAGCGAGTATTGATGTTGTCAAATTTAATAATGCTGTAAAAGAAGAAGCCAATAAGCAACGAGAAATTGAAAGACAAAGGGCCGAAGCTCTTGAAAATGTAGTTAACAGACTAGCGAATTCTATTACTGAAATACAAAAACACAAAATAGAGATTGAAGAAAAAAATAAAAAGCAATTCGAAAAAAAAATAGAAATTTCTAAGAATGAATTCGATGAAAAGCTAAGACAAAAAGAAATCAAATTTGAAGAAAAAATTAAACGAAAGGATGATAATATCGAACAACTAAAGAAGGATAATATTAAAAAAGAAAACCAAATAAGAAATATAAAAAGAGATTTGTTCGTTAAAAATCAAATAAAAAAATGGAGAAGAAATACTTGGATTTGGGTGATAGTATTCGCAGTCTTGCTTGTTTTAAGTATAGTCTGGGCACTTTTCACTAATGAAGAAATAAATACAAAAAGCAATGTTATAAATAAATTGATGAACAGTTCTGCACTATCTATTATAAGTCCATTAGTGATATCTGTAATAAATATTTTCTTGATAAAGAATTTATATGATAAGTATTACAATTACTCAAATATTAAGGCTTATAAAGAAAGTATTCAAATACCAGATGAAATGCAAGAATTAGTTTAGTTAAATAAAAGAAGTACATCCCTATGAAATTCACCGAATCCAAACTCGAACAAAGCTTTATCGAACTCTTGCACCAAGAAGGGTATCTGCACACGCTTGGCGCTGAAATTCAGCGGATTTCTACGGACGATGTGCTGATTGAGGAGGATTTGTCGCGGTTTTTGCTTTCGCAATACAGTGCGGAAGGGCTGACCGAAAACGAAGCCCGCGCCATTGTGCTACAACTTAAATCGCTTCCCGTAAGTGATTTGTACGAAAGCAACAAGCGATTTATGCAGATGCTTTCCGATGGATTTATCCTAAAACGGGAAGACCGCACACAAAAAGATATTTATATTCAACTGATTGATTACAAGGGATTAGAGAGGCAAGTCCAAAGCGACAAGGAAAAACTTATATCGGTAGTGGCAGAGAAAAAATCGGAATACGACACCGCCGACCGCAATATCTACCGCTTTGTAAATCAGTTGGAAATAACGGGAAGCGAGAAGCGGATTCCCGACGGAATTGTATATGTAAACGGTTTGCCGTTGGTGGTGTTTGAATTTAAAACGGCAATCGACGAAAATACCACTATTCACGATGCCTACAAACAACTGACCATTCGTTACAAACGCGATATTCCCGAACTTTTCAAATACAACGCCTTCTGCGTAATCAGCGACGGCGTAAACAACAAAGCCGGCTCTTTTTTCGCCCCTTACGAGTTTTATTATGCGTGGCGCCGCATTGCAGGCTTAGCAAAAGATATGGATGGAATCGACAGCATGTTTACGTTGGTACAGGGAATGTTCGACAAAAAGCGTTTCAGGGATATTCTTCGCAATTTTATCTATTTTCCCGACAGCGGAAAAAGCGAGTTGAAAATCGTGTGTCGCTATCCGCAATATTATGCCGCGCGGGCTTTGTTCGAAAATATAAAATCGGCACAAAAACCGCTTGGTGACGGAAAAGGAGGAACCTACTTCGGAGCCACGGGAAGCGGAAAAAGTTTCACGATGCTTTACCTGACCCGCCTGTTGATGAAAAGTGAGCATTTTGCCAGCCCTACCATTGTACTGATAACTGACCGCAACGATTTGGACGACCAGCTATCGGCTCAATTTACAGATGCCAAAACGTTTATAGGCGACGAAGTGGTGCAAAGCGTGGAAAGCCGTGCCGATTTGCGCGAAAAACTGCAAGGCAGACAGAGCGGCGGTGTTTTCTTGACTACCATTCATAAATTTACCGAAGACACCGAATTGCTTACCGAGCGCAACAACGTGATTTGCATATCGGACGAGGCGCACCGTAGTCAGGTAAATCTCGACCAGAAAATTCGTGTTACCGAGTACGGTGTTACCAAATCGTTCGGCTTTGCCAAATACCTGCACGATTCGTTGCCAAATGCCGTGTACGTGGGTTTCACGGGGACACCGATTGATGCCACGCTCGATGTTTTTGGTCTTGTGGTAGATGCCTACACCATGACCGAATCGGTACGCGACGAGATTACCGTACGCATTGTATATGAAGGCAGAGCCGCCAAAGTGGCGTTGAACAACAGCGAGTTAGAGAAAATTGAGCGTTATTACGAAGAAGCTGCCGAAGCGGGAGCCAACGAATACCAGATTGACAAAAGCAAGAAAGAAACTGCCCAAATGAATGCGATTCTCGGCGATGCAAAACGATTACAGAATGTAGCGGAAGATTTTGTGGAGCATTACGAAAAGCGACTTTCAGAGGGTTCAACACTGCAAGGAAAAGCGATGTTTGTGTGCAGTAACCGGGAGATTGCGTACGATTTGTTCCGGCGTGTTGTGACGCTTCGTCCGGAATGGAACGAGGTGCGTGAAGCTGTGGAAGGCGTCTTGCTGTCTGAAAGTGAAAAGCGTGTACTCAAACCCATTGAGCGCATTAAGATGGTGATGACCCGCGATAAAGACGACCCGAAAGAGCTTTATGATTTATTGGGAACGAAAGAGGACAGGAAAGAACTTGACAGGCAGTTCAAAAACGAGAAATCCAACTTCAAAATTGCCATTGTGGTAGATATGTGGCTTACGGGTTTCGATGTGCCTTTTTTGGATACGATTTATATAGACAAACCCATTCAACAACACAATCTTATTCAAACTATTTCGCGCGTAAACCGCAAGGTTGAGGGCAAAAACAAAGGGTTGGTGGTGGATTATATCGGCATTAAAAAGCAAATGAATTTGGCTTTGGCGAAATACAACAAAACCGACAGCGACAATTTTGAGGAAATTGCGCAGTCGTTGGTTATTGTCAGAGACCATTTGGATTTGCTTCACCGGTTGTTTCATAAATTTGATAATTCGGGTTATTTCCACGGTTCCACGTTGGAACAACTTCACACGCTGAATATGGCGGCTGAATTTGCCCAGCAAACCAAAGATGTTGAAACCCGCTTTATGGATATCGTAAAGCGATTGAAAGCCGCTTACGACATTTGTGTGGGAAGCGATGAGATTTCGCAAGCCGAGCGCGATTATATCCATTTCTACTTGGCGGTGCGTTCTATTGTGTTCAAATTGACCAAAGGCGATGCGCCCGACACGGCTCAAATGAATGCCCGCGTTCGGCAGATGATTGAAGACGCGTTGCAGAGCGACGGAGTGGAAGAAATCTTGAAAATTGGCGAGGAAGCCGAGAAAGAGCAAGATATTTTCGATGAAGATTATTTGGCAAAAATTGATAAGATAAAGTTGCCCAACACCAAGATAAAATTGCTTCAAAAACTATTGGCAAAGGCAATCGGGGAATTGCGAAAGGTAAATCGGGTGAAAGGAATTGATTTCAGTCGCCGGATGCAGCAGTTGGTTGACCGCTACAACGATCGTTCCGCCAACGATATTTTGCGAAGCGAGGTGTATGAAGAGATGGCGAATGCTCTTACCGATTTGATTTGGGACGTTCACAAAGAATTTTCGGCAGGCGAAGAGTTGGGAATTGATTTTGAAGAAAAAGCTTTTTACGATATTTTGCTCGAACTTTGTCGGAAATACGATTTTACCTATCCCGACGATAAAATGATAGAACTTGCGAAAAAGGTGAAAGAATTGGTGGACAGTCAGGCGCGCTACCCCGATTGGAATAAGCGGGAAGATATAAAATCGGCGCTGAAAGTAGGATTGATTTTATTGCTCGATGAGTACAACTATCCGCCCGTAGAGCGCGACGAGGTTTATGTGGAGATTTTTGAACAAGCGGAGAATTTTAAGAAAAACAGGGTGTGAAGCTTTTACAAAGACGAAAAGTTTTTGTAAGAAAGATGAGAAATCGCTGCAAGCCACTTTTTGGGCGTTGCATATTGACTGAGGTGCGTGAAGTTACGCACTTTTAAGCGAGGTGAAACGGTTGTGTCTTTTACCCCAACTAAAACCATTTGTAGACAAATTGTGGCAAATAAAAATCAGGAACTAAGATTCTATCTTGAGTTCCTGATTTTCAGGTAGGCGTTGACGGATGGAAGTATGACATCCCGATAAAATCGGGGTTCGAACCGCCGACCCCTCCGATGTATCGGAGTGCTCTGAACCAGCTGAGTTAAACGCTCTGTATCAATTCCTCTATGAATTTTCTGCTTTTTTGTGCTTTGATATGCTTTTCAAATTTACACGCATCACTTTTTGTTGAAAATTCTTTTTGATAAACCAACTTCCACGGTACGCCAGGCTTTGTGAACTTACTTCTGCCTTCGTTGTGTCGTTTGAGTCGGTCATTAAGATTTCCTGTGGAGCCGACATAGTAAATACCCAATTTTTCAGAGAATAGAATGTACGCGTAAAACATAAATGGCTGAAATTAAAAAAGTCGAACATATTTCTACATTCGACTTTAACTTTGTGGGCGTTGACGGATTCGAACCGCCGACCCTCTGCTTGTAAGGCAGATGCTCTGAACCAGCTGAGCTAAACGCCCTTTTATTATATCAAGGATTCTTTAGTTGCTGTCGACCCCTCCGATTTATCGGAGTGCTCTGAACCAGCTGAGCTAAACGCCCTTTTATTATATCAAGGATTCTTTAGTTGCTGTCGACCCCTCCGATTTATCGGAGTGCTCTGAACCAGCTGAGCTAAACGCCCTTGTTTTTTCAAAAGTGTTGCAAAGATACTGCTATTTTTCAAACTACAAAAATTTTAGAAAAAATAATTTAAAAACAATGAAAAATTTTTCAAAAATAATACCATAAGGTGACCTCAACCGAAGAAATTGATTACTCCGGTACTCATTGCTCTGCATGGTGTAGCTGAAGGCAAATAGTTGAGCTAAAATGTGTAACCCGCTATGGTTCTATTTACAGCGACAGATGTGCCATGAGTTTTTTCGGATATCGACTTGAATGTGTTGAATTCATGATTTTCAATACAGAATTTCAATCTGATAAATATACATTTAAAGTCGTTCAAAGAGTTACGATGTTCCGCGCGTTGCTAAATCCATCTTCTAAGAGAAGTTAGCAGATGAATGAAAACCGGAATCCACAAGTCAAGATGTTTTTTTTGTAAAACACGAAGAATTAAGTAAAATTAATCTATCTTTATGTTCAAATTTCAATTGAATTTCAGAATATGAAACAGCCATTTAAGACAAGTCTTAAACCTAAAGAAATGATTAATGGCGTGTTCCATACGACCTTAATATAAAAATAGAATATAATTGAATGAAAAAAATAGGACTAATTACCGATACACATGGTTTGCTTGACGAACGAGTTTTCAAACATTTTAAAGACGTTGATGAGGTTTGGCATTCAGGAGATTGGGGGAGTATAGAAGTGGTGAACAAATTGAAGGCTTTTAAACCGGTAAGAGGAGTTTGGGGAAATATCGACGGGCATGATATTCGTTTACTTTTTCCAAAAAATCTTCGATTTAAGTGTGAAGAGGTGGATGTTTGGATAACACACATCGGTGGGTATCCCGGAAGATACGATCGGCAAGTAATTCCCGAAATTTATCAAAATCCGCCTAAACTTTTTATAACCGGTCACTCACATATCTTGAAAGTGCAATACGATAAAACTCTTGATTTACTGCACATTAATGCCGGTTCTGCAGGGAAATACGGATTTCATCAAGTTCAGACTCTTATCCGATTTGAAATTGATAATTCTGAGATTAAGAATTTGGAAGTGATAGAATTGAATCCTAAAAATATGTGATTCAGAAAAAACGATTAAACAGCCGTATTTTTACAAATATTTTCGTGTTTTTTTATCAGAATTATCCTGTTGATACTCAGTATAAATATTTCCCAAACAAAATAAAACCAGATAAAACCGGTAAGTATTGAAAAAAACAGAATGACCGAACGACCGTTGAATGTATTTATATTCAGCCTTGGCATAATGCTGAGGCTTTTTTGGCGAAGGTCTTCACGAATATCGCCGGGTATTTCGTCACCATATTTTTCATTCAGACGTCTCATCATTTTCTGAAGTTCCGGTGTTTGTCGTTCCTGATTTACGGTGTACTGAATATAACCCCAAGTAATCAGTTTATTGATACCCGGCTTCATGCTTTTGTACCGTTTTTTTATGTCTGAGGAATTTTCAAATTCAGCTCCTTTTTCTTTGCTTATGAATAAAAGGTGAAGAGTTTTGTAATAATCGGTGATAGAAGCCTGATTCCAATGCATGGCGGCAGAAACAAATGCAACAATAATGAACAACCAAGGTGAAAAGGGCAAACTATCGAATTGCATATTCATTCTGTGAATGAATGCGATGTAAATTGATAAAAACCATAAATCACCCGCAAGTCCATCTAAAATCCGTCCAATTTGTGATTTAATTCCGGTCATTCTTGCCAATTGTCCATCTACGCAATCTAAAATATTGGCTGAAACAAGCGCTAAAATACCAAGTACCGCAAACCCCAAATTACCGGGATAATGCCACCAAAAAAAACCGGCTGAAACACCAATAATAATCGAAATAATTGTAACGGCATTAGGAGTAATTCCTGTGTTTTTTATTGCTTTTGCAATATTATATCCTATTGGCCGATAAAAAATCCGGTCAAGATAATTTTCTGTTTCAAGAGCTTTCAATGATTTCAAATAGTCGCTCTTAGGGTCTTTCTCGTTCATTTATTTGTAAGAATATCCGCCGCTCACCGTGATAATTTCGCCATTCAGATATCCATTTTCTATTGTAGTTTTGTAAATGTTTGCCAATTCTAAGGGATCGCAAAAACGCTCTACGGCTATTTTGCTTTCAATGCTTTTCCTTAATTCAGGAGATTTTGTGTTGTGCCATTCAGTGTCAATAAATCCGGGTGCAATTGCATTGATTCGAATCTTATAAGGAGCCAAATATTTCACTAAGTTTTTGACTAATGAATGCACGGCAGATTTTGTAACACCGTATGATAGCGATAAAGAATGGGGGTAAATTCCCATCAAAGAGCCTGTAAACAGAACATTTCCACCTGTTTCAATTTTTGAAATAATTTTTTGGAGTAAAAATACCGGGAAATGCACATTGGCATAAAACACTTGCTCCCATTCCTTTTGAGTTATCTCTTCAAATGGTGTGCGAGCAGTAATTGCAGCATTGAAAATTAAAGAATTGACTTGAATATTCTTTTCAGTAAGAAATTTATCAATAATTGTAATAGCATCTTCTTGGGTAATATCAGCTTTTATAAAGAAAATGTCTGATTTGAATCTGTTTTTAAATTCATTTTGCACTTTTGCGGCAGTTTCATCATCGTTGCCGTAAGTCAAAATTAAATTGTAATTTGCGTCTGCAAGTACTTCAGCCACAGCTTTTCCTATGCCTTTAGTCCCGCCGGTTATAAGTGCGAATTTATTCATTTACTATTGTTGTTCTCTCTCTTTTGAAGCACAGATTTTGGCTTGGTTTGTTGTTGCGATTTTAGCTTATTTTCGTAGCTGTCGTGGATAGATTCCTTGATTTTTGTTGAAGAAACACCCATTCCGTATGGGAAATAAAATACTTCAACGCCCAAGTCTTTTAGATAATCGTATTTTCCCCACCAGTCATCACCTACCACAAACGCATCGATATTGAGTTTTTTTACAATTTCCGTATGATCAAGCGTATGTTGCGGAATGACGATATCAGGTGTTTTCAATGCTTCGATAATTTGCAGTCTTTCTTGAAAAGGGATAACCGGCTTGTCTTTGTAGCTCATTACCAACTCATCCGTGCTTACACCCACTATCAAAATGTCGGCCAAAGCTCTTGCATAGTTTATCATTCTCAAGTGATTATAATGAAACATATCGAATGTCCCTGATGTGAAAACGATGGTTTTGTTCTTAAACATATTGTAAATTTATGATTAAATTATATTAAATGCAATTTAAGTGAAATCAATCTACAAAACTACCTAAAAATAATTAGTAATCAAAATGTAAAAAAGAGAAATCAGTCCGATTTTAAAAAGTAAGAATTCTCAGCTATGCACAATCAATTTTAAAGGTCAATTTTCTTCCTTTTAATCGATATTATTTTACTTAAGTCTTCTCAGGGAATCTATTTTTATGAAAAATCTTTTGTTTTTCTCTGTTTATTATTTTTGCAACATGTTGATATTCTGTGAAATAGAAATTTCTTTTTCTCTAAAACTCCATATCTCCTTGTTAATTTAGAGTTTTCGGTGTTGACATTTGTATCTAATTGTTAAACATTTTTCACTTAAAAAACATTTTTTCCCTTTTTATTGTTTTCTAATCAATGGGATTTTACTATTAACGCAGAATATAACAACTACAATCTGCTTTTGATTGTAATCGAACCCTTTTTTTCTAATAAAAAACTCTCTATTTCCCACCTAATGACACAATACCATTATTCGCAGCCCGTTAAAGAGGTTCTCAAAAATTTCAAAGTCAATGAAAATGAGGGTTTATCCACCGAAGAAGCTTCTCACCGACAGCAAGAATATGGACTGAACGAACTCGAATCTAAAAAGAAAAAATCATTTATCATAATGTTTTTGGAGGAGTTCAAAAGCGTGATGATAATTATTTTGCTTATTGCGGCTGCTATTTCCGGAGTTACCGGAATACTCAGCGGTGAAGGGTTGCTCGAAACTTGGGTAATTATTGCCATTCTTGTTGCCAATGCGCTTATTGGTGCAGTTCAGGAGAAAAGAGCCGAGTCATCGCTTGAGGCATTGAGGAATATGAGCTCGCCTTTGGCTAAAGTGATACGAAACGGCGGTATTGATGAGGTTAACAGCAAAGAATTGGTGCCGGGTGACATTGTAATACTGGAAACCGGAGATATTGTGCCTGCCGATTTACGACTGATTGAAGCGGTGAATCTGAAAATACAAGAATCTTCTATGACAGGAGAATCGGTTCCGGTGGAAAAACAGACTGAGATTCTTCAAAACACCGAAGTCTCATTGGGCGACAGGACAAATATGGCATTTACTACCGGCATGGTAACTTACGGTCGGGGCAAAGGTGTGGTTACAGCTACCGGAATGGGTACGGAAGTTGGGAAAATCGCCAAACTTCTTCAGCATACGGACTCTACCGAAACACCGATGAGTATTCGCTTGGAGCAATTGGGAAAAATTCTGGGATATGCTGCGATCGCTATTTGTGCGGCAATTTTTGGAATAGGTCTGCTATACAAAAACGATATTCTCGAGGTTTTCATGACTGCCGTTAGTTTGGCAGTTGCGGCAATTCCGGAAGGATTACCAGCTATTTCTACGGTTGTACTTTCTATCGGTGTGCAACGAATGGTAAATAAAAATGCCATAATTCGAACATTGCCTTCAGTTGAAACGCTTGGATGCGCCACAGTGATTTGTTCCGACAAAACCGGAACTTTGACGCAAAATAAAATGACTGTTCAACAGATTTATTCAGACAACAAAACCACAATCATTGATCAAAAAAGAAACTCAGAACTCAGCGAATCAGAAAAAATGCTTATTCGAGCAGCGGTACTTTGTTCCGACGCGCATTTAAATACTGAAAATGGTGCAATCAAAACATCGGGTGATCCTACAGAAACAGCACTTTTGGATGTTGGGTTGAAATTTAATATTGATAAAAATACATTAGAGAAAGAATATGAACGTGTAGCGGAAATTCCGTTTGATTCGGAAAGAAAACGGATGACAACCGTGAATAGGATAGATAAAAACCGATATTACGTACATGTAAAAGGTGGTTTGGATGAGATATTGAGTATTTCTACCCATATTTCGGATGGTGGAAATATAAGAGAAATATCAAAAAAAGACATTGAAAATATCAATCAAGTCAATGAAAAAATGGCTTCTTTCGCATTGCGGATTTTAGCCGTTGCATATAAAGAAATTGATAAAGTTCCATCCCCTGTTAGTGTTGAAAATCTGGAAACCGGTTTAACTTTTATCGGATTAATCGGGATGATTGATCCGGCACGACCGGAAGTGATCGATGCTGTTGCAAAATGTATGACAGCCGGAATTCGCACTGTAATGATAACCGGAGATCACAAAATTACAGCCACTGCCATTGCCAAAGAAATCGGGATAATAACTGAAAATGATATTGCCATCACCGGAACGGAATTGGAAAAAATGAGCGATGATGAATTGTTTAATCGAGTGAAAGACATTTCTGTCTATGCACGTGTGGCACCTGAGCACAAAGTGAGGATAGTGAAAGCGTGGCAAAAGCACAACGATGTGGTGGCAATGACCGGCGATGGCGTAAATGATGCTCCCGCGCTGAAACAGGCAGATATCGGTGCTGCAATGGGAATTGTAGGGACAGAAGTAGCT
>JAAYIT010000111.1 GCA_012523295.1 Porphyromonadaceae bacterium | reverse complement strand
TTCACCTCATATGTAGATGTACCGGTATCAACAATAACGGGGCGATTATGTATGTACAATTCAAAAGATAACGTATCTGCATGAGCATGCCCAGGCTGGTACGTTGGTCCAACTTCACCCACATCAAAACACAAATCAAAAATTTCATTTGTTAGTTTACGATAACCAGAGTGAGATAACTTAGACTCTCGAACAATAAGACCTAAGGACCCTGCGTATGAAAAAAGAGCTTCATTAGATGGAGCAATACCGTTGGCCGCGTCATTCATCAAAGGAATATCTCCATTTTGGTAAGATATTTTTTGTGAAAAAGAGAGCATCAGCTCAGCCTTTTCTTTGAAAAACGACTTCAATTCCTGATCAAACAAATCGTTACAAATAACCAGGTTGTAACAATCCATAACCCGGTAA
This sequence comes from Porphyromonadaceae bacterium, assembly GCA_012523295.1. Classification (GTDB taxonomy): domain Bacteria; phylum Bacteroidota; class Bacteroidia; order Bacteroidales; family Paludibacteraceae; genus UPXZ01. The sequence continues at coordinate 1,543 of JAAYIT010000111.1, read as the reverse complement.
GTCATCAAAGAATGGTACATGAGGCTCAATTCAAAATGCGCCCCATCATCTAATATCTGCCTGTTTAATTCCTTTATTAATATCTTCTTAGCCTGATTGTAAATGCCACGATCATTAAAGAAATACGCACCATACAACAAAGCAAAACCATTTTCCAACAAATGGTTTCCTAATAAGTGATACTCTTTTTGTTTCTTTAGAAGTTGAACCTGTGCCCAAAGAATATCCTTATACTTTTCGGGATTTATTTGATGATATACAATGAATTTAATCCAATTCATTATTCTAAGAGACAAAGGATAGGGTTCAATTCCGGTGGGATTCTTATCAATTGTATCAATAAAATCATCAATTAGTTTTATTCCATCCTCTTTCGATAAATCCTTCTGCAATAGAAACTCAAAATAGTTTAGATTGTACGTCCAAAGCCTACCATAACCAGAAAAATCCCAGTCAACTTTATTTGGAAAATTGTGTTGCAGGTTCAGGAATTCAAAAGAATTATTTGAGAAATAAGTTGAATTGGAAAAAATAGAAGGCAAAAGATTCAGTCTCGTACAGGTAATTTTATATACCGTTTTAGAATCATTTATTCTGAGAGATCCTCTAAGTTTCTTTCTTAAAAAATAAAAAACACGATATCGAACCTGAATAGGTTTCAGGTAACGAATCGTGTTTAAAAATAATTTCAGTTTAGAAATTTCGCTCATTCTAAATCACCTCTCCCCAATAAATTGTATGATCCGCTCACAAGCCTGACCATCGCCATAAGGATTATTGGCATGCGACATAGAGCTATAATACTCCTGATCATCCAACAGGCGGGAGGTTTCAGAAACAATCAGGTCGTAATCCATACCTACTAGTTTCACGGTACCGGCATCCACTGCTTCCGGGCGTTCGGTGGTATTACGCATCACCAGTACCGGTTTACCCAATCCGGGTGCTTCTTCCTGAATGCCGCCACTGTCGGTCAGTACCAGGGTACTTTGACTCATCAGGTACACAAAGGGCAGGTACTCCAATGGTTCAATAAAATGAATATTTGTCGCGGTAGCTTTATCTTCCACATTTTTTGAAACAACAGCTTCACCGAGGATCTCCTAAATCGGTTTGCGCACATTGGGGTTAAAATACATAGGGTACAGGAAATCTACTTCCGAATATTTCACCGTCAGCGTTTTAATAGCGTTACACATATGAATGAAACCATCTCCAAAGTTCTCTCTCCTGTGACCGGTAATCAGTACCAACTTCCGCTTATTGGTCAGCGGCGACATATAATCCTCCACCTTCTCACCAGGCAGACCGCTCTCCAACAACGTATTTTTGATATCCGACTGCAGACTCTTGTCGCTTTTAATCTTGTCCAGAACGAGATAAAGCGCATCAATCACCGTGTTACCCGTCACGATGATGGTTGATTCATCAATCCCCTCCTTCAACAGATTCTCTTTACTCAGAGTAGTCGGCGCGAGATTGAAAACAGAAATACGGCTTGTGATTTGTCTGTTCATCTCTTCCGGCCACGGACTGTAAATGT
>JAAYIT010000110.1 GCA_012523295.1 Porphyromonadaceae bacterium | reverse complement strand
CAATGCATTTCTTGGCTTCAATGTTCTGATTCTTTGCAGCCTATTAATTTATGCGAATTAAAGTTCAGGAATAACGTCAATGAGGTGTAACTGTTTGATTGTAACTGTGTATGCTTTTGTAGTATTTTAGATAAACAATGTTGTTAAACCTATTTCAGGACATGACAATTTTATCTAACCCCTCCGCTCGTGCGTCGATCGTCCCCTTTATCAAAAGGGGACAGTTGTGGTTGCACAATTATCAGATAATCTACAAAAATCGCACGCCGTAAAGCCTCTCCCTTTTGGGGAGAGGTTTGGAGAGGGGCTTGGAAGGTGAGGGATTAAATTTAACTCAACCCTTAATTCGCATTACTTATAGAAATTCTTCGGACTGGAACTAAATCAGATAAAAAAAATCCTTGTCAAAAACAAGGATTTTTTTAAATTTGCTAAAAACTACAGAGTCAAATCAGGCGCTTCAAAAGTTCTGCTTGCAAGCTCGCTGTCAAGCAGATATAAACCTTTCGGGTCGTTACCAAACATTTCAAAGCGTTTGCACAGATCATCTGAAGTTTGTTCTTCTTCACCTTGTTCTTTCACAAACCAATCTAAAAACTGCATGGTACGGAAGTCTTTGACTAAGTAAGCTTCAGCGTATATTTCGTTAATAGAGGCTGTGATATATTTTTCGTGCTCAAAAGCTGCATCCAAAGGCTCTTTAAAGTTTTTATATTTAACATCCGGTGCAGGAATTTCCTTTAGATCGATCTTTATTCCATTATTTCTTAAATATTGGATAATCAACATTCCATGTGCTTTTTCTTCTTCAGTTTGAACATCAAACCAGTTTCCGAAACCATTCAGATTGTTATCATAATAATAATTGGCCATATCAAGATACAAGTATGACGAATGTAACTCTTTGTTTACTTGGTCATTAAGCATCTTTGCAATTTTTGGATTTAGCATAAGTTTATCTCCTGTAAGTTAAAATTGTTAGTGAATTTTTTCTATTATAAATGATCCCGTTTCTTTATCCAACACCGGAACAACAGAAACGGTATCTTGTGTTAAGCAATATTCTACCGCGCTTTCAAGTCCGTTTTTTTTCAATCGCGCATAGTGTTCAGTCGTACAAATATACTCAATTAATTTGTTTTGTGCAATACGCCACAAGTCCAATGCGGCTTGGGTTGAGTCTGATTTGTATGTAAATTTACCCGTGTTTATCAGTTTTTCGGTCAATGCACCCGCATAAAGCGTATCTTCCAAACAAAATCGGTCATTCCATCCGGAACAAAGTATAACAATATTTTTGTTTTTTTCAATACAGTGGTTTGTTACAGCTGAGATATTCGAAAAGGCACCTATTATTAATTCACAGACATCTTTTGCCGTATCAACAGCCTTTGTCCCGTTCGTAGTGGTGAAAATTAATTCTTTTCCCGCTATCTTTTCAGGGGTAAAATCGAATGGTGAGTTTCCAAAATCAGCGAATTCACATTTTTGCGTGTTTCGCTCGGCGGCAACTAAAAAGCCATTATTTTTATACTCTTTTGCTTCTTCTATATCAGCGGTTGTTCTTATCGATTTTATCCCATTTTCAAATGCGACACACATGCTCGTAGTAGCTCTGAAAATATCTACCAAAACCACAATAGACTCGCTATCAGCGTAGTACTGATGTAATATAGGAGAAAAACAGACGGAAATTTCATTCATTTTAAATAATAAAAAAAGTCATGAGTAAAAACAAGATGATAAGTCACATTAAAACTTTCAATCTCCACATTTCTAAGGGAGTCAACTCACAAGGGTGCGTGGGATAGTAAATGATATAGGAATTTCACCTAATTGTTGAGAAGCGTTCACCATTTCTTTAACTCCTTGTAGAGCCTCTGGATAGGCAATCCCATTACATTAAAGTAAGAACCATCGATTCGTTCCACGCCGATATAGCCAATCCATTCTTGTACACCGTATGATCCGGCTTTGTCGTAAGGCTTGTAATGATTAAGATAATACTTTATTTCATCATCACAAAATCGGGCAAAATAGACGTCTGAAGTTAAATGAAATGTTTTAATTTTATCTAAAGTCCTGATACACACCCCGGTAATGACCTGATGTTTGTTTCCGGACAATGTCCTTAGGATGTTTTCCGCTTCCACTCTATTTGCAGGTTTACCGAAAACTTGATTGTTGAACCAAACAATCGTATCCGCAGTGATAAGCAACTGATTCTCTTTCAGTAAGTAACTTTCAGCTTTTTTCGTTGCTAAATAAACCGGAATTTCTTCACAAACTAAATTGTCGGGATAAGCCTCATCCGTATCATTTGAAATTATTTGAAAATCAATATCTAAACCGGATAAAAGTTCTTTTCTGCGAGGAGAATTAGAGCCTAAAATAATTTCGTAATTTTTGAGATTTTCCAGCATTATAATAATAAAAATTTTTTAGCGAATTATTTGATGAAAACTTAAATTCCCTTTGCTGTTGATTAGTGAACTTGTCTTGACTTCCAAAATTCTGTTGGTTAATAGGCACTGACGCTTTAAGATTTAAAAAATGCAAAATACCGCTACAAGAAGCGTCAACTCCGATAAATTGGAATTTTCAATTTGCAATTGATAGAAAAAGTAAAAACCACCTCAAATCCATTCTACGAGATTGGACTAAATAAACCAAATATGCTTAAATTGTTTTCAACAGCAAGTAAGTAGTAAAAAATAAGTGAAAATAATATTCCGATAAACATAATGTACTTCGACAGGGTAGAAGCCTGGTGAAATTCTTCCGGCGATTTCGCTTTGAAAATAAGATAAACTAATACCAGAAGCGGAATACATAACCCGAAAATGATATATCTTGCCGTGATATTATTCTCAAAATCAATAAAATAATGGTCCGCGTGAAACAATCCTCCAATTGTGAGCACTATCAAAGCACCAAGAAACAACTTTGTTTTTTCGAATCCCCACTTTATTGGCATAGTTCGACATTCCAGCTCTCTGTCACCGTGAATATCTTCCATGTCTTTAATAATTTCACGAATCAGCGTAAGCAAAAATGCAAAAAAAGCAAATCCGCCCGTCCAGCCGTAAATTTCTTTTGGTATGGGAGTTTCAAAAAGGAGTATTCCGTAGTCGAGCTTCATTTGCGCTACTGCCAAAATTCCCACAATAATGATTGACAATGCCGCTAATAAGCTTATAATCAGATTCCCGACTAAAAATTGACGCTTGTAGCTTGCCGAATAAAACCAAAGTAATCCGGGTGTGAGAATAAAGATGAAGGCTAACGAAAAACTTTTCGAAATAAATGCGACAGTAATACCGATAAATGTGCCGGCAACTGTCAATATCTGATAGTACCGCATTGTGCTTTTCAGAGGAATCAACTCACCGACAACGACTTTGTCAGGACGGTTAATCTTGTCAATTTTTACATCAAAATAGTCATTTATAACATATCCACCGGCGGTAATTAAAACAGTAGAAAGCATTAATAGGAGAAAAATTGGAGAGTTGACCGCAGTTTGATAGTCATATTTCTGAAAAAGCGGGTTCACAACGGAATTTTGAACCAACCATTGAATAAGAGCGAGAAAAAGCAAGTTTTTCCAACGAATAATATCGATATAATGTTTCATTATTGAGTGAAGCGTTTGAGCATAAAGAAACTGAACAACGCTTAGGCATATGCATAAAGTCCGGATTCTGCAAATTTTCGCTTACGTATTATTCACTTAATTCTTCGGTTTTCGCCGGAGTTGTCGTTTTGTCCGGAGTTTCTGACCTGTCAATTTTTCTTGGCTTTGTTTTATTTGAAAAGATTAAAATCACCCCGGCTCCGATAAGCAATACCGGCCAGATCAAATCTGAAAGTCTCTGAGTGAGTATCATTAAGTCTTTCAGATAAAATAAGACAGCTACAGAAATTAAGACTATTCCTATCGATTTGTTATGATGAGTAAAAAGAAAAATTAGCCCAAGAGCAAGAGGTATATTTCGAATATCGAAAATAATTTCTTCTGCCGGCACCGGAAATACACCGATTTTTTTAAGTAAAAACAATAAGCCAAAAACGAGAAGTGAAACTCCCCAGGCAAGTCGACTGTCTTCTTTCATGATACTTTATTAGATTAAGGAACTGTATAAAAATGAGCGAATAAATTGTTTGATTTGAGAATGGGTTTAAGTCTCTCAAAAGTCAATGGAACTTCGATTTGACCGGTATTGTAAGGGACTATCTCATAGGGGTTATAGACATAAACCAAACCGTCTGAATTAACAAAAAAATTATTATTGGGAGTAATCCTGTCTTCAAAGAAATGAAACTCACTCAAGTCAGCAACCGATTCCAACTCCGCGTTATCTTCTACGATTTGCTGTTTAATTAGCTGGGTAAGAGGATTTTCATAACCATCTATAAAAATATCTTTCTCAGAAATAAGCTTTGCATTATCCAGATTAAAATTGAAAAAAAGCCGACTGCTGTTTCCGTGTTTTCCACCCATATAAGCAAATCTTTCGTAGCTGTATGACAGAATTTTGTCATCTGTGTACATTGCTACACCCTGAATTTGAATCAGATTTTGCAACGATTCTCCCGTCTCGTTTACCTCTATTAGTTTTTGGATATAAGGTTCGTTGCTTTTAATGTATTCTATGGATAAAACTTTTGCGTATTTTGGCAAAATACTGTCTATCGGCAGCGAGTTGTATAATTCACCAAATACCTTAGCGACAATCTGTTTCTGTAAGTTTTTTAGTATATCGTGGTCTCTGAATTTTGTAGGAATCTCAACATCTGCTTCAAAACTTAACGCTCCGAAAGCTGTGTCTGCAGTGAGAGGATATACATCTTCAAATACAAAATTTTCCATTTCTAATTCTTGAGGCTTACACGAAATGAAAAATAGAAGAAGGAAAACAAAATTTATAGAATAAGAAAAATATTTATTCATTTTAAATAAAAAATATAATTATTAGCAAAGTTACTAATAATTCATGATAATAATTTGTTTCAATATTATTTTTCGATTAAAAAGTGCAAAATAATGAAAAATAGGCACTAAAGCCTGTGTTTTTACCAGAATAATAGTTGAAAATGGATAAAAATAACAATTCAATCCAACCTTGACAATCTATTTAGAGCAGGCTGTCTCAAGAGTTTCAACTACTAACGACAATCTATTAATAAGATTTAAATTTTATGTTTTTATCAAAAAAACTTATATATCCATTTTGATTATAAAGAAAAACCAATATCTTTGCGTGTAATATAGAATCAATCTAAATTATAAACAATAAAAAATTAAAAAAATGAAAACTAAAATTTCAATGGCAATTGTTGCCCTATTCCTATCATTCTCTGTAATGTCTGCTCAAGCTCCGGCTAAAAAAGATTGCAGTGACAAAGCAAAAACTGAGTGTTGTGATAAAGCTAAAAAAGCAGAATGCAAAGATGCACCTGCCAAAAAAGATAAGAAAGTAGCAAAAAAATAAAAAATTAATTTTGTTTTTTATGGTTCTTAGAGAGTATTGCGTGATGTAATGCTCTCTTTTTTGTATATGCCTATCCGCAAAATATCCTAAAGCCCAACATTTTAAATCTGATATCGGGTCTAATCGCTCTAATCGGTTTGACGCGTTGTGGATAAAAAAATGCATCAAACGTCTTGAAGCCGTTAGATACTATGTTTGTCATTATCGGAAATTTAATAGAACGGAACGCGGATAATCATTTTTTTATTACAGCAAGTAGCATTCGGTTTGCCTTATACTTGTTTAATTAGTAATTTTGCGAACAAATAAATTCGAATGGGAAATAAGATAAAATATTACGTGGAAAGTATGCGTTTACGCACTTTGCCACTTTCTATTTCGGGAATTATACTGGGTAGTTTGGTTGCCGCGGCACATGGATTTTGGGATTTTGGGATTTTCACCTGGGCTTTGTTGACAGCCGTAATTCTTCAAATTATTTCAAATATTGCCAACGAACTTGGTGATTTGCAAAAAGGTACTGACAACGAACAGCGACTTGGTCCCATTAGAAGTGTCCAAAGCGGCAATCTGACAGAAAGAGAGTTGAAAAAAATGTTGATATTATTTGTTTTGTCATCGATGGTCAGCGGTTTGTTTTTAATTGAGAGGTCTTTCAATTCGCTTTTTATCCTGCCGAGCTACACAATGATATTTTTAGGCGCGTTAGCCATAATAGCAGCTATAAAATACACTTTTGGGAGTAAATCGTATGGCTACATTGGCTTGGGAGATGCATTCGTGTTTTTGTTTTTTGGGATTGTCAGTGTTGTTGGCGCCTATTATTTAATGACAAAAAATATTGATTTTTCTACACTTCTTCCTGCATCTTCTGTCGGATTTCTATCAACAGCCATGCTGAATCAAAACAACATGCGCGATATAGAAAACGATATGAATTTTGAAAAAAAGACTATGGCGGTACGGATGGGGTTGAAAAGTACTAAGATTTATCATCTCATTATCATTGCATCAGCATTTATTTTGATGACAATCTACTGCGCGCTTCAAAATGTAAATCCTGTTGGTTATCTGTTTCTCGTAACTCTCCCGCTTTTCGTATGGCACTTGGTTTATGTGTTGAAAAATGATGGGAGAAGTTTGGATAAGCATATGAAAGTGATAGCTTTGGGTACGGTCTTGTTCGCGGTATTAGGTGGAATAGGTTTGTTGTTGAGCCGGGAAATAGACTTAAGTAACAATATTCTTATGCAATAATAAATTTTCCTGCTCTATTGTTTGGTTTAAAGTCTCAACTGTTTTATGTATGTAAATCTATGTTTTTCACGAAATTAGATATTCCAAAATCTTCCTTTGAAATCAGTCACAGTGATCGGATTTTGACCTTAGGATCCTGTTTCGCAGAGAATATTGGTGTTAAATTACAAAACGCGTATTTCTTGAGTTTTATTAATCCGTTTGGCGTTTTGTATAATCCAATTTCAGTGGCGAAGGGAATTCGTACTTTGTTAAGTGATAAGGAATTTACAGCTTCAGATTTAATTCAGTCAGGTTCGCTTTGGAGCAGTTTCTCGCATAGCAGCTTGTTTTCTGCCACTTCAGCTGAAGAATCTCTTCAAAAAATTAACAGCCGGCTTATCGCGGCAAGAAATTTTCTGTCTGCAACAAATGTACTAATGATAACTTTTGGGACAGCATGGATATTTGAATATATTAAAACGGGAAATATAGTTGCCAATTGTCATAAGATAGCTGCTAATCAGTTCAACCGCAGAAGATTAAGTGTTGAGGAGATTGTAAGTGAGTTTTCAGAAATCATTGAATTGCTGAACAAGAAAAATCCAAATCTAAAAATAATTTTCACAGTCAGCCCGATTCGACATTGGAAAGATGGCGCGCATGAAAATACGGTGAGTAAAAGCACGCTCCATTTAGCAGTGGATCAGCTTGAAAAGAAATATAATTCTGTGAATTATTTTCCTGCTTTTGAGATAATGATTGATGAGCTTCGCGATTATCGTTTTTACGACTCCGATATGCTTCACCCATCCAAACAGGCGGTAGATTATATCTGGAGTAAATTTTCTCAAACCTATTTTTCAGATGAAACAAATCAGTTGAAAAAAGAATTGCAACGGCTTCGAGCTGACTTGAATCATAGACCTTTACATATTGATACTATTGAGTATCAGCAGTTTTTAGAAGCTGTAGATAAGAAGAAAAACAGATTAATTGAGAAATATTCATTTTTAAGAGGCAGGATTGAATAGGTGAATAAGTATGGGAAAAACAGCTTACTTAAAATCTAACGCTATTCAACCATAAAGATTTTCGAATCAGTTTTGATCCTGATTAGTTGATATCTTTTATTGCAGTTTAAGATTTGAATTACTCCGGATACCAAGACTAAATATTCTCCGCGATTCTCGTCTTGAAAGAGCTTACATTGCAAAAGTATTAAATCCTCCATCAACAACCGCTACTGTGCCGGTAACAAATGAAGCCGCATCGCTTATCAGGTACTGGGCTGTTCCGCAAAGCTCTTCCGGTCTGCCGAAACGCTTGAAAGGTGTTTGGCGGATTACATCGTTTCCGCGTTCGGTATAACTTCCGTCAGGATTAGTCAACAGACTTCGGTTTTGTTCGGTAATGAAAAATCCCGGCGCTATCGCGTTTACACGAATTCCCTCACCGAATTTCAAAGCTATTTCATGCGCCATGTATTGCGTGAAATTTGATATTCCGGCTTTCGCGGCAGCATATCCGGGTACTCGCGTCATTGGCCTGAAAGCTGCCATGGAAGAGATATTGATAATGCTGCCTTCTCCTTGTTTCACTATTGGTTCAAGGAAAATTTGAGTTGGCAAAACGGTTCCGGTTAGGTTCAATCGAAGCACCTTGTCGAAATCGTCCAAGTTCAAATCAAAGAAAGTTCCCGTTGGCGTGATGGTAGCTCCCGGCATGTTTCCTCCTGCAGCATTGATCAGCGCATCGATTTTTCCGTATTTTTCTAAAATATCAGCCCTGTTTTTCAATAATGACTCTCTGTCCAAGACATCGGATTGCAGAAATACAGCTTCATTTCCTTCCTCTTTTATCTTGCTGATTAATTTTTCTCCGGCTTCCTTTCTTCTACCTAAAACTACCACATTAGCGCCTTCTTTTGCTAAGTGTTCGGCTATTACGCCACCAAGAACTCCCGTTCCACCGGTTATCACAACTACTTTTCTTTTTACGCTGAATAATTCGTTCATATGTTTTTGTTTGTGTTTAATCAGTTGAATTTAAGCGATATGGGTTAGTTTGTTAAAGTGTAAATTAAACTACCTTTTTAGCCTTTTCGAAAAACAAATTTATAAATTATAATTTAATAACGGACAATTTTATCCGGCACAAATAAGAATAACAAACAAAATTTCCGTTAAACCGGTTGTTAGACAAATAGTTATCAAAGCTAATCAAGGTTAGTTATTCTTCTTCCACAGATCAAACAAACTCTACGGTACGACCTTCATTACTGCTCTGAAACGCTAATTCAATTACACGTATTACATTGCGGGCTTCTTCAGGTTTCACGGCTAATTCTGTTTTTCCAAGTATCGTGTCACGTAAATTAATAAAATATTCACGATAATCACCATTTTCACTTTCAACTGTACTGCTGATTTTCATTCCATTAACTTCGGTTACTAATTTTCCCCAAATTTCTTCTGGCTCTTTTCCCCAATCCGGAGTATTCGGAATCATCCCATTATTCAGATTTTCTTCCTGTACATCCAAGCCGTATTTCACATAAGAGCCTTTCGTGCCATGAATTTGAAAAGTAGGACCGGGGATATTTACAAGCATTGATGATTTCAATGTGGCCGTAAGAGTAGGGTAGTGAAGTTTTACATCAAAACAGTCATCGGCTTTTGCCCACGGACGCTGTGACTTGATATGCGCGGTAACGGCTTTGGGTAGGCCGAAAAAGTGTAACGCCTGATCAATCAAATGCGAACCAAGATCGTAGAAAATACCCGATCCGGGAAGTGGGTTTTCTCTCCAGTTGCCTGCTCCACGCGGCTCCGGACGGAAGCGGTCAAAATGGGCTTCAAAATCAATAACTTCTCCGAGTATTCCGCTCTCAAATATTTTCTTAACCGTTTTGGTATCACTGACAAAGCGTCGATTGTGGTATGCTGTAAGGATTTTTCCTTCTCTTTTACTAATCTCAATTAATTCATCGGCTTCAGCGGAAGTGTTCGTAAATGGCTTTTCGATTACCACATGTTTCCCGGCTAAAAGCGATTCTTTCGCTTGGCTGAAATGGACTGTGTTTGGTGAAGTTATGATGACCAAGTCGATTTCCGGATCGTTGATAATGTCATCCGCGCCATGAACAATTTTTGTCAACGGGTAGCGTTGTTTGATAAGCTTAATTCCATCTTTGTTTGTTGTACTGATGGCAGTCAATTCAAACCCCTCTACAACGTCGATAAATGGGGCGTGGAAAACCCTTCCGGATAAACCGTAGCCAATAATTCCTGTTTTAATCATAATAATAAATCAACTCTTTGCCTTTAAAAGGGAAATGAGTAGTTCTGAATTCTTTTTAAAAAAATAGTTTCATTTTGTTTCTACAAATATAATGATATTATTTTATTACTGACCGACATAAATATCAACACATAGGGTATGTTGCTGATATACAATTATATATGGCTTGTAAAAAACTTGTGGGTCGTTTTTTTACTTCGTAGAAGTTTGTTTTTTTTTTAATTGGGGGAATGTCGTAGGTTGGTAATAAACCACTGTAATTGTTTCTCAGCGCTGATTTTCGGGGAAACTCCTACAGAGTTTTGTCATATTTTTGACCTCTCACCTCCCGGATAAATCCGGGGGTTATTTAAGGAATTGTCCTACAGACAATTTTTAGTCGATGAACTTATCTTGACTTTTTTGCGATAGCAAATTGAATATTCCGATTTATCGGAGCTGACGCTTCCAGCGACACTTTGCTTTTAAAAATTTCAATAAAAACAAAAATGGTCAATGTCGCTCAAAGCGTCAGTGCCCGCTTCGCTGACGAACTGAGCAAAGGGCAAGACGACTTCAGTAATAAAACACTGTAATTGTTTCTCGGCGCTGATCTTCGGGGAAACTCCTACAGAGTTTTGCCATATCTTTGACCTCTCACCTCCCGGATAAATCCGGGGTTTATTTAAGGAATTGTCCTACAGACAATTTTTGGTCGATAAGTAGTGATGTTTTTTAATAAATTAACGAAATAAAAAACAAATTTGTCTCTTATTTTTGTGCCAAAATCGAAATTGCACCTATATTATCGTTGTATTTTCTAAACACACTTCGCATTTTCAAAATTCTTTTTCGTTCTTCTTTATGAGTCAGAACATTGAACATAACTTTGATCGTTTTAAAAAAACCTTCATCCTCTTCCAATAATCGCTTGAATTCCAGTAAAAGGGTTTAAAATAGAAAAGACGCGGGATTCCACGTCTTTTTATTCAATAATCTGTTACTAAAAGCTAAACGATTATCTATTGTCCAATTGACCAAATACACGTTGTAAAATTGTATTCACACGTGCTTTCGGGTCTTTCCGAATCAGATTTTCTTCGTAGGCCACTTTCGTAAACAACGCATCCAATGCTTTTTGCGTTACATACGTTTCTAAATTCACGTTAATCGGTTTCATGTTGCCAATAACCCCTACCGGACTTTTCGCTACTTGATTGTAGGCAGATGTGAGCGAGTTCCAAGACTCGTTTGTTGATAGATTAGCAACTAAAGGTTTTGAAAGAGAATTAGCAACTTTCGGCGCAAAAGCATTTACCAAATCGGTGTAAGTCTTTTTCTTCAGATAGTTGGTCGCGGCATTTTCTCCTCCAAATAGAATTCCTGTCGCGTCTTGAATGGACATGGAAGTTATCGCTCGTTTGAAAATCGGAGTAGCTTCTTTAACGGCATCCTCTGCTGATCGATTGAGCGAAAGAATAGCACGATTAACTAAATCCTGACCTCCGGGGATTAATTTCAAATTGTCGATAATTGGTTTCGCTTCGGGAGGAAGAAGTATTTTTAACACAGCATCATTCATAAATCCGTTTTCAGCTCCGAGAATATTGACTGCATTTACGATTCCAACATCCAAAGAGCTTTTTAATCCGGCAGAGTTTTCTGCTTCAGAAACAGGTAAACCTGATGTGCCCAGCGTATTTGCTACTTGAAGTAATTCGGCGCAAGACGAAAAAGTAAAAACAATCAGCCCTGCTAAAAGTAATTTTTTGATTTGCATAATGGTATGAGTTTAAAAATTTATTTTTTATTCTTAATTGACAATATTAATGCCATATTTAATTCGTTTCTAAAGGAAAGTAAGTAATTTAGACAGAAAAGTTTATCCATTTGAGTTTAAAATCGTATTTTTGCTTATTATTGAAACAAGAAATTAATAAGGTCTGCATAAAACTAACGAACTTTTGCTTTGTTGTTTTCTCTGATTATATTTTAATCCAACAGCAATTTTTTCAGATTATTTTGTTCAAAATAGTAGCATTTAATCTGATTAAAACATACTTATCTGACTTAAAATCAACACGATGAGAGTTTTTCAGCAGACCCAGAATACTAAAGGTGAAAAATCATTTCACAACTGTAATACTTAATGGTATTTCTCTTTTACTTTTAAGTTTTTTATGACACAAGAAGAAAAATATATGCGTCGGTGCTTATACCTTGCAAAGTTAGGGATTTATTCCGTTTCTCCTAATCCGATGGTTGGCGCTGTAATAGTTCATGCAGATAAAATTATCGGTGAAGGATATCATCGCAGATACGGTGATGCTCATGCTGAGCCCAATGCGATACATTCGGTTGTAAATCAAGGATTATTGCCAGAGTCAACATTGTATGTCAATTTAGAACCATGTTCGTATTTTGGGAAAACACCGCCATGCGCTAATCTGATTGTTTCTAAAAAAATCAGACGTGTTGTAATCGGTTGTCTTGACCCAAACCCGAAAGTTTCCGGGAGAGGTGTTGATTTGCTCCGAAATGCAGGAGTCGATGTGGTAGTAGGAGTTTTAGAATCTGAATCACGTGATCTGAACAAGCGCTTTATTATTCAACAGGAAGAGAAAAGACCTTTTATTCTACTGAAATGGGCACAAACTTCTGATGGGTTTATTGATAATGTCAGAACTGATAATTCTGAAAAAGCTTTAAAGATATCAAACAGTGTCACAGGTCAGCTTACCCATAAGATGCGAGCTGAAAACATGGGAATAATGGTTGGTAAAAATACCGTATTGCTTGATAATCCATCACTTACGGTTAGAAATTGGTATGGAAAAAATCCGATTCGCATTACCATCGATAAAAAGAATGAAATTCCTGAAAATTTTAATCTGAAAAATAAAGAGGTCTGTACGTTGATTTTTAATAACACGATAAATGAAACTCAAGAATACCTTGAATATGTAAAAATCGATGATCTTGATGAAAATTTACCCGTTATCCTTACAGAATTATATAAAAAAAATATTCATTCCGTTTTGGTGGAAGGCGGCGCGCAATTGTTAAACAGTTTTATTCGGTTGAATCTTTGGGATGAAGCCAATATTGAAATTTCAACTCAAACTTTAACTAACGGAGTTAAAGCTCCTGTAATACAGGAGGAATTCTGCACATCAAAACAAGTAATAGAAGGGCATAAATGGAAGCACTATGTGAGATAATACAGACAATAATAAGCTAAGACTTCCTCCCGTCCGGGCAAGATATCAAACAAACTTATAAACCAAAATAAATGCACGACATTCTTTTAATAATAATAATTGTATTTTACGTTTACATTATTTTCACAACCATTACAGTGATTTTGTTGGAGAATAGAAATCCGGTAAAGTCCATTTCCTGGTTGTTGGTATTGGTGTTATTACCATTTTTAGGGTTATTTTTATACTTAATTTTTGGTCAGGATTATAGGAAAAGAAAGATAATTTCCCAAAAAAGTATTCAGCGGATTGCCATGCGCCCTTGTGCGGCAATTGATATTCGTGAATTGGATGATAGCGGGATCGACATAGACTTCTTGAAGCTGATTCAAATGCTTAAATCAAATAGTGAAGCCGATGCGTATGTAAAAAACAAAATTGAAGTATTTGCCGAAGGAGAGAATATCTTTGAGTCGATTTTCAGTGCGATCAGGAATGCAAAAAATCACATTCATATCGAGTTTTTTATCTTTGAAGACGATAATATCTCAAACCAACTCCGTGAACTTCTGATCCAAAAAAGCAGGGAAGGTGTGCGTGTAAGAATGATTTATGACTATATTGGAAGTTATAAGCTATCAAAAAACTACCTTCGTTCGCTTCGTACGGCAGGTGTTTACGCAAAACCATTCTTACCTCTTCGGCTCCGTTTGAGACGAAGCAAAATCAACTATCGAAATCATAGGAAGTTGATAGTTGTTGATGGATTGATTGGTTTTACAGGAGGAATTAATATCGCAGACCGGTATGTTGTCGGAAGTGAGTTGGGTAAATGGCGAGACACGGTAGTCCGAATCGAAGGTTCCGGTGTTCACGGCATACAAAAGCTGTTTTTAACCGACTGGTATTTTGTAGAGCGAAAACTTTTGACAGATGAAAAGTATTTCCCGAAACCGGCGGTATTCAAAAATGAGAGTGTAATTCAAACTGTTTCTTCAGGTCCGGACACCGATTGGGAGTCGATAATGCAGGGAATTTGCGCTGCGATTATGGCAGCCAATCGTTATGTCTATATTCACACGCCCTACTTTATGCCCAATGAATTGGTGAACGGTTGTATCCAGATGGCTGCTTTGAGCGGAACAGAAATCAGATTGATGATTCCTGAGAAATCGGATGCCAAGCTTTCAGATTTAAGCGCGTCGAGTTATTTAGGCGGAATTTTAGATGCAGGTGTGCGTGTTTTCAAATACCAAACCGGAATGCTTCACAGCAAAGCAATAGTAATTGACGATTTTGTTTCGATTGTTGGTTCAGCCAATATTGACGAGCGGAGCTTTATCCATAATTTTGAAGTGAATGCTTTTATTTACGATGAAGCTACTGCGATAAAACTAAAAAATTTATTTATCGATGATATGGCTGAATGCAAAGAAATCACCCTTGTGGAGTGGAATAATCGTCAGCGTAGGCAAAAGCTTAAAGAATCGTTTGCAAGGTTATTTAGCCCGCTTATGTAGCATGCTTCAGGATGGAAAAAATTAGAATGACGTTTTGATCATTATAAAAAAAACTCTGCTAAAGTTCTAAACTATTGCAGAGTTTTTTTACATCTGATATCGTTCACGCGACATCAAACTATTTGTTCTTTTTACAACAAGCTCCAAGTAGCTGTCAGACCTGCCATCACAATTGAAACCATACTCATTAATTTAATTAAGATATTGAGTGAAGGACCGGAAGTGTCTTTGAATGGATCTCCGACTGTATCTCCAACCACACAAGCTTTGTGACTTTCAGAGCCTTTTCCGCCGAAGTTGCCATCTTCAACATATTTTTTCGCATTATCCCAAGCTCCACCGGCATTTGCCATAAATACAGCCAAAACAAATCCAGAACCTAATCCGCCAACCAACAATCCCATAACTCCCGAAACGCCAAATATCAATCCGGTTAAAATCGGAGTTGCAATTGCCAAAAGTGAAGGCAACAACATTTCTCTTTGAGCTCCTTTTGTAGAAATTTCTACGCAAGTAGCATAATCGGGAGTTGCTTCTCCTGTCAAAATTCCTTTTATTTCACGGAACTGACGACGCACTTCGTTCACCATTTTCTGCGCGGCACGACTTACGGCATTCATGGTCAAACCACAGAATAAAAATGCCATCATAGAGCCAATAAAGACGCCTACAAGCACTTTAGGATTCATTAAATGGATCTCATAATAATTCATAAAGTCTGCGAACGTTGCTCTTCCTGTTTCTACTATATCCCCATTCGCAAGCGTCAACGTCTTTTCACCGATACGAACCAACCCGATTTTTATCTCTTCGATATAAGAAGCAAGTAAGGCTAATGCAGTTAATGCTGCAGAACCAATTGCGAAACCTTTTCCGGTAGCGGCAGTTGTATTTCCGAGTGCATCCAATGCATCTGTTCTACGACGAACTTCCGGATCAAGACCCGCCATTTGAGCGTTTCCACCTGCGTTATCAGCGATAGGACCGTAAGCATCGGTTGCTAACGTAATGCCAAGTGTAGAAAGCATACCCACAGCAGCAATTCCGATTCCGTAAAGTCCTTTACTCAGGTTTTCAGCAGCAACGATATGTGCAATATCAAACTTGGTGGCACATAAATAAGAAAGTATAATAGCAAAAGCAATGGTTAGAACCGGAATTGCAGTTGACATCATACCTGTACCAATTCCTGAAATAATTACCGTAGCAGGACCTGTCTCGCCACTTTCAGCAATTTTTCTGGTCGGTTTGAATGAGTGAGAAGTGTAATATTCTGTTGATTGACCAATAATAATTCCGGCAATTAATCCTGTTATTACGGAGAAAGATAAACCGAGCCAGTTTGGTATTTGAAGAATATAAAGAATAAAGAATGTTGCTACAGCAGTTAGAAACGAACTCACATTTACACCACGATTCAGAGCTTGCATCAGTTTTTTCATGTCGGCATGTTCATCAGTTTTTACAAGGAAAATGCCAAGAATAGAAAGAATTACACCGGTTGCAGCAATAAGCATTGGTGCAAAAACAGCCTTTAATTGCAATTCGGGTTGTGTCAAAAACGCCGATGCTCCTAATGCGGCAGTCGCTAAGATTGAACCACAGTAACTTTCGTATAAATCTGCACCCATTCCGGCTACGTCACCTACATTGTCGCCCACATTATCAGCTATTGTTGCGGGATTTCGGGGATCATCTTCAGGAATGCCTGCTTCAACTTTTCCTACTAAATCAGCACCCACATCGGCCGCTTTGGTGTAAATTCCTCCGCCCACACGCGCGAAAAGCGCCTGTGTTGAAGCACCCATACCGAATGTAAGCATAGTCGTTGTAATAACGATTAGTTTATGACCTGAATCGGTTTCAGGGATAAATTGATTTAATATAATGTACCATATTGCAATGTCTAATAGAGCCAATCCTACAACGACCAAACCCATTACCGCACCTGAACGAAATGCAATTTGGAGACCGCTGTTTAGTGATTTAGAGGCTGCATGTGCAGTTCTTGCTGAAGCATAAGTAGCAGTTTTCATTCCGAAAAAACCTGCCAATCCGGAGAAAAATCCACCCGTAAGAAATGCAAACGGCACCCATGAGTTTTGCAAACCGAAAAATGCCATTACTGCAAAAATCACTGCAAGCACGATAAATACTGCTACAACAACCTTGTATTGTTGTTTTAGATAAGACATTGCTCCTTCACGAACGTATTGAGCAATTTGCTTCATAGTATCCGTTCCTTCGCTCTCATTGAGCATTGCACGGAAAAAGTAGTACGCGAACCCAAGTGCCAAAATAGATGACAATGGTACCAAAAAGAAAGTTGAGTGTTCCATGTTTTAAGTAAAATTGTTTATAAAGTTAATATGATATTTCTTATTATTACTGACAGACAAAAATATCTATTCAGCTAACCATTTTTTAGGAAAAAAACCTGATCTATGGTGCTGCACCTTTCAGCATATTCAGGCATCGCAACCGGCAATCCGATTGCTTTGCATAAAATTTCCGGCAATCCGGAATAGGAAAATCGGAATTAAGGTAGATAGCGAATAAAACTTACAAATTGACAAATTATAAAAGCTTTGTGAAAAAACATGCGTTTATAATGCTGTGAAAATCTAATTGAAGGTTTAATCGGTTAATTTTTCCACTCTCTGCAACAATGTCGGATGTGAATAATTCACAAAAACAAACGCCGGATGTGGTGTGAGATTGGATAGTGCTTGTGATGAGATTTTTTTCAACGAAGAGATTAATTCTTCTCCCAAACCACTTGTTTTTACATAATTATCCGCTTGATATTCAAATTTTCTGGACAAAACATTCATGAAAAGTCCCAATAAGATTGAAATTGGTGAATATAAAATTCCGAAAGCAAGTAGGTTTAGGTGAAAGTTCGCTTCAGTTCCTCCCAACGCTTGAGCGAGGATATCGCTTTTCAGGAATATACCGAGCAAATAGAAAATCAAAAGATTATATGGAAGTGAAATTGATATGTTTTTCAAGTTGTGCTTGAATTTATTATGACCGATTTCATGCGCTAAAACTGATATTATTTCATTGGTTGTGAGTTCATTAATCAAAGTGTCATAAAGTACGATTCGTTTCTTTTTTCCTATTCCGGTGAAGTAGGCGTTTGATTTTGTTGACCGCTTCGACCCATCGATTACAAAGATGTTTTTCAGGTTAAAATCTGCTTTTGTGCTGAATTTTTCAATTGCATCGCGCAATTCACCCGGCTCAAGTGGTGTTTGCTTGTTAAAAAACGGAACTATAAGTTCGGAATAAAACATGCTCATAAACAGTCCAAAAGCCGAAACTGCAGCCCAGGCAATTAGCCAGAAATATTCCGGATTCAGTAAGTAGATCCACATAATCAAGGCTAAAATTCCTCCTCCGATAATTAGCGTCAGCAGATAACCTTTCAGCTTATCCAAAACGAACGTTCTCGGTGTAGTTTTATTGAATCCAAATCTCTCTTCAATCACAAATGTGTCGTAAACAGCAAAAGGTGTTGAGATAATATCGTTGGCAATGAATAGGATGCCAAAGAAAATCAGCGAAACGATAATCGGATTAGAACTCCATACACCAACAACTCTATCCAACCAGCCGAAACCACCGAATCCATACAATAGTATCAGGATCAAAAAACTCACACCGGAAGTAAGATTCCCGAAACGAGCATTAGCTTGTAAATAGGATTGCTGTTTTTTGTATTTTTCCTCATTGTAAATGCCTGCAAGTAGGGTAGGAATAGGTTTTTTGGCAGATCGGCTGTTGAGGTAGGAGAGAATCCGTCCAAGCGAAAAATCAATAACTAATATTACAATTATGAGAACAAATACTGTTTGTACCATTAGAAAAAGGCTGTTTTTTCAAATAATTTACAAAGATATATTATTTAATAGAAATAAAACATTAATTCTGAATAAATTTGATTTTTATCCTTAATTTTGTAAATTCATTCAACAGACAATCGGTGTAAACTATGGCAATGTATCTGTGGACTATTGTAATGCTCTCAATCGCGATGATTTTACCGGATTGGTGGTTTTATAAGAAGATGAAAAAACACGATTTTTTTCGTTGGTTTCGATGGTTGTCGCTTGTGCCGGTCATCCTGTTTGTCCTGACCTTTATTTATATCCGCTTCGGACTTCGATATTCAGATAACTATCTGCTTACAGCTCGTATATCATGGGTTTTCGTCATTCTCTCCATGATTTACACCCCAAAAATAATTTATATCCTGTTTTACTACATAAATCGGGTTTATAATCGTATTTTTACTGCCCAGACCCGTATTTTCAGAATGATTGGATTTGGGCTGGGGGTCTTTTTCGTTTCAGTTATTTCGTATGGTTTGATTGTAACGCGTGATAATTTCTATGTAAAACAACAAGTCGTTGAAGTTCAGAACCTGCCAAGTGGATTTGAAGGCTTTAGAATAGCAGTATTCGCTGATTTTCATTTAGGAAACTGGAATGAAAAATACAGCATTATGGAGCCGATTATTAAGCTGATTAATGAAGAACATGCTGATATTATCGTTTTTGCAGGAGATATGATTAACAATTATGAGTCTGAAACCAAAGGTTGGGAACCGTATTTCAAACAATTGAAGTCAAAATCGGGGAAAATGTATGCGGTACTCGGTAATCACGACTACGGCGATTACACAAACTGGGATAGCAAAGATGCTAAAATCAAAAACTTGGAAAAAACAAAACAAAATATACGGGAGTTAGGCTTCAGGTTATTATTGAACGAAAATGAAGACCTTGTGCATAATGGAGATACGATTTCGATAATTGGTGTGGAAAATTATGGTTCCGGTCATTTTGAAGATTACAGCGATTTAGAAAAAGCTCTATCAGGCATTAGGTACGAAAGATTGAAACTCTTAATTTCACACGATCCAAACCATTGGAACATAGAGGTCGCGGACAAAATACCGAATATTTTCCTAACACTATCAGGCCATACTCACGCCGGGCAAATCGGTTTTGTAAGGAGTGGAATAAAAATTTCGCCGGCAGCGCTTCTTTACCCGCAGTGGGACGGGCTATACACTTACAAAGACCAAGCGCTATACGTTAATCGCGGAATCGGATATGTCGGTATTCCGCTTCGGATTGGTGTGCCGCCGGAAATTACGATCATTGAACTCAGGAAAAAGCGTGACAATCTGTGATGTCTCAAATATCTCAAAAAGCAAAATTACCTTACACAGTATTTTTTTATAAACTGTTTTCTGTGATATTCCTGAAATAAAGTACGATGAAAATTCACGAACTTCGCTATTTCCCATATGCGTATTGAGAATAAAAAAATCCTATTCACAGTACAGCGAATAGGATTAAATAATGTTGTTTTTTTAAGATTTACCTAAGCAGGATGGATTGCTTCTGATGGACAAACATCGGCACAAGTACCGCAGTCTGTACAAATATCCGGATCAATTACATAGATATCACCTTCTGAAATTGCGTCAACAGGGCATTCAGTAATGCAAGTTCCGCAAGCAATGCAATCTTCATTAATTACGTAAGCCATTTTTAAAAAATTTTTTTGTTAGTACTAATTAGCAGTACAAAATTATAACATTTTCTACTCATAGAAAAATTATTTCTGAAAAAAATCAAATTGTTAACATCGAAAACGATAAAATAGATAAATTTCATTACCTATTATAATATACAGATTACTCTAAAAAGCAGCTAATTTTTTTCAGAAATTAAATTTCAAGTGTATTCTGTTGAGAAACTGCAAGTTATAAACGAATTTATTCTAAAATAAAATTGAAGAAAAAAATCTCTAATTATTTTAATTTTTTTAGTATTTTTGCAAGGAAATTAATCTATTTTTTCAAAATGATTAGTAAATTCACAACAGCTTATATTTCAGTTATTTATCTTTATTTTCAAGATAATTTTATTAATTAAAAATTATTTTCAAAAATGAACAATACGTTTTTCAGTAGATTTACTCCCAAAGAACCCAAATTTTTTCCACTTTTGAAAGGTATAGTTACTGTAATAAAATCGGCATCCGAATTGATGCTTGAGTTTGTAGAAAAGGGAAATGCACAAAACGCAGAGGATTATTACAAAAAAATAAAAGAAGAAGAGCGTAAAGGCGATGCGCTTTCCAACAAGATTTTTGATGAGTTAAATTCTACTTTTATTACACCTTTTGATCGTGAAGACATTCATCACCTGGCTTCAAAACTGGACGATGTAACTGATTATATCAACAGTGCGGCAAAACGCATTTTCCTATATAATCCAAAAGAAATTCCGGCAGCCGCCAGAGATCTTGTTCAGTTGATAATCGATGCTACGGTGCAAATAGAAAAAGCTGTTGACGAATTGGATGTGTTGAAAAAAAGTAGAAAAAGAGTATCACAGTATTGTCATGAACTACATGTGATTGAGAATAAAGCGGACGATGTATATGAGCATTTTTTAATTAACTTATTTGAGAATCAGAAAGATAGCGTGGAGTTAATCAAAGAAAAAGAGATTATGTACGAGCTTGAGAAAGCTACGGATGCCGCGGAAGGTGTTGGTAAAATTATCAAAACCATCATTGTAAAGTACGCGTAAAGGAGATTGATTCTCAGATTATTAACACTAAATCTCTTTTAAAATGACTTTATTGATTGTTATCATTGCGTTAGCGCTTATTTTCGATTTTATCAATGGATTTCATGATGCTGCCAACTCCATTGCCACGATTGTTTCGACCAAAGTGCTGACACCTTTTCAGGCTGTTTTGTGGGCTGCAACTTTCAACTTTGCCGCTTTCTTTATAGCAAAATATCTGATTGGCGGTTTCGGGATTGCTGATACGGTTTCCAAAACTGTCATCGCTGATTTTATTACACTGCCCATAATATTTTCAGGTTTGGTGGCCGCTATTGTTTGGAATTTGCTTACTTGGTGGTTTGGTATTCCTTCATCTTCTTCACATACGTTGATCGGAGGTTTCGCGGGTGCCGCCATAGCAAAGTGGGCAAGTCTTTCTGTAGTCCAAAGTACCGTAATTCTGAAAATAGCTTCGTTTATTTTCCTTGCTCCATTGATTGGTATGCTCGCGTCTATGCTGCTTACAATGCTTTTGCAGTGGTCGGTTCGATATGCGAATCCGCATAAAGCCAATACATGGTTTAAAAATTTTCAACTCGTGTCTTCCGCATTATTTAGTATCGGACACGGACTGAACGATTCTCAGAAAGTGATGGGAATTATTGCCGCCGCGTTTATTGCCGCGCACATTCATCATCCGGAAGTAGGGATGGGAATCGAATCGATAAATGATTTGCCTAATTGGGTCGCATTCTCTTGCTTTACCGCTATTTCACTTGGAACGATGTCCGGTGGTTGGAAAATAGTGAAAACCATGGGAACTCGTATTACCAAAGTAACTCCTTTTGAAGGGGTAGTAGCTGAGACTGCGGGTGCTTTAACACTTTATCTGACAGAGTTTTTGAAAATCCCTGTGAGCACAACTCATACAATTACCGGCGCGATAATCGGAGTGGGTTCCGTGAAAAGACTATCGGCTGTACGATGGGGAGTGACGCGTAAACTCTTGGTAGCATGGATCTTGACAATTCCGGTGAGCGCGTTGATTGCAGCGATTGTTTATTGGGCGCTGGGACATCATCTGATTTCATAATTCAAATTTCAGTAATGGAATCAAGGGATTTCAACCAATTCTATCAAAAAAAACAGCTGATGAGTATTCTTTCAGCTGTTTTTTTATGTGTAAAAAACTCTTTTTACTGACTATGGATTTTTAAAATAATAATGCCAGAATCCCATCACTTCCATTGTAAGAGCTACGCAAATATGAACCATTATACCACCCCAGATATGCCGGGTTTGATAAGCCAACGCACCCAGAATATATCCGCCAAATATTGACGATACAGCCTCCAAAACAGGTTTCCCGAAATGAATGGAACAGTAAAAGACTACCATCGGCAAAATCGCCGAACGTCCCATGAGCAGCATAACACCAACAACCAACGTTCCTCTGAAAATCAGTTCGGTCATAATGAAATCTATAGCATATGAAATCTCATAAATGAGTGTATATTCCCAGGTTTTCATTCCAAAAATTTTATCGAAATACCAAGGTCGAAACTGAGGATAAGCGCTCAAAAAGTCCTTGGTAAAGGATGTGAGCACCAAAAAAGGTATCATTACCAAAAACAAAGTGAAGTAAGCATTCAGATGTTTTGGATTTCGCGCTATTCCATAGAATCCGTTGACTTGCTTATCGATAGTCAGTTTCATTAAAAAAAGTGGAAGGAGGAAAAACACAGAACATTTCAGCTGTGATATGACTTGTTTTACAAAATAAGCTTCTTGTATTGTTAAGTTGGCAAAACTAAAATCACTGTATTTGAAAAAACCAACGGCAATCCCATATAACGCAACGAAAAAACCGCTCTTTAAATAAAAATTAGGGTTTTTCAGCGTACTGAATTCTTTTCTAAACAAAAGGGTAGGGACAGCGGCAATAAAATAAATTGTCAAGTAAAACAGCGGCATTACCCACCAAGAGGCTCCTGTATAATAAGAGCTTCGTATCCAGTTTGGATATAGACCAAACTTATAATTAGCAATAAGTAAGGTGGATAGAAGTAAAGCAACAAAAAAGTAAGATTTTTTATGAAAATCCTCTTTAGCGAATTCTATGACTTCAAGTATAAGGACTTTCAGTGATTTTTTTAGTGATAGAAGTATCATGTGTTAAAGTTTATTGCATTCTTTTAGTGAGCCTCTTAAACTGGGAATATATCTTTGCCGATATTCTCTTTTATGTCTATCCGCAAAGTATCCTAAAATCCAACATTTCAAATCTGATATAGAGTCAAATCGTTCTAAGCGGTTTAACCCGTTGTAGATAAAAATGCATCAAACGTCTTGAAGCCGTTAGATGCTATGTTTGTCATTATCGCAAATTTACTAAGACGGAATGTGGATAATCAATTTCTTTTTTCCTTTCAAACTCCAAAACTTTCCTTCAGAGGTTTTCAGATAGATTTGGTTCAATTTTTTCCGGGGAAATTGGTGATAAACAGCCGCCTATTTCTTTTCTTATTTTATCTTTTTATGATTTGTCTGACAAAAGTAATATTATTCTTCATTTTCTTCAAACCATTTCATCGTTGAAGGCATTTCTTTTTCAGAGCCACTCGGAAATTCGATTTTCAAAAATCCTGCTTTCTTTTTCGTTCGATTTGCAAATGTGTGGAGCGTATTTTTAGGAATTCGGACAAATGTACCTTTTTCCGCATTGCTCCATTTATCGTTGATCTGAAATGAAACAGTCCCTTCAAGTATGTACATTACATGGATTTTGTCATTATGCTGATGTGCATGTGGCCCTTTCATTTCGGGTTCGAGCCACCACTCTGACACATTGCATTCATTATTGGTTTCTTCACCGTCAGTGATGAACATGGCAGTCATTTTACCAAGGTTGTTAGTTCGACTTTCGGCAAATGGGTGGAAATTGGATGAAGTGGAATTGGGTGTCTTCATGCTAAAATTTTTTATTTTTTAAATTAATAGAGTTTATATAGAAGTCGTCTTGACTTATTAATAATCTGTTCTGTTTG
>JAAYIT010000109.1 GCA_012523295.1 Porphyromonadaceae bacterium | reverse complement strand
CAATCCCTCTTTGAACAGCAGGGCTTGCTATTTTGAAACAAAAACAAAAGTTCAATACAACGCTTGAATTGACATATTAAACTAAAATAAATAGGTTATTCGATTTTTATCGGACAACAATGATTTGTAATACATCTAAAATGCTTAAATTTGCAATTATTAAAATTCAAACAGTTTATTTAGAAAATACATGCAATTTTCAATTGAATTATTTATACTAATTGTTTCAGTTCTACTGTTTTTCAGTCTGCTTGTCGGTAAGGCCGGACACCGTTTTGGAGTACCTACGCTTTTGATTTTCTTGCTGATTGGAGTACTTTCCGGTAGCGATGGACTGGGATTGGAGTTTAATAATCCACATGCTGCTCAGGCTATCGGAGTAGTGGCGTTGAGTATCATTCTGTTTTCGGGCGGGATGGATACGCGAATGGTTGAAATCAAGCCAATTGCTGTTCAAGGACTGATTCTTGCCACGTTTGGGGTGTTTTTGACAGCTCTTATTACGGGTTTCTTTATCTATTGGCTGACTAATAATTTCTTTACATCGGTAACTTTCACGCTGTTAGAGTCGTTTTTGCTCGCGAGCGTGATGTCTTCAACCGATTCTGCCTCTGTCTTTTCTATTCTCAGGTCAAAGAATGTATCGCTTAAGGAGAATCTCAGACCTATGATCGAGTTTGAAAGCGGAAGTAACGACCCGATGGCATACATGCTCACAATTGTAATCATTCAGCTGATTCAATCGCCTGATTTTGATACTTGGTCTGCCATTTGGATGTTTCTGAAACAGTTGTTTTTGGGTGGATTGGGAGGATATTTTTTAGGTAAACTTTCTGTCCGCATTATCAACAAAATAAACCTCGACAATGATGCGCTCTATTCTGTCCTTTTACTGACCATTATGTTTTTCCTTTTCGGATTTATTTCATTTATCGGAGGAAACGGCTATTTAGCTGTCTATGTTGGAGGTTTGTTTATTGGAAACAGCCGATTTGTTCACAAAAGAAGTTCACTGAAGTTCTTTGATGGTATGACCTGGTTAGTTCAGATTATCATGTTCCTGACGCTCGGGCTGCTTGTGAATCCTACAGAACTTCTCCCAATAGCAGGAGTTGGGATTGTGGTGGGGCTTTTCATGATTTTTGTATCACGTCCCGTAACAGTGCATGCAAGCTTATTGCCCTTTAAGAAAATGTCTATGCGCGCAAGGCATTATGTTTCATGGGTAGGGCTTCGTGGCGCGGTGCCGATTATATTTGCTACATATCCTTGGATATCAGACATATCACAAGCGAAAATGATTTTCAATATCGTCTTTTTCATAACAATTATTTCACTGCTCATTCAAGGAACAACGGTTAGCTCGATGGCAAACTGGCTCAAACTTTCCGCGATATCTCCCATGAAACGAAAGTTAGAGGCGTTTGATGTGGAAATAGCCGATGAAATAAAATCTTATATGAGTGAAATTTTAATAAAAGAGGAATATCTCGCTAACGGATCAAGACTAATGGACTTAAATGTTCCGGATAATACGCTGATAGTTTTGGTGAAACGGGATGAGCTTTATTTTGTTCCTCGCGGGAATACTGAGCTGAAAGTAGGTGACAGGATATTGGTAATAACAGATGATGAGGCAGAGTTGGAGGTGACTTATAAGTCCATGAAAGGCGAGATGATTTAATGAACGAATACTGAAAAACCGCCCGATTCTCTAATGGAAACAGGCGGTTTTCTCTCTTTTTTATCCTGATATTATAAACTTTTTCATTGTTGTCCGATAAAAATCGAATAACCTATTTATTTTAGTTTAATATGTCAATTCAAGCGTTGTATTGAACTTTTGTTTTTGTTTCAAAATAGCAAGCCCTGCTGTTCAAAGAGGGATTG
>JAAYIT010000401.1 GCA_012523295.1 Porphyromonadaceae bacterium | reverse complement strand
GGGGTGGGGTGATCAGGCATTACAAGCAACCTACCCGTAGTGCCCAGATGCTCAACCAGTATGCCAACCATTTCTCTGTCGGCTTTTTCAATCGCTGCCACCTTTTGTTCTACTGAGCCGGCATGACCGGCTTCGTCCGGTGCCTCAAAATGGATAAATACCAGATCGTGACGATCCAAGGCTTTTATTGCTCCTGAGGCCTGTGCAACGCAGTCATTATTCTGGTCATCGGTAACCCCGGAGATATCAAGAATGTCTATTGACATCATCTTACCAAGACCGCGTAATAAATCAACTCCAGAAGTTATAGCAGCGGTTTTACCGTAGACTTCGGAAAATGGTGGGAGCTTGGGAGGTTGACCTGAACCCCAGGTTAACCATATTGAATCAGCGGTGATTTTATTTTCACTATGACGGCGAACATTTACCGGGTGGTTTTTAAATACAATTTTGGATTCTTCAATCAGCCTGAGTAACTCTTCACTGCCTTTGCCTCTTGGTAAATAGCTGACAATTGGAAGATTAGAAATATCATGAGGTGGAGTGGTAACAGCCTCCAGTGTTTCATTGTAACCTTTTAACTTGAGGATATGACGATACCCTGTGCCTGGGTAAAAAGAAATTCTATCATTACCGAGTGCAGCATTTAGCGAATTAATAAGTTCAGCAGCCTCATCTGTTGATATATGGCCTGCGCAGTAACTTCTCATTATGCCACCGTCAGTATTGACCAGGTTGCACCTGAATACTGCCTCGTCTTCCTCAATAGGAATATCCAGACTGGTAGCCTCAATGGCGGCACGGCCTTTATAATATACGAGAGGGTCGTAACCCATTACTGACATACATGCAATTGCGCTTGAGGGCTCCATTCCCTGAGGCACAGTGGCAGCCCTTCCAAGTTGGCCTTCTCTTGCCAGACGATCAAGATTGGGAGTCGAGGCTATTTCAAGACTTGTTCTGTGTCCAAGTGCCGGGATTGGTAGCCCAGCGGCTCCATCTAATATCAATACTGCGTATTTCATTTATTTTGCTTTAAAAACCTCTTGCTCTTATAATATTCAATGATACTTCGGGGCGTAGCGCAGCCTGGTTAGCGCGCAGCGTTCGGGACGCTGAGGCCGGTGGTTCGAATCCACTCGCCCCGATTTATTTTTGCAGGTTTTTAGACTCCTCCCATAATTTGTTTTGCTCTTCGAAATCCAAATTAGCCAATTCCTGCCCTCTCTCAAAGCATAAATGTTCCATGGTTGTGAAACGCTTGTAAAACTTCTGATTGGCTTCTCTTAATGCGGATTCCAGGTCTATCCCCTGGCGACGGGCAAGGTTTGCCAGTGTAAAAAGCAAGTCACCAAATTCACTCTCTTTTTCTTTAAGATTTTGGGCGTTGATGATTTCACCTGCTTCTTCTGCAACCTTTTCTATCACACCGCTGTCTTCATCCCAGTCAAAACCTACCCTTGCCGCTCTTTTTTGTATTGCCTGGCTGTAAGCGAGGGCGGGCATTGCCTTGGGTACTCCATCCAGGAT
>JAAYIT010000108.1 GCA_012523295.1 Porphyromonadaceae bacterium | reverse complement strand
ATCATTTTCTATTACTTAATTTCAAAAATTTAGATTAAATTTGTGTTTCGATTTATAGAAAATTTACAAATTTAGATTTTCATCTAAGGTTTTTTAACTCATTAAAATTGTTATATTACATTCGTAAATCCTATTTTTTGAAAATTTATGGACAGTATTGAATTTATTTTACGATTGTTGGCGGCGATGGCTGCCGGCGGGTTGATTGGCCTGGAACGTGAGTGGAGCAACAAGAGCGCCGGATTGAAAACGAACATGCTTGTGGCGGTTGGCGCTTGTATATACGTACTTATAAGCGTCAACATTAGTCAAGGTTCAGAACAAAGCGATCCATCACGGATTATTGGTCAGATAGTGACCGGAATCGGTTTCCTGGGCGGTGGCGTAATCCTCCACAAAGGTCTGAATATTCAAGGTCTGACCACCGCTGCAACCATCTGGTGCAGCGCGGCTGTTGGAAGTGTGGCGGGTTTGGGATATTTTCTGGAAGCTGCATTTTGTACAATTGCCGTGTTGATTATTAACCTGTTTTTCCAAAAAATTGAAGTTTGGATTGAAACTAACAAATTGAAGTCCAATGCAAAAGATTCAAATAAAAAATTGGATTAATGGAAATTTTGATAACATGAAAAAACAGTACACCTTAAATGAATTATGTCAAAAAGCAGCCTCATACTGCTCTATTTCAGAACATTGCATAGCTGATGTTGAGAAAAAGCTTAAAAACTGGAAAGTATCGGAACCGGATCGGATAAAAATAATTGACAAATTGATAGAAAATGATTTTATCAATGAAAAAAGATATTCTACCTCTTTCGTAAGGGATAAATTTCGATTTAACAAGTGGGGTAAGATCAAAATCTCAATGGCACTACGTGAAAGAAAAATAGACAATAATCTGATAAGCAACGCATTAAATGAGATTGACGATGGTGAATACGAAGAGCTTCTGGGGACATTGCTAAAAAACAAAGAAAAATCTATAAAATACGAATACGAATACGAAAAACAAGGAAAACTATTTCGCTTTGCTCAAAGCCGTGGATTCGAGAACAATATAATAGAGAAAGTACTGAGAAATCTACCTTTAACCTCCGAAGATGGATGAATTTCTATGACCGAGTGAAAAAACTGTTTCTATAAGTTCAACAATCGATGTTTATAAATTGCCCCTGATGAAACATTCTCATTACGCTGAATTTAAGTCAGATAGATATGTTTCTGTCAAAATTAGCGCAAAAGCATTTTAGAAAATCATCGCGGTTTGATGAAAAATAAAGCAAAAATTCACTCGTTTTATGCAAACAAAGCAACTATTTTCTTCATAGAAAAGCAGAACTTTAATAAGTCTGCTTTTCTGATTTTAAATCTAAACTGTTATAGATCTTTGTACTTACAGCAACCGGGCAAAGCTTCATAAGCTTCTTGGTTTGCTTCGTCTAAATCTGTCGCGTAACCGGCGTTGGCAATCAACTTGCTCACTGCCGCCACACTTGTTTTCAACGAATTGAAACTCAAATGAAGCTCTTTGCTTTCCAAATCATATGATGCACTTGAAACTCCATCTACACCTTTCGCGATTTTCTCAATGGACTCCTTGCACATACCACAAGATCCCTCAACAGCGAGAACAACATGCTCTCCTTCATTCTCTTGTGTTGTTACTTCGATTTGTTCATTCGATGCTGAATCTCCACTTGTTTTTGAACTGCTTGAGTTACAAGCTGCAAAGATTACAGCCAATGCCGTAATGGCTAATAAAAGATACTTTTTCATTTTGATAAATTATTTAAAATTAGTAATAAGGGTTGAATTTTATTCACTGAAGTCAATACAAGCTCACGGTATTATTTTGCATTATTTACTATTCACGATATTCACAACATGCAGGCAATGATTCATATACACTTTTATCCGCTTTATGCTTTTCTGTGTCATGTCCTGCTTTTGCAATAGCCTCACTTATTTTATCCAAATTGGTCTTTTTCGGATCAAAGTCCAAGTGTAACTCGTTGGTTTTCAAGTCCCAATTCGCAGAATAAACACCCGATACGCTTTTTGAAGTTTTCTCTATTCTATCCTTGCACATTTCACATGATCCCTGAACTTTAAGCATTGCGTGTTCACCTTTTATCCAGGCAGAATTTGAATGCATATCATGCACTTCATGACCCTTCATGGGTTCGTCGGCTTCAATATTCATCATACTCCTTTTGCCTTCAAGCTGAGCGGTGGCATCTATTGAAAATGAGCCGTTTGTAACAATTTCTTCACCATCTTCAATCCCTTTCAAAACAACGTATGAATTGCCCAGCGAAGGACCAAGTTCTATTTCACGAAGCATAAAAGTAGGAGTTTCCGTATTCGGTTGCTTTATGTAAATAATAGAGCGTTTCCCTGTCCAGAGTACGGCTGATTTTGGAACTACAAGCTCATCGCCGTGCTGACGAAGTGAAGCTTTCACCTTGGCTGTGGCGTACATCTCAGGTTTTAGCCGCATTCCGGGATTTGATGTCACTACTCTGACCTTTGAAGTTCGGGTAGTTTTGTCTAAAAGCGGATCAATAAAGGAGATTTTTCCAGAAAATGTTTTTCCGGGAATAGCTTGAAGCGTAAACTCCAAATAATCACCTACTTTCAAGAAAGGCAAATCAATTTCATACGCTTCAAACATTGCCCAAACCTGAGAAAGATCGGCTACATTCAGCAAAACTGTCCCTTGATTGATATAATCTCCCTGACTCACATTTTTGCTGATTACTACTCCACTCGAATTTGATTTTAACTCTACAACCGGATTAACCTTACCGGATTTGATAATTGCATCTATCTGATTGTCTGTCAGTTTCCAAAGCCTTAATTTCTCCTTTGCTGCTTCAAGCAACAATGGCTGAATGGATTGAATTTTCACCGCTTCCAGTAATTCTTGCTGTGCATTCAGCAAATCGGGTGAATAAACCGAAGCAATTGTTTGTCCTTGCCGGATACTTTCACCTGTAAAATTGACAAAGAGCTTCTCGATTCGTCCGTTGACATGCGAGGTTTGTGATTGCGAAAGCCTTTCATCCACCTGAATGACGCCATAAAGTTCAATCTCTTTCACCGCGCTTTTTCTCCCGACAATCGTGGTCTGAATATTTGCTAAAGCGATTGCTTCTTCAGACATTTGAATGGCGTTCGGATCAATGAATTCACTATTTCCTGTCGATTTTAACGAAATTAAGTCCATTGCACAAAGTGGACATTTTCCGGGTTCGTCCATTCTGATTTGCGGGTGCATGGAGCACGTCCAAACGGTTTTATCAGCCGATTCGTGCGAGTGATCATGTGTTTCTGCATGATTATTTTCGGAAGATCCTCCAAAAATCAACCAGCCGAGAAACAACCCTGACGCTAAAACGAACATGTATTTGAGGTATTTGTTTTTCAAAAACTTGCTGTTTAAAAATTCTTTCAATTTGGTCTTCATATCGTGTGCTATTTTTATTTGATATCGTTAAATGAAATTATTCGTTGCGCATGAGCGACCATGGTATTGTATGACGCGATGGATTCGGACTTTTTTAATTGATAATCAAGAAGTTGACGTTGTACTTGTATGACATTGGTCAAATCACTTTTACCGGTTACAAACTCCTGGACCATCAGATTGTATGTGGTCTGGGCCAGATTTGATTGCTTTTCTAATAGTTCGATTTGTCTCGCGGCATTATCAAGTAAGTGTTTTATCTGAAACAGCTCGGCTTCAAGCGCATTTAGCGTTTCGGTGTATCTTTCCTGACTCGATTGCCACAGCAATTCATTCTCTTTTTGTTGCGCTTTATACTTATTCCGATAAATGGGGATACTCACCGAAAACATCGGCATCAGCATATCCATTCCATTCATAGAAGTTGTGGGAATTTCCGTAGCCATCCGTTTTTTTATTAATGAATACTGAAGCCCGACTCCAAGCATAGGATAGCTCATTTTCTTATCCAATTCTTGTTTAGCTTTATACGCGAGCGTTTCCTCATTGAGCATGATGAGCATCGGGTTTTGTTCGGACATTTTATTCATAGCCAAAGGAATATCCGGCGTGAATGGGATTTGTTCAAACGAATCAGGGATTTGTACTTCACTGTCGGAAGGGCGATTGAGCAATGAATTAAATTTTACCTTCTCAAAATTTATTTCAGAAAGAAGGGTTGCGATATTATTTTCCAATTCTATTGTTTCAAGCTGAATCCGAAGCACTTCCGACATTCCCGGCACACTGCTCATAGACGACATACTGTTGCTTCGCGAAGTAGTCCGGGAACTTGATGTACTAACTTCACCCATGCTGCTCTTCGCGTTTGTAGCGTTTGCTGATGGTGCGGATTGTTGCATTAGGATTGAAGCAGGATAACTTTCCGAAGCTCCGGTCGGAGAAGCAAACCGGCGAACAGCCAAGATTTCCAACTGTTCAAGGTATTTTTTATTTTCCTGATTATTCAGCAATTTTTGTTGCAATCCGCACAGGACAAACCACTGCGTATAAACTTTCAGATAAAGGTTGTCTCTCGTTTCTCTAAATTTTTGAAACTTCATATTTGCCATGTGATTGGCTTCTGATTGAGCTGTTTTACGTGTCCCAAACCATGGAAACATCTGCATCAACGTAAAATCAGCCACCCGGCTTCCGTCAATTATATCCATCGGTTTCAGAAAAAAGCCCATATCCAATTGAGCATCCGGAATGGCTCCTGCTTGCGGTATTTTTTCTAAGGAAGCTTGATAAGCCAGGTAATCAGCTTTCAGCCCCGGGTTATTCTTGACAGCAATTTCAAGATAATCCTCCAATGTCTGTGACTGAACGAAAATCATGTTTTGTGTCAGCGCAAACAGCAGTAGCATTATATATTTTAGTTTATTCATTTTTAATTCTTGAAAAATTATTATGATTTTTAATCGTTCAGAAATGCAAATGGATCGAGCGGTTTTCTAAAACTTATTTTTCTAATCGGCATAAAACCTGCGGAACCCGTTTGCATTCCAGTATTGAGAAATCTTTACTCTTTTATTCTTCCGTTTTTCCGTATCGCGTTTTCACGCCACATACACTGCAGCACAGGCACAACAAACATGGTCATTGACTGAATGAGCATACCTCCAAACGTTGGAATAGCCATCGGAACCATAATGTCCGATCCTTTCCCCACAGAAGTAAGAATTGGCAATAACGCGATCAGGGTCGTAGCCGTAGTCATTGCTGCCGGTCGCACTCGTTTTAATCCTGCATGGATAACCGCTTCACGAATTTCATCTTTCGTGCGGGGATTTTGCTCCGTAAAGGTGTCATGTATATACGTTCCCATCAATACGCCATCACTGGTGGAAATTCCAAATAGCGCGATAAATCCAACCCAGACTGCAATGCTTAGATTAATCGGGTGCATTTGGAATAAATCACGCATATTGACTCCTCCAAATGTAAAATTCAAAAACCACGGTTCCGCATAGAGCCAAAGCAATATAAATCCGCCTGCGAACGCTACGAATACACCTGAGAAGTGAATCAGCGATGCTGTTATGGTTCTGAATTGGAAATATAGAATCAATAAAATTGTCAATAAACTCAACGGGATTACCAGTAACAATCGTTTTGAAGCACGTTCCTGCTGTTCATAATTTCCGGCAAATGTATATGACACGCCATTTGGCAGCTCGATTTCACCCGAACTGATTTTTTCTTTCAGAACCTGATCAGCCTCCCTCACTACATCCACTTCGGCTTTACCGGCTATTTTGTCAAAAATAACATATCCCAAAAGGAAAGTATTTTCACTTTGAATCATTTGCGCACCTTTGGTGTACTCAATATCAGCCACTTCCGCGAGAGGAACTTGCGCTCCTGACCTCGTTGGAACAATAATTTTCGCCAGCTCTTCCGGATTTTCTCGTAATTCGCGTGGATAACGCAATCGCACGGGATATCTCTCACGACCTTCTACTGTAGTTGTCAAAGTCATTCCGCCAATCGCAGCGCCGATTACGTCTTGCAGCTCTGCTACTGTCAGTCCATACCGGGCTAAATTCTGACGATTCAGTTTAATCTCTATATACGGTGCTCCTACTGCCCGATCATAGAAAACGGTGGATGGTAAAACTGACGGAACCTCCTTCAAAGCAGCTTCAAGAATTCTTCCACCCTCTTCGATTGACTCTAAGTCGGGACCTAAAACTTTGACTCCCATTGGTGCCCGCATACCGGTAGAGAGCATTACTAAACGCGCTTCAATCGGTTGTAGCTTGGGAGCTGAAGTGAGTCCGGGCAAGTGAGTAACATTTACGATTTCTTGCCAAATATCATCCGGGTTTTTAGTTTGCGGTCGCCACTGACGGAAGTAATCGCCACGTTTGTGTGGAATTAAGCTATCTCGTGGAATGATTCTGAAACCATCTTTTGGGTTGTAATACGATCCATTTTTCAGGAGAAATTCGCCTTTTCGGTTCACTTTGAATCGAACCCGACGCCCATTTTCATCCAAGAGATATTCTGAACGGTAATTTATCACATTCTCAAACATCTGTGTAGGCGCGGGATCCAGAGCTGAATTTACCCTGCCCCACTTTCCGACCGTTATTTCCACTTCAGGTATATGCTGAATTCGTTTGTCAAGCATTTTGATCAGATTGATATTCTGCTCAATTCCTGTATGCGGCATAGAAGTAGGCATTAGCAGAAAAGAACCTTCGTTCAGACTCGGCATAAACTCCTCTCCGATACCGGGAAATTTCTCTAAAGGAGCTGACCAGACGGCAGTTTTACGGAAGTTTTTCCATCCAACCGATTCGAATCCTTTAGCGACAAATCCAAAAACAAAATCAAATCCAAACCAGATTACCACTCCGACCAACAGCGTAAAAATCGGGATCATCATGAATTTCCAACGATTCGCCAGACACCATCTCAGAATTTTTTCGTAGTAAACAACTAAACTCCAAAGCATGGCTAATATAAGCGAGATCAAAATAATGACTAACAAGAAGTTCAATATAAACCCTTTATCGGGGCCCAATGGCAACCACGCGGTAGTGAGATAGAAAACCGTAATCAAAAGTGCAATTCCAATATTTATATAGGTCGGTACATTTTTATTATTCCACTTGTGGGCGTACAGATTATTAATTCCGAAAAATAGAAGGAAAAGCGCAGGAAATGAAAAAGTCAAAACAAACAGAAGTATTCCTGTTGCAATCAAAAGGAAATTTCCGGTTTTTCGGACTTGCTTTGAGTTAATCCGTATTGAAAAAATAAAATAGGCAATGGTTGGCAACAGAGAAATTCCAATCAACAAAGCCGCGACGAGCGTAAATGTTTTGGTGTAAGCGAGCGGTTTGAAAAGCTTTCCTTCCTGTGCCTCCATAGCGAAAACAGGCAAAAAACTCACAACAGTAGTAAACATGGCGGTAATAATGGGAGAAGAAACTTCCCTTATCCCGTTATATATGACTTTCAAGAGAGATTTCCCACGCAGATTTCCCTTGTTTTCAGGTAGTTCGAGATGCTTGATAATATTCTCCACAAAGACGACCCCCACGTCGATTACCACTCCGATTGCTATGGCGATTCCGGAAAGCGCCACGATATTTGCCTCGATTCCAAATACGCGCATTGCGATAAATGCCAACAGCACGGCAATCGGGAGCATACTTGAAATGATTATTGAAGCACGTAGATTGAGCACCAAAACGATAACGACAATGATACTGATAATTATTTCGAGCGTAAGAGCCTCCTCCAAAGTTCCGATAGTTTCATGAATCAATCCGGATCTGTCGTAGAAGGGAACAACGGTAACCTTGGAAATGGTTCCGTCACTAAGTGCTTTTTGAGGCAATCCGGATTCAATTTCTTTGATTTTCTTTTTTACATTGTTAATAACCTGAAGCGGATTTGAACCATGACGCGCCACCACCACTCCACCTACTGCTTCTACGCCTTCTTTATCCAATCCGCCGCGACGTGTTGCAGGTCCGACAGTGACATACGCGACATCTTTAATCTTTACGGGAACACCATTGCGAACCGTTACGACAGCTTCCTCCAGATCAGAAACCGATTTGATGTAACCGAGTCCGCGTATCAGATATTCGGCTTGGTTTATCTCCACCGTCTCGGCTCCGGTATCCAGATTGCTGTTTTGAACAACTTTCATCACGTCCAAAATATTGACATTGAACGCACGCATTGCATTGGGATTGATTTCTACCTGATATTCTTTCACAAAGCCGCCTATAGAAGCCACTTCCGATACTCCTTCGGCCGCAGTAACAGAATACCTGACATAGTAATCCTGAATGCTTCGAAGCTCATCGGGATCCCAGCCACCGGCCGGTTTCCCGGTTTCAGGATTTCGCCCTTCAAGCGTGTACCAGAAAATCTGTCCCAAAGCCGTCGCATCGGGACCTAAAGTCGGTTGCACACCGACAGGCAATGTGCCTGAAGGAAGTGAATTTAGTTTTTCTAATATTCGTGACCGACTCCAGTAAAACTCAATATTATCCTCAAAAATCACATAGATAAACGACATTCCGAACATGGAAGAACTTCGGATTGTTTTTACACCGGGGATTCCCAAAAGGTACGTTGTAAGCGGATAGGTAATCTGTTCCTGAATGTCTTTCGGAGATCGCCCCATCCATTCGGTAGCGACAATCTGCTGATTTTCACCAATATCGGGAATCGCGTCCACAGGTATCGGATTCCTTGGGATTATGTTTCCCTCACCCCAATCAAACGGAGCTGTAACAAAACCCAAGATAAGAATGGCAACAAGCAGCATCGACGTAATCAGCTTGTTGTTAAGAAAGTATTTGATTATTTTGTTTAGCATTTTGAATGTTTTTGATATGTGAACATAGTTTTCTTCTGAAGAAGCGATAAAGCCGGATATAAACTCAAAAGACATGAAGTTTTCAAATTTATATATGCTTTAAAATGTCCAACCGAAAATTAACACGACATTAATTTTCGGTAATCAAAAAAAATCAAATACGGTAAACACAGACGAAAGTGTTGATACTTACGTCTTTCAGGAAAAGACCTTCCGCAGGGAAGGCGTCTGACAGGAAAGAATTATTATTTGTTTGTTCGGTTTGTTTGCAAAGGCTATTAATTGAAAGCCAAGGTATATCAAACGAATGAACTGTTTTAGTTAAACTAATTGAGTTTATTTCAGCTTGAAAACTATCAGTCTGAAATTGGTACATCTGTAAATCGCAGCAATCTGCACCTGTAGTTTCTACACAAGTGTGATAAAAGGGATTTTCAGCATGTTCTGTTGAACAGCACGATTGCTCTTCAACATGTTTTACCGGCGCTTCACAACATTCTCCCATATCGTCATGTTCCATAAAACTCAACGAATACAGCTTTCCCCCACAAAAGTGCATTGCTACAATTGGTTGAATCGCGACGAGCAACATAACATGGAGTAACACTATGGCGAATATTCTTTTCATGACTTTACCTCTCAACGACTATTCAACAATCAACATCCAAAAAATGTTCTGCTAAAACAATCATTGTCGGTTAAAAAATTTTACACAACTTCTGATTTTTTTGAGTGTGATTGAAAATAAAGCACAAGACGTAAACCTCGAATATAAACTTTGTAAGGGTTGACCGTGAACGGACATCTATCGGGTAGGAGTTATTGGCTACGCCTAATGTTGTTTCAAGCGGTTGTCCTTCAGGCAATTTTCAACGGACACCAAATAGCTTAAATTCTATATCTTAACAAACAAAACACGTTATTTGAATTTTTATTTGAAAAAACTTGTTGTGTTCTAATTTTTTTATGTATCTTTGCAGTCGCTTTTGAGAAAGGGTAAATAAAGATTCGGGATGTAGCGCAGTCCGGTTAGCGCACCTGCTTTGGGAGCAGGGGGTCGCAGGTTCGAATCCTGCTATCCCGACTTGAGAATCAGCCACTTATGATTAATTTCGTAGGTGGTTTTTTTATTTTTAAATAATAATAAAATGCTTTCCCTAAATAGCATAAACAAAATTACAGCAGTTAGACATTTTTTTGCAAATACAACTTTAGTTAGCGCATCCCGATTGAAATCGGGAGGGTCGCAGGTTCGAATCCTGCTATCCCGACGGAAGTAAAAAGAACGAATGTGTTTTAGACATTCGTTCTTTTTTTTATTTTGCCAAATCAACTAACAAATCGTACTTTTGCATTTGAAAATTCTGATTTTAATGGTATCAAATAAAACACTATAAAAATTTACTTTCACTTCACATTGCTCAATTTTTCGTTTTTCTTTGAACTTGATTAAATGGCCGGTATCTACATACATATCCCTTTTTGTAAAACCAAATGCATCTACTGTGACTTCTATTCGATAACCGATTTTGAACAACAAAAAGAGTTAGTTGACTCACTTATTCTCGAAATCAAGCAAAGAAATGACTATCTAAAAGAACAGGTAAATACGATTTATTTTGGAGGCGGAACACCTTCTACCCTATCTGTTTCAGAAATTGACGCTATTCTCAGAGCTTTTTTCAAGACATTTCAGATTGAAAAAGACACTGAAATCACATTAGAGGCAAATCCCGATGACTTAACTTTGGATTATCTGAAAAAGCTGAGAAATGTCGGAATAAACCGATTGAGTATGGGTGTACAAAGTTTTGATGACGCACAACTCAAAGCAATAAACAGACGACATTCTGCCCAAGCTGCTTTGAATTCGATAGAAATGGCTCACCGGGCCGGATTTTCAAACATCAGCATTGATTTGATTTACGGACTTCCCGGACAAAGCTTAGAATCGTGGAAAGAGCAGGTTGATAAGGCTATTTCACTTGATGTACAGCACATTTCGGCTTACGGATTGATTTATGAAGAAAACACACCGCTTTGGCGCGACATGAAAGCAGGTCGGGTTATTCCCACTGATGACGAAACGATGATTGACATGTACAATTATTTGGTAGCGACTTGTCGTAAAAACGGATTTGAGCAATATGAAATAGCCAATTTTGCTAAGAACGGGTATCGATCAAGACATAATTCGTCCTATTGGAAACAGCAACCTTATCTCGGAATTGGTCCCGCCGCCCACTCCTATGATGGTGATTCAAGGCAATGGAATATATCGTCTATCCGAAAATACTGTAAAAACATTGCCAATAACGAGCCATATTTTGAAAAAGAAATTCTTTCTGAACAAGACAAATACAATGATTTTGTGATGGTTTCGTTGCGAACAATGGATGGTATAAATCTTGCTGCTCTTAAAAGAGATTTTAATGAAAAATACCTTGAACATTGTATAAATTCTGCTAAAAAATATTTAGAAAACAACAAATTACACATAAAAGAAGATTTTTTACGTTTATCACCCGATGGTGTCATGCTTTCTGACAGGATCATCGTTGATTTGATGAAAGTTGGCAATTAGCGATTCAAAGGGAATTTATTAATAAAACAAAAACCAATTTTCTGTTAAAAAATAAATTGTAAATTTGTAAATTAAATTTTAAAATAGGGTCAAATATGGCTTTTACTGACGAAAAAAGAAAAAAATTCAGAAAAATATTTTGGAGGTTATTTGGTTGGGGTTTCGCGTTTATAGCTTTGCTTTTCTTCCTGATAAATGTCGGGTGGATTGGTTACATTCCTGATATTGTCCAACTTCAGAATCCGATTGACAAGTCTGCTACAGAGATATACTCTTCTGATATGCAGCTACTTGGGAGGTTTTACAAAGGCCAGGGCAATCGAGTTCCTATCAATTATACAGAAATTGACAAAGACGTCATTGAGGCACTGATTGCAACGGAAGATATCCGATTTTACAAGCACTCGGGAATAGATGCAAAAGCATTAGTCAGAGCAGTTGTAGGCCAGTTTATTGGCTCGAATGCCGGCGGTGCAAGTACAATTACTCAACAACTCGCCAAGCAGCTCTACTCTCCTACTGCTCGAAATCGCTTTCAGCGGCTTTTCCAGAAACCAAACGAATGGGTGATTGCCGTAAAATTAGAGAAAATGTATTCCAAAGAAGAGATTATAGCGATGTATCTCAATCAGTTTGACTTTCTCTACAATGCCGTTGGGATAAAATCTGCTGCGCATGTTTATTTCAATAAAACAGCTGACAATTTGAAAATTGAAGAAGCTGCGACCTTAGTCGGAATGTGTAAAAACCCGTCTTACTACAACCCCAGGAGATTCTTAGATCGTGCTACAGGACGTAGAAATGTGGTTTTTGACCAAATGCGAAAAGCCGGATTTCTCACCGAATCACAACGTGACTCATTAAGTCAAATCCCGATAAAATTAGATTACCAGCGAGTGGATCACAAAGAAGGTCTTGCGCCTTATTTCCGTGAATATCTAAGGAAAATATTGACTGCAGGTGAACCTCGCAGAAGCAATTATGCCGACTGGCAAAAACAAAATTACGAAGATGATAAATGGGCCTGGGAAAACAATCCACTGTATGGTTTTTTTGAGAAAAACAGGAAACAGGATGGATCGAAATACGACATTTACTCAGATGGTTTGAAAATTTACACAACGATAGACTCACGTATGCAAACTTATGCCGAAGAAGCTGTAGATGAGCATATGAAATCACTTCAAAAGCAATTTTTCAGAGAGAAACGAGGCAGAAGCTACGCCCCGTTTTCAAGGCATTTGACGAAAAAAGAAGTTGAGACGATAATGAACAACGCGATGCGACAGTCTGATCGATATCGGGTACTAAGAAACAGTGGTGCGGGTAAAGATGAGATCCAAAAAGCTTTTAACACAAAAACCGAAATGCGTGTATTCTCGTATGGAGGCTGGATAGACACTGTAATGACACCTTTGGATTCGATACGATATCACAAGCATTTCCTGCGTTGTGGTTTCATGTCCATGGATCCTTCCAACGGCCACGTAAAAGCGTATGTAGGCGGACCGGATTATTCTGCTTTTCAATATGACATGGTTACGCTTGGACGCCGTCAGGTTGGCTCAACCGTAAAACCGTACCTATACACTCTGGCCATGGAGGAAGGGATGTCGCCATGTGACAAGATGATTTGCGAACCAATTACGCTGCAAACTTCCTCCGGACCATACACACCGCGAAATGCTTCAACAGCGAGAATGGGTGAAATGGTTTCGCTTCGTTGGGGGTTGGCAAATTCAAACAACTGGATTTCAGTGCGATTATTAAATCAGTTTACTCCCGATGCATTGGCGAGTTTGATGCGTTCATTCGGCGTTCGCGGTCAAATTGATCCGGTGGTCTCACTGGCGCTTGGTCCGGTTGATATTTCGGTAAGTGAGATGGTTGAT
This sequence comes from Porphyromonadaceae bacterium, assembly GCA_012523295.1. Taxonomy (GTDB): domain Bacteria; phylum Bacteroidota; class Bacteroidia; order Bacteroidales; family Paludibacteraceae; genus UPXZ01. Next base: position 383 of record JAAYIT010000108.1, on the reverse strand, counting down.
GCATATACTGCGTTTCCTTCAAAAGGTATTCGTGTAGAACCGCTGTACGTGATAAGAATAGAAGATTCAAATGGAAATATTATAGGAAATTTCTCACCGAAAATGCATGAGATTTTCAGCGAAAGAACCGCATACAAGATGGTCTATATGCTGCGAAGTGTAATTGATGATGGTACGGGCGGTCGTGTTCGTCGAATTTACGGCTTGAATATGCCTATGGGAGGAAAAACCGGTACTACCGACAACAACTCGGATGGTTGGCTTATGGGTTTAACTCCGAAGTTAGTTTCCGGAGTCTGGGTCGGAGGTGACGAACGCTCCATACATTTCAACTCGATGGCACAAGCTCAGGGAGCAGCTATGGCATTACCGATGTGGGCTAT
>JAAYIT010000107.1 GCA_012523295.1 Porphyromonadaceae bacterium | reverse complement strand
TCTTTTTTCAAAAGCAGCTTTACAGCTGGCTGTAACAACTTGCGAAAGTCAAATAAATAATAATGAATAATCTATATGCAAGAGCGTCATTTAGATAGAGAAAAATATTTTTCGGAACAGGTCTATACGACTGAAAAATATGTAATCCCCTTTATTCAAACAGCTAACAAAAAGCCATTTAACAAAGATTTTCATGTCTTTGAAATCGGTTGTGGTGAAGCCGGGAATTTAAAACCATTCTTAGATTTAGGTTGCTCTTGCTTAGGTGTAGATTTAGCTGAGTCAAAAATAGAGCTTGGCAAGGAATTTCTCTCGGATCATCCCAACAGTTCGTTGCTGACACTCAAAGCGGAAGATATTTATAAATTCACTGATTTCTCCGTGAAATACGATCTCATAATGCTCCGTGATGTGATTGAGCACATACATGACCAGGAAAAATTCATCGTGTTTTTGCAAAATTTCATGCATGACAAAACGATTATTTTCTTTGGCTTTCCACCCTGGCAAAATCCGTTTGGCGGTCATCAGCAAGTTTGTAAATCAAAATTCCTATCTGTGTTACCGTTTTTCCACTTGTTACCAAAGTCTCTCTACAAAGGTGTTTTGAAGATGTTCGGAGAAACCCGGGAAACGATTGGTGGGCTTTTAGAAATTAAAGAAACGGGAATTTCAACTGAGCGGTTTGAGAGAATAATCAGGAATTCGAATTTGAAGATATTGAGAACAACCTACTTCTTCATCAATCCCAACTATGAAATAAAATTTGGTCTTAAACCACGAGAGGTTTTCAATTTTATAGCAAAAGTACCGATAATTCGAAATTTCTTTATTACTTGCGGATATTATTTGATTGCTCGCAAAGGTTAAGATGAAAAAAGTATTAATAATCACATATTATTGGATTCCATCGGGTGGGGCAGGTGTGCAGCGATGGGTGAAATTTGTGAAATACTTACGCGAGTTTGGTTGGGAGCCGGTGGTTTATACTCCCGAAAATCCTGAATACCCATCGGAAGATTATTCATTCGAAAAAGACATTCCACAAAACACGGAAGTGATTAAAACTCCGATTTGGGAGCCCTATGATATCTATCGAAACTTGACCGGGAAAAAAGGAAAAAGAATCAATGCAGGCTTTATTTCCGAGAATAAAAAATCCGACTGGAAAGACAAGCTGTCTATTTGGTTAAGAGGTAATTTTCTGATTCCCGATCCTCGAAAGTTCTGGATAAAGCCTTCTGTGAAATTTTTGACAATGTATATCAAAGAAAATCAGATAGATGCAGTCATTTCTACCGGACCTCCGCATTCCATGCATATGATTGGTTTAGGTCTTAAAAAAATATTCCCAAATCTAATCTGGTTTGCAGATTTTCGAGACCCTTGGACTAATATCGATTTTTATAAAGATTTGAACTTGACCCGATTAGCAGATAGAATTCATCACAAGATGGAGCGAAAAGTAATTCAAACTGCCGATAATGTCATCGTGGTGTCAAATGAAATGGTCAACGAGTTTTCACTCTTTAATCCTAAAAAAATCACTTTGATTACCAATGGATTTGACTCAGACGATGTGTCTGACGTAAATGTAGGTCCAGACAAACACTTTACGCTCTCACATATTGGTACTTTGAATTCAGATCGGAATCCTAAAGCGCTTTGGAAGGTTCTTAAGCAAATATGTGAAAATGATACTGATTTTAAAGAACGATTGGAGATCCGGTTAATTGGGAAAACTGATTTTTCTGTTCTTGAAGAAATTAAAAACAACGGTTTAATCAAAAATTTAGTAAAGGTAGATTATCTGTCGCATAATGAGGCTATTGTAAGACAAAAATCCTCTCAACTGTTGCTCTTGCTTATCAATAACTCTGCAAATGCAAAAGGTATTTTGACCGGAAAGTTTTTCGAATATTTAGCTTCGGGAAGACCTATTTTAGCTATCGGACCGACTGATGGTGATGTCGCTAAAATTCTGAAAGAAACCAACTCCGGGAAAATTATAGATTTTGAAGATGAGGCGATGTTAAAGCAAGTTATTTTGGAATACTATAAGCTGTACAAGAATGGAAATTTGAAAGCCGAAACCCGATCAATTGAAAAATATTCCCGAAAAGTATTAACTCAAACTTTGGCATCGTTATTAGACGATACAATAAAATAAGTTACATGAAAAAAATTATCACCATAGTTGGTGCTCGTCCTCAGTTTGTTAAAGCAGCTACTTTAAGTCGTCAGTTTGCAATTCTGGGTGTGAATGAAAAAATCATTCATACCGGTCAACATTTCGATGCAAATATGTCGGATGTGTTTTTTGATGAAATGGAAATCCCGAAACCTGCATATAACCTTGATATACATGGAGTTGGACATGGTGCTATGACCGGGAGGATGTTGGAGGGAATTGAGCGGATATTACTTTCAGAAAAACCCGATCGCGTAGTAGTTTACGGCGATACAAACTCTACATTGGCAGGAGCTTTGGCAGCTTCAAAACTCCATGTACCCGTTGTACACGTGGAAGCGGGACTTCGCTCATTTAATATGCAGATGCCCGAAGAAATCAATCGAATTCTCACTGATCGCATTTCTAATTTACTGCTTTGTCCCACAGATACTGCTATTCAAAATCTTAAAAATGAGGGCTTTGACAATTTTGATGTCAAAATTGTTAAAAACGGAGATGTGATGCATGATGCGGCACTTTTTTACGCCGACAAAGCAGAACTAAAATCAGACATTCTGAGTCAGCTAAAGTTGGATAAGTTTGTTTTGAGCACCATTCACAGACAAGAAAACACTGATAATCCGGAAAATCTGAAAGGAATTGTCAACGCTTTGAATGAGATTAACAAAGAAATTTCGGTTGTTGTCCCGATTCATCCCAGAACAAGAAATATCTTAAAATCACAAAACATAATTCCTCATTTTCGGTTGATTGATCCGGTTGGGTATTTCGATATGATTCTGTTATTGAAAAACTGCGAATTAGTTTTAACCGATAGTGGTGGTGTCCAAAAAGAAGCGTTTTTCTTTGGGAAACAATGCATTACGATGCGAGAACAAACCGAGTGGATAGAATTGGTTGAGCATGGATTTAATGTTTTGACCGGAAGTGATACACAAAAAATCATTGATGCGTTTCATGCCGGTTTATCCCGAAAATCTGATTTTAGCCTCAACTTATACGGAAAAGGTGAAGCTGCTAGAATTGCGGCTGAAGAGATAGTAAAATTGGATATTTAATCCCGAAATATATCCTCCAAAATGTAAAATAGGAAACTAAAGTAATTTTTTAGTTTCCTATTTTACTTTGTAATGAGCTTGAAATGAATCGATTGTAGTTTTGTAATATAATTTTAACAAATAATAATACTGTTTATTGGTTCGTAATCCGATTATTCTTTTTAATTTTGCACTCGATTTTTAAAATATAAAATGGACGAGCAAACATTAAATATTATCCGAGCAGCAGCTACTAAATTTGAGCAATTTGGTATCAGAAGTGTATCTATTGATAATATTTGCAATGAATTGCGTATTTCAAAAAAGACTTTTTATCAGGTTTTCCCCAAAAAAGAAGATTTGGTCGAAGCGGTATTAGAATTTCAAGTATCATTAGCGTTAGAGAAATTTCAGAAACTATATAGAGGGAAAAATGCTATCGATGCGTTGATCTTGATTATTAAAGAAGTAAAAAAACACACCGGAAACGACTATCAAATCTTCTTTTATGATTTAGAGAAATATTATCCAACCATTTACAATCAGTATAAAGAGAAAAAAACTGAATGGATTCGGGTAAGTTTTGAAGAAAATCTTCGTCAAGGAATTGAAGAAGGCTATTATAGGGAAGATTTAGATATCGAATTAAGTTCAATTTTTCATGCAGTCCAATTAAAAAACTCATACAGAGACATTGCAGCTCACAATCCGAAAATCTCGATGAGAAGATTGAACGACTTTTATATTGATGTGATAGTGAGGTTAATAACAAACGAAAAAGGATTAAAATACGTGGAAGAGCAGATCATGAAGGATTGATACAAGAATATAGATAACCTAAGTAATTTGAAATAATTAAATAACACTTGTTGAGCACCTTTACAATCCAAAAAGGAGAATAAGGAGGTAAACTAAAGATTCAGAAAGTTACGTATGAAAAAAATAGGATTTATAATAATTTGCGTTTTGCTTTTTCAGGGAATAAAAGCGCAAGATACTTTGAGAATAACATTACCGGAGGCGTTAGATATCGCGTTGAGTGAAAGTCCTACAATCAAAATTGCCGATAAGGAAATAGAACGTGTGGACTATTCTAAAAAAAGCGCTTGGTACGGCTTGATCCCTAACTTTGAAGGTAGCGGTCAGTACGCGAAATATGTTTCTCCGGCAACAATGAGCCTTGCGGGGATGACCATTGAACTGCCAACAGATTTTAATGCTAATGCTTCATTGTCAGCCTCGTTACCGCTTTTTGCTCCTGCACTGTGGGAGAGCATAAGAATGACGAAAGTAGATATGCAATTGGCTGTAGAAAAAGCTCGTGCCTCAAAAATCACGCTACGGAATGATGTGTTAAAGGCTTATTACAGCGTAATGCTTGCACAAGATTCTTACCAAGCGTTGCTAAGTTCTCATTCACTATCAGAAGAAGTATATAAACAGGCAAAGAAACGTTTTGAATTAGGATTGGCAGCTGAGTACGATGTTATTTCAGCGGAAGTACAGATGAAAAACTTAGAACCCAACATTTTGGAAGTGGAAAACGGAATTGAACAAGCAAAGCAATTTCTAAAGATTTTGATGGGAGTGGATGTTGCCCAGCCAATAAAGATTGTAGGAAGCCTGAGCGATTTTGAAAATGAAATAGTTGCCATAAATAATTCTAAAAATTTTTCTATAAATGAAAATACAGATATTAAACAAATTAATATTCAGCAGCAACAGTTGCAGAGCGCATTAAGACTACAAAGGACACAAAGGATGCCAATGCTCGCAGCTTTTGGGCAATACGGGTACGCGGGAACAGGCAATAATGCAGGGAATAACCCATTTACCGGAATGCCTATGCCGGCAGATGAATCTTGGTTTAGCCAGGGAATGTTAGTCGGCTTGCAACTTAATATCCCACTAACCGGTATTTTTACCAACATAGCCAAAGAAAAACAAACAAAAATTCAGATCGAACAGTTAGGTATTCAACGTGACTATTTGCAAAATTCCATTAATGTACAAATGTTGACGGCACAAAATAATATGGAAAAAGCGGCAAAACAAGCAGACTCCGCTAAAAGCAATGCAGCTATGGCTCAAAAAGGATACGACATTTCGTTAAAACGCTACGAAAATGGCATGGGAACAATTATCGAACTGCAAAATGCTTCGTTGGCGTTAACACAGGCAAAACTTGCTTATAATCAGGCACTTTCCTCTTTCTTGACAGCCAAAGCTGATTTGGAAAAAATTATGGGAAGGGAAGTTATATAAATTTACAATTGATTGATATTGATTCTCAATATAAAGAAAAACCAATTTAACACATAATAGCAAAGAAATAAAATAGTTAATAACCTCCCGGATTTTTAGGAGGTACATATAAATTGAAATATGAAACGTATAAATTATTTAATAATTAGCTCATTAGCTTTTACATTCGGCTTGTTTTCCTGCGTAGGAACGCAGAAAAAAGAAGCAGATGCTGAAACAGAAAAACCGATTGTAAGGCTTGCACAAGTGTTTGAGCGGAGTGTTCCTCAAGTTGCGGAATTTACTGCCACTATCCAGCCGGAAGTAAAAAACAGTATTGCTCCGACCGCCCCGGGACGGATTCGTCGAATAATGGTGGATGTCGGCTCAAATGTAGCACGCGGACAACGTTTGGTGCAAATGGATGCCGTGAATTTAGATAATTACCAAACACAAATTGACAATTTGCGTACAAATTATAGCCGTCTGTTGGAACTATTCGAAGTAGGCGGAGTATCCAAACAAGATGTGGATAATATGAAAGCACAACTTGATCAGGCTGAAACTTCTATGAAAAACTTACAGGAAAATACCTATCTCGTAAGTCCGATTAGCGGAGTGGTTACAGCAAAGAATTACGACAACGGCGATATGTTTGCCGGGCAGCTTCCGGTACTTACTGTTATGCAAATTAACCCGCTGAAAGTCGTTGTGAATGTATCTGAAACTTATTTCCCGAAAGTGAGAAATGGCATGAGTGTCGATATCAGCTTTGATGCATTTCCGAATGAACGCTTCACAGGGAAAGTAAACAAGATTTATCCGACTGTGGATGAAATGACCAGAACTTTCGGTGTGGAAATAAAAATGAATAATCCCGGAAATAAAGTTCGTCCCGGAATGTATGCAAGAGTAACCATGCATTTGGGAAATGAAAACCGTGTGGTTGTGCCCGATCAGGCGGTAGTAAAACAAGTCGGCTCCGGTTCGCGGTTTGTCTATGTGTATAAAGATGGAAAGGTTTCATTCAATGAAGTGAAATTAGGACAGCGTCTTGAAACAGAATACGAACTAATTTCCGGTGTACCGACCGGTTCACAAGTAGTTGTGGCAGGACAATCGAGATTAAACGATGGAATAGAGGTAGAAGTAGCTAAGTAGGTTAAATTTGTGACAAGCTACTTTATAAAGATTTATAAGGTTATTGAACCGTTAGCAATCTTCGATTTACAAAAAAAATTATTACAAAATAGTGAGAAAAGAACAGTTATCTATTTCTTAAAATGAATTTTACAGTTCTTACTTTTCTTTATTTATAAAATCCAATAAACTCACTCGTTAAAGTCTTCCGTCGAATGACGGAGATTTTGAGGACTTCGATATGAAAATTTACGAAAGCGCTGTACGAAAGCCGATTATGACCAAATTAGTATTTGTGGGAGTAATCATTTTAGGACTTTTTTCTTTGAGAAATTTGTCTGTTGACCTCATGCCGAAAATAGAAATGAACGTGCTGATGGTGATTACCTCATATCAGGGTGCAAGTACGGCAGATATTGAAACAAACGTAACACGTCCATTAGAAAATGTATTGAACACAGTTCCTAATTTGAAGAAAATTACGTCAACTTCACGTGAAAATCGTTCTATAATTACCTTACAATTTGAATTTGGAGAGGATTTAACGGAAATCACCAATGATGTTCGAGATAAATTAAGTGTCGTTAAAGCGATGCTTCCCGAAAATGTAGAGGAACCGATAATTTTCAAATTCAGTACCGATATGATTCCGGTAGTTATCTATTCAGCTACGGCAGATAAAAGTATTCCTGCACTTTATAGAATATTGGATGATAACGTAGCCAACCGATTGGCAAGGATAGAAGGAGTTGGTTCTGTATCTATTTCCGGAGCTCCACAGAGGCAAATTCAAGTTTATGTTGATCCGGTAAAATTAGAGGCTCACAAACTGACATTGGAATCTATTGCTCAAACAATCGGAGCAGAAAACCTGAACGTTCCGGCAGGAACAATGGATGTAGGGAATGAAACATTCGCACTTCGCGTACAAGGAGAATTTAAGGATCCGAGCGAGTTAAATCAAGTTGTAGTTGGATCATTCGGCGGTAAATCGGTTTATCTTTCCGATGTAGGGGAAATAATCGATGGTTTTGAAGAAAGAGCTCAAGAGACCTACACAAATGGAAAACAGGGTGCCTTGATAGTTGTACAAAAACAGTCCGGAGCAAATACAGTTGATATTGCGAAAGAAGTTCTCAAAGCAATGCCGGAAATTGAGAATAATTTACCTCCCGATGTAAAACTAAATATCATCACCGATACGTCTGAGAATATTACCAATACAATTAACGGATTAGTAGAAACTGTATTATACGCTTTTATTTTCGTAATTGTAGTCGTATTATTTTTCCTTGGGAGATGGCGGGCCACGATTATCATTATCCTCACAATTCCGGTTTCGCTCATTGCATCATTTATATATCTGTACGCAACCGATGGGACTTTAAATATCGTTTCACTCAGTTCGCTCTCCATAGCTATTGGGATGGTAGTGGATGATGCCATTGTAGTTTTAGAAAATGTCACTGCTCACATAGAGCGAGGAAGTCGTCCAAAAAGTGCTGCTGTGCACGGTACAAACGAAGTTTCGCTTTCAGTTGTTGCTTCAACTTTAACATTGATTGCGGTGTTTTTCCCGTTGACATTGATTACCGGTTTTGCAGGTGTGATGTTCAAGGAATTAGGTTGGATAGTAACAATCATCATGACTATGTCTTTGATTTGTGCTATGACGCTTACTCCAATGCTTAGTGCTCAAATGCTCAAGTTAGAAAAAAGTGAAACCGCGTTTGCCAATAAAATCTATTCTCCTATCAGACGTTTTTTGGATTGGTTGGATGTTTTTTATTCTAAATTAATCAATTGGACTGTACGAAACAGGAAAAAAACGATTTTGTTTGCTACTCTATTTTTTATAATCAGTCTCTTCCCAATGGTTTTTGTCGGAACAGAGTTTTTCCCTGCAAGCGATGGCAGTCACATTGGAGCAAAAATAGAACTTCCGGTAGGCACACGTATGGAAATTACGCGTGACTTGGCGATGGAATTAGAAAAGAAATGGACATCCGAAAATCCTGAAATAGAGACAATTAGTTTTACGGTTGGGCAGGCAAGCAGTTCAAATGTTTGGGGTTCTCTTCAAGATAATGCAAACAATATTATTTCATTTGATATGGGTTTGACTCCGCTAAAAGAAAGAAATAGAACTGTATATGATATAATTGCACACCTCCAAGAAGATTTGAAAAAAATCCCGGAGATAAAAAAATCGGATGTAAATACGGGACAAACGGGTATGATGGGAGGACAATCACAATTAGAAATAGATATTTTCGGGTATGACTTTGAAGTGACTGACCGAATTGCCAATGAGCTTGAAATTAGTTTTAATAAAATCGAAGGATTGTCGAATATACAAAAAAGTCGTGAAGACTATGTGCCGGAATATCAAGTCGATTTCGACAGAGAAAAATTAGCCTCAAACGGTCTTAATTTGGCAATGGCTTCCAATGCTTTGAAAAATAGGATCAACGGACTTACTGCTTCGCTTTATCGTGAAGATGGAGAAGAGTATTTTATCCGTGTTTCTTATGATCCACGCTACAGACAGTCGTTGACAGATGTTGAAAATATCTTGATTTATAATATGCAAGGAGCTCCAGTGAGGGTAAAAGATTTGGGAACTGTTGTAGAGAGATTTACTCCGCCAACCATAGAACGTAAAGACCGCCAACGTGTTGTAACAATTACTGCTACACTTGCCGGAACTACGATGGATAGGGCTGTTGCTGCAATAAATAATGCGATATCTCAAGTAGAAAAACCATCGGATGTTTTTATTGATGTAGGTGGTTCTTATGAAGACCAGCAGGAATCTTTCGGCGATCTTGGTATCTTGTTGCTTATTATCATCTTGTTAGTTTATATTGTAATGGCTTCGCAGTTTGAGTCGCTTACTTATCCGTTTATCATCATGTTTTCCGTTCCATTTGGGTTGTCGGGAGTTATTTTAGCTATGTGGATTAGCAACGGAACTGTCAATGTGATGTCATTTATTGGCTTCATTATGTTAGTTGGTATTGTTGTGAAAAATGGTATTGTGTTAGTGGACTATATTAATCTGAATCGTGAGCGTGGAATGGGAATTATTCGGGCCGTTATTAATGGTGGGAAATCACGTCTTCGTCCGGTTTTGATGACTACTTCAACAACTGTTCTTGGGATGATGCCGCTTGCACTCTCACAAAGTGAAGGTGCTGAGTTATGGCGACCTATGGCAATAACCGTAATAGGTGGATTGACAGTTTCGACTGCCTTGACATTGCTGATTATTCCGGTACTTTATTCAGTTGTAGCGGGAATTGGGGTGAAGAAACAATCGAAAAAATTTGCTAAAAGATTAGCAACCAAAGATGTGGAAGCGATTTCCTAAAAAAAATTATATTCTTATTTTATAAAACGTTAAATATCGCCCTTTTAGGGGGAAAAGGTGTTTTTTATGAAAGCAATCTTTATATCATTCGACCAAGCACATAAAGACGATGTTATCCGTATTTTAGATAAACACTTGATTCGTGGATATACGCTGTGGGAGGGAACTCAAGGACGTGGAACTGTATCAGGAGAACCACATTATGGAAGCCATGCCTGGCCATCGCTGAATAATTCTATATTGACAATAATTGACGAATCAAAAGTAGATAATTTAAAGGAAAGTCTGAAAGAGTTGGATGCAGAATCACCAAAATTAGGGCTGAAAATTTTTATGTGGGCAGCAGAGGTGTTGTGATTTTTAGAAATTGTATTTTAAATGAAAGGGCTTTAGATATATTAATATACCAAAGCCCTTTCATAATTTCTGAAAAAAAATCTTCCAACCTTTAATTAAATTCCTCTAAACAGCAGATAGGCAACAATCAAAGTCAGAATAATATTAAATGTTTGTGCCGTAAGGAATGTCCAAATGAATTTTGAATTTTCTTTTTTGAAAATATAGCGGAAATCAGTTTCAAGGCCTATACAGATAAATGCGATGGAGAAAAGAATTTCTCGAGCACCTTTATTGGCTACCCTTGAAAGACTTTTGGCTACTTCCGGCTCAAATGCGAAACTGAAAATGAGTGACGATAAAATAAAACCCAAAACAAATTTTGGAAATCTTTCCCAAAGTACAGCTCCTGAAGGGCGTATTTCGTCATTTTGGCCTTTGTATGACCAGTAGATCGAAATTGCAAAAGCAGCAACTCCAAGCAATACGTTTTGAGCCGATTTGATAATAACGCTGTACTTCTCAGCTTCCGGTCCAATAAATGCTCCTGACGCAACAACCGCGGCCGTTGTGTCAATAGTTCCACCTAACCAAGCGCCTGCCACCTGATCGGTAAGTCCAATCCATTTTGCCGCGTAGGGCAGGAGATACATCATAGGTATGGCAATAATCAAAACCAAAGAAACCACAAATGACAATTTTTTCGGATCGCCTTTGATCGCGCCGCTTGTAGCTATAGCAGCCGAAACCCCACAAATAGAAACGGCACTCGAAAGCAGGGTTGACATTTCTTTATCAACTTTGAAGATACGTGTGGAAACCCAGTAACTAAAATACCATACTAAAAATACAACAATTATGGCCTGAATCATTCCAAGTCCTCCCGCTTTCATCATTTCTTTGAAAAGAATGGAAGTGCCTAAAACCACCAAACCGGCTTTGATATAGTACTCACTTTTTACGGCAGGTGCCATCCATTTAGGTAGTCCTACCGTATTCCTGATTAATAAACCGATAGCAACTGCGAAAAATACTGCCTCTAAACCTGTCGTTTTAATTGCAGGTATGCTGCTTATGTACTTTGCTAAATAAGCTAATCCTAATACAACTACGAATGAGACAAGAAAAAGCAAATTCTTTCCGCCCATAAATAAGTAGCCTAAAAAAGCAAGAATCCCGACTGTGACATAAAGATATTTTTCATCTTTCATCATATCGGGAAAAAACACTACTAAAACTAATAAAATGACACCAAATAGAGTTGCGGTCCAATCTTCGTTTCTTATAGATTTAAACATAATTGTGTATTAAAGTTGTTAAATTTTAATTAATGACCGCAAATATACAAAAAACATTAATATATTGTTGATAAGTTAGAGAAAAGTTTGAATTTTGTCGGCATTTCTACTATTTTGGTTACGTTTTGTATTATAGATTTTTTAAATTAAATGCTAATCTGCTTGTTACAGGTAGGGTATGTTGGTTTCCCGAATTATCGGGATGGTTCTGTTTATCCGATTTTCACACCAGTCATTGATAATGATCCCATAGTCAGCTTGTCGTTGAATAAAGACAGTTGTTCATCTTTTTCTTGCATTGCAATCGTATATAATAATGGTATGTAATGCTCAGAAGTAGGAATTGCCATTCTAAAACTCTCACCTTTTTGAGTAATAGAAATTAAATCATCATGCTCCCTTTCAAATAGCCATTGATTCACTTGTTCACGTACTTCATTTGCCCACTCATAGCCATTTACGCGTTGGTGCCAATCTACAGTTCTTAAGTTATGAACTATATTGCCACTTCCAACAATTAAAACACCTTGTTTTCGAAGATAAGTTAGCTGTTTAGCAATTTTATAGTGTTGTTCAAAACTTGCAAAATAATCAATACTCAACTGAATCATTGGAATATCTGCATCCGGATAAATATGCTTGATAACAGTCCAACTTCCATGGTCAAAACCCCATTCTTTGGTATCTAAACCAATATTCAGATTGGGATTTTTATCTCTAATCTCTTCTGCGAATAGAGGAAATCCTGGTGCAGGATATTGCACTTCGTAAAGCTCTTTCGGGAATCCACCAAAATCATGGATTGTTTTTGGATTGGGCATTGCGGTAATGTGTGTACCGCGAGTTTCCCAATGTGCTGAAATGCATAGAATTAGTTTTGGAGTTGGGATAGACTTACCAAGTTGACGCCACGTTTCTGTAAAAACGTTGGTTTGAATAGCATTCATAGGATTTCCATGACCTACAAATAAAACCGGCATTTTTATGTTTTTTTCCATTTGATTTTTATTGTAGTAAGCTTTTACCAAAGAGCTGTAAGGATATGATAAAAACCGTCCTGTACGAAACAGAAATTTATTAAAAAGTATGAGTTTTGATTTAGCTTTGTTGCTTCACTTACAATGCATTTCTTGGCTTCAATGTTCTGATTCTTTGCAGCCTATTAATTTATGCGA
>JAAYIT010000106.1 GCA_012523295.1 Porphyromonadaceae bacterium | reverse complement strand
TCCGTATGCATCAAATGAGTTGGCGGCATCATCAAAATGAGCACTGTCACAGTAAAGCAGCGCGTTATCATGCTTAAAACGGACATTCCCTTTCAAAATCTGAAGATTGGGATGGAGATTTTGATCAAACATCAACATGTCGCTATGTTCCAAATAGACAAGCGTAACATTCTTCAAAGCACGTGGATTAGCCGGTTTCAATACGGTAGCACCAACTTGCGGAGGATCTCCTTTTCGGGATGTTTCGGTTTTAACAGGTTCCTCTTCTTGAGCTTGTTTCTTTTGCTCCTTCAGTATTTCTTCACGTAGCTTTCTGGGCTTTTGGGTTTGAGCCTGAATACCGATAAAAAAAGTGGAAGCAATGATTAAAAAAATCACTGCTTTAACTATATTTATAGGGAGCGAAATGTGTTTCATTTAACTTATATGGATTAAAACTCAAAGTATTATTTAGCTTGACAAATAAACTTTGACGAAACATAAAATCCCGAAAAAACACTTTATCATCTTTCAGTTACTTGATCCATCCCGGATGCTGAAAATCACAATTTCGATAGTCCGGCGCAATGCTTATGTAAGTTTCTTTTTGTTTTTTTGCAATCCACTCATTCAGGTATTCAGCTTTACGCTTTTCTTCTAAAATCGATTTCAAAACCTGATAGTCATCCTTTACGTTTGCTTTATGAGTAGGCGTTTTTGATTTTATTTTCACAATGGTAATCACCTCATTTCCTGTAGCTTGGTCAATCATCGTAAACGCGTCGGAGACTTCACCCACCTTCATGTCATATGCTATTTTTGCAATTTCAGGAGGTAAATCTTGGTATTCAAACTTGGAGGTAATCGTACGGGTATAAGGATCCGGACGCATCATCAAGCCCGCATTCATTCTCGTATTTTTGTCTTGCGAAAAACGCATAACTGCCTGTTCAAAATTAATTTTGTTAGACCTGATTTGGTCGGCAATTGAATCTAACTGGCTGATACCTTTTGCTTTATCTTCAGACGAAGCTTTTGGTCTCAACAGAATATGACGTGCATTTACACGATCACCACGTCTTTCAATAAACTGAATAATATGAAAACCAACTTCCGTCTCCACGATTCTGGAAACTTTGTTCGGATCTTGCATATTGAAAGCAACCGCGGCAAATTCCGGATAATAGTCTCCACGTCCTGCAAATCCTAATTCACCACCTTGTATGGCACTCCCTTTGTCCTCAGAATAAAGTCGTGCCAACAGGCTGAAATCACTTGGAGTTTTATTGGCTCGTTCGGTAAATTCACGTAGCTGCTCCTTTACTCGATTGATTTCAGTTAACGGAATGGGAGGTCTCAGCGATAAAACCTGTAATTCTACCTGAGCAGGAATAGTAGGCAGGCTATCCGCCGGCACATTTCCAAAATATCGGCGAATCTCTGCCGGAGTAGCTTCGATATTTTTCACCAATTCTTGCTGCATTTGCTGCACAACACTCTGATTCTTATATCTTTCACGCATTTCCTCTTTCATCTGCGAGATGGTCTTGTGCTGATATTCTTCTGCTTTTGCAACAGACCCGACATTGGCTACATAATTATCTATTTCTCGATCAGCCATTTCTATCACAGCGCTCTCGTTGGCGGAAATACTATCTATCGCGGCTTGATGCAAAAACAATTTCTCGATTGCCATTTGCTCCGGAAAAACACAATAAGGATCACCTTCAATCGGGATTCGACGCATAGCGGCATCTTGGATAATCGCTTCAACATCGGATTTCAAAATAGCTTCATCCCCAACTATCCAAATCACTTCGTCTATCACGTTGTTATTTCGTTGTGAAAACAAATTGAAAGAAAGCAAAATAGCCGTTAATATTAAAAATAATTTTTGCATACTTAGTTGTTTTAATAATTTTTTAGCTCTTTGTGTTAATTTTTTTTGTAAATAAAAAACGAAGTTCATAGGAATGGGTCATAATTAAATGACATTTTTTAGTCTTGACTATTTCCGCTTTTTATTTTTATCGGTTTTTGAAATAATTTATCTCTCCATTCCTTTGAGCATCATTAAATATACTTTTTTCTAATTCTACAATAAAATCAGTCTTCTTTTTATTAAGAATCGTATTTTTAATCCTTTCTTTTGCCATCTCATAAGGCTCGACTTCACCCGCAAGCAAAGCATCAGAAATTTGTAAAAGATAAAGTTTTGTGCTGTCAGCTGTCTCAGCAAAATTCGTATTAGTAACAAAATTTCTGGAATCTTCTATCACAAAAGGAGTTTTTCTTACTATATCGGAGAAAGCAGTCCATTCGTTAAAGTAATCGTAACTTATCGCATTCTTCAGGCTGTATTTTTCAATATTTTCCAATGATTTTGTATCTGCACTACGCACCCAGGAATACACATCATTCAATTGTGGCGCATCTTTTGGCAAAATTAACAATATTCCTTTAACGATATTGTCATTGAGCAATAATTGTGATTTAAACTTATTGTAAAAATCAATTAGCTCTGCCTCGGTTATTTCCCTTTCCAAACGCTGAGCAATAAGGGCTTGCTCATACTCATGAATTATTAGCGATCTTCTATACTCTTCCACCAATTTGTTTATTTCGCTGATATTAGTGATATTTCGACGCGCGTTTTCATACATGAGCACCTCAGTAACCCATTTCCTTATATACCGATCTGCCACATCGGCACTGTCAATTACAGACACATTAGGCGGGATAATCTTTTCCAATTCATCCTGATACAAGAATCTGCCTGCAACTTCGAGCACAGGCAAACTATCCGAAGAATCAGTCACTTTTCCTTTGCAAGAAAAGAGAGCGAATACCAAAAATGTATAGCATATGAATTTCATTTTTAAGCTCCTTACCCGATTTAGAAAAAAGGATTGAGTAAAAGTAATGAAAATTGTCCGTAACAAGTGAATTTCAACAAAAACATTGGATATTTTAACACAAAATTGCCATAATAAAAATTCATAAGTTGAACTAATATTTTGGCAATTTTGAAACTTTTTTCAAGCATATCCCTACCCCGGTGTTTCCCGTTTGGCGGGATTTAAGGATAGGGACAAATACCATTTTAATTCTGTTTCACCATTTTCAAGACATCTTCGTTAATCGTTACCGGATACTTATTGCGTAAATGAGCAATCCAGCTTTTCTCCAGATAGTCCTGATAATCAGATGTTACCGCTCCACGGACATCGGAATAGTCTTCCGGTGTAGTTCCTATTTTTTTCCCATCAACTATATAATACGGATAGTCTTCAGTCGGTTCGTATTTTGCTTTTTTGAAAATCTTGGCGTCAATTACAGCATTTTCGCCTTCTGCCCAGAGCCCCTTTTCTATTTTCACATATTGAATACTGTCATTCAATCTCTGGGTCAGATACTTGTCAATAGAATCTTTATCTGCTCGCTTAATAATATTTTTAGCGGCTTTCAGAGAAGCTTTGTCTTTGACATGTACTACACGTCCCTTGTATCGGGGCTTATCCCAACTGTAATTCGATTTATTTTCATTGAAATATTTTGACAAACCTTCTGTGTCCTTTGTTGCTTTATCCCATACTTCATTATTCATCACTTCAAAAAGTAAAATTCCATCGTGATACTCATTCAATAAATTCCGATAATCCGGGTATTTGCCCGGCAGTTGGGTCATTTCGTATGCTTTTAACTTTTCGCTGACAAGATTTTTGAACGAGTTATTTATAAAATCAACTCTTACTCCTCTGAATCCCGAAGAACTCGCAAGCTGATTGCTCAACTCTTTTTGTGAAATTGTCTGGTTGGCAAAAGTAGCCAATGGTGCGTTTAGTTTCTCTGCTTCAACATTAAACAACGAATCACCCGGAGCATATTTATCGGTAATTTTATAAAAATCCGCTAAAGCGCTATTGTTTACACTGAAATTATATTGTTTTTTCAAATCATCTATAAACGCTTCGTTTACTTTCTGATTTCGTTCATTTTGTTTGATTTCATTGGTGAGCTTTGTCTTCATTTCATCATATGTCTCCAATGGTTTTTTGTCAATCAACCGTATAATATGCCAACCAAACTGTGACATGATTGGTTTAGAAACTTCCCCCTTTTCATTCAACGAAAACGAAGCTTTTTCAAACTCAGGAATCATTTGTCCGCTTCCAAACCATGGCAATTCGCCTTTTTGACTTGCAGTACCCGGATCTTGAGAATATTTTTCCGCCAATTCGCCAAAATCCTGTCCGGCTTGGATTAACTTATAGATTGAATCAGTTCTAACCTTTATAGCCAAATTGTTCGTTGGATTTTCACGATCATTCATCAATAATATATGAGCGACTTTTACTTCACCCATTGATTCACGCTTATTCAGCACCTGAATTAAATGATAACCAAGGAAAGTGCGCACCGGCATTGAAACTTTACCTACAGGTGTATTATAGGCCATTTCTTCAAAAGAAAGCGGCGTACGCATCGCTGAAATCCACCCTACATAACCACCATTTTGTTTCACGCTTGGATCTTCTGAGACTTCTTGTGTCAGTTTCTCAAAGTTTTCTTTTTGGGCTCGTTTGTAATACTCAAGAGCTTTGTTATATGCAGCCAATGTATCCGCAGAAGTGCCGGTTTCAGGAATTCTTACCAATAAATGTCTGACTTCCCTCTCTTCCTTTTTACGTTTGTAAGCTTCTTCGGTAAGCTGATCAATCACTTTTTCATTTGTCAAATATTGTTCTGCCAATTGATTTCGATACATGTTAAACTCATTTTTAAAAGATTGAGTCGTATCCAAACCTTGCGCTATCGCTTCTTCTACTTTTAATTTGAAATTAACAAACAAATCGACGTACTCATCCAACGATTTTTTATCCACCACATTGCTCGAATTGTTTTTATTATAAATGTATTCAAATTCAGAAAGCGGGATATCTTTCCCGTTAATTTTCATCAATATAGGATCCGAATTTTGAGCTAAAAGCGATACGGAGACCACTAAAAAAGCTAAAATTGAAGCAAAAAAATGTTTCATAATTTTCGAAAAATATTTTAATTAATAATCACGAAATGTAAAACGGTAATTTAGATGAAAAATTGTTTTATATGTTATGCGAATCAGGGGTTAAAAAATTAAAAATTAACAAATTTAAACAATATTGTTTGTAAGTTTCCGTTAAGGAACATAAACCGATTAATTCACTACAATTATTCAAATTTATGTTCCCAACGGATAAAAAATTAAAATTAGTACAG
>JAAYIT010000105.1 GCA_012523295.1 Porphyromonadaceae bacterium | reverse complement strand
GGTGCTGACAGATGATAATTTTGCAACCATAGTTTCTGCTGTGGAAGAAGGTCGCCGTATTTATGCGAATATCTTAAAGGCGGTTCAGTTTCTACTTTCTTGCAATGTAGGAGAAATTTTATTGCTGCTTGTAACTTCCGTTGCAAATTTAGGCGCGCCGCTTATTCCGATTCATATTCTTTGGGTAAATTTAGTTACGGATAGTATGCCCGCCTTGGCGCTCAGTGTAGATCCGGCAGAGAAGGATGTGATGAATCGCAGCCCTCGCGATCCGAAGCAAGGATTTATGACTAAAGGAGTAGTTTGGAGAACGCTGTATCAAGGTGTGATCATCGGTTTGCTTTCGCTCGTCGCATTTCTTTTAGGAAAAAATGACGGAGGAATTCCTTTGGGGCAAACAATGGCGTTTTCCGTACTTGCATTCTCGCAACTATTTCATGTGAATAATCTCCATTCGTCCCGTAAGTCGGTCTTTTCATTCAATCCAATGAATAACAAACTGTTGATTCTTGCTATATTGGCATCAGCGTCAATGATGTTTTTAGTGCTGTTTGTTCCGCCTTTCCGAAGCGCATTCGGGCTTGTAACAATGGACTCTATTCATTGGTGGTACGTACTGGGCTTGTCATTCGCACCTATAATAATCGTAGAAATTTTCAAACTGCTGAGGATTAATACAATGAAGGATGATGAGTAAAAGATTGGAAGTCAATATCTTTGAATAATAAAACCATGTGTATTTATATAAGAAACTTTTAATGCAGGTTTATTTTTGCTAATTTTGTGATTAAATACAAAAAATCTCTTATGGTATCAAAATTGAAGAATTTCTATAAAGTTGTTCGTGGTTTTCTTATTCTCACTATCCTGATGAATGTGGCAATATCTGCTTTTTACCTCATTTCCAATCAGAATCCGGAGCTTGAAAATATAATCAGAGAGGACCTGTCTTTTCGTCTGCAACTTGTTTTTGTGGCTACTATTACACTTGTGGCTACTTACCTTCCCTCATACCTGGATAGCAGAACAAGAATCAGACTCCCCGAAATTCTGGAAATTACTGTTATTGTTTTCGTAATTGCAGCAGGATATCTGAGTCAGCGTTTCAATCTTTTCGTTCGTTTTCACTGGTGGGATGATTTACTGCATTTCACATCAGGTACTTTTATTGCAGTTGCCGGTTTTTTACTGATTTATATGCTGAACCATCGCTACAGCTTCGACCTCAATCCATGGCTGATAGCTATTTTTACATTCTCTTTTTCGGTGGCAATAGCTGTATTTTGGGAAATAGCAGAATTTGCTGCGGATGCCTTATGGAGGACAAATTATCAAAAATGGGACGTGCCGGCTGACACACCTTTACTCGGTAAATCGTACCAGGGATATGGGTTGCGGGATACGATGGCCGACTTAATCATTGCATCAACAGGAGCATTTATTGTGTCTGTTTTTGCTTATTTTGCTGCTGACAGGAAAAAAGAAGAAACGATAAAAAGAATCAGTAAACTGATAAAGAAAAGAAAGAAAAACAAAAGAGAATAGCATTATATCTGTTTCAAAACTCTGTTTGTGAATTAGTAAACTGTTGTAGTTTGGAAAGTTAAAAGGTATATGAATAAGTGAGTTTTGTCCTACTCTGAAATCAGATATTGGTACAATATGCCAATGAATTTAAGGATAAAATTATTTTTTCAAAATACCGGGATTACGATTCTTTAGGGCGAATAATCCCGATATCACGGACTTATCCGGAAAGATAAGTCTGTTTTGGCTTATTTCAATTTTTCTATTTTATCAATCAATTTTTCCACTCCTTTGTTCCAGTCGGCATACAGTTTTTTGAAGTATTTCTTAACTTCTTTTGGGTTTTTGGCACCTCCGACATGATTCACCCTACGCACATGCTCAGCGGTAAATTCCGCTATCTCCATCACTAATTTATCCGCATTTACTTCAATGTCATTTTCTGAAATCAACGATTTGAAAAACACATCCGTGATTAATTCTGATGCAATAAAATGCATCGTTTTTTTGAGTTTTCTGATGCTTGCCATAGCTGTTTTTTTGAGTTTGATTTTTAAAAAGTATGTTGAGTATCTTATCTTTGTACTTATCTGCCTACAAAATTATAAAAAATAAACAACAAAGGCGATACTTTCGCATCGCCTTTGTCTATAATAATTTTCTTCAGATGCTATACATGTCTTACTCTTCCGGCATCATCACCACTTCTATCACATTACCTTGATCGACAATCTCTTTCAACATTTTCTGAACAGATGCGGCGGTAATAGCATTCACACTTGTTTTGTAATCACTGATATAGTTGATTCCGTTTTCATAATACGCTCTCAAAACACTTGACCACCAGCTGTTTTGCTCCAAATCCTGCTCATGTTGTTTCAATAGATTTTCTTTGACTTTTTGTAAATCTTCTGCCAAAGGACCATCTTTTACAATCGTTTGAATTTCATTATGAATAATTTGCATCAATCGGGATTGCATTTCCGGATCGGTGTCAAACTGCATAAGAACAACAGCTTCTTCTTTCGGAGTCTTGCTCAATGAGCTTGATACGCCCACGCCATATGAGCCGCCTTCACTCTCGCGAATGCTTTCTAAGTATCTTATATTCAATATATTTCTGATAGCGGACACATTCACGATATTGTTCATGTTGTACGGGATTTCAGCAGTATATTGAATCCGGTTCGATGCTTTCTTAGTCTGCATCTCACGGTTGAAGTAGTTTGAAACTTTGCCTTTCGGAGTGTCACGATACACATCGTCGTATTTTTCCTTATTTTTCGATGTTTTCAATCCACCCAAATAAGTTGCTAATAATTTTTGTGTAGCTTTATCGTTTGGATCGATATTTCCAACAAAAATATACGTGAAATCAGCAGGGTTTGCAAATCGTTGTTTGAAAATGTCAATCGCTTTATCCTGATCGAGCTTATCAATCATTTCTAAATTTTGTAGAAATACACGCGGATCATGTCCGGAGGTTGTAAGTCGAATACTGTCGCTGTATGCTTTATTCGGGTTTTTTTCAGCGTTGGCTAATGCAGTTCTAAACATATTCAGCAAAGCGCTGTAAGAATTGTCATCTTTTCGCGGAGCTGTGAAGTTCAAATAAACTAACTGAAGCATTGTCTCGAAATCTTTGATTGAAGAACTTCCTGAAAAACCTTCACCATAAGTTGATATGTAAGGATTCACGGAAGCGATTTTACCTGTTAACGCTTTATTCAGATCTATAGCGTTGAAATCACCAATTCCGTTTGACTGAACGATGCTGGTTGCCATAGAGGCAGATGGCAAGTCATCGATATTGCTCACTTTGGATAATCCTCCCTGACTGAATGCATTAAGGGTAATTTCGTCTTTTTTGAACGTTGTAGGTTTGAAAATCAGTTTTATTCCGTTGCTCAGTGTCATTTCGGTAGTTCCAAGCGCGGTGTTCTTCTTCACTTTCTTCACTTTTCCGGCTTTTGGCGTTTTTTCCAACAAGGGACGAGATGCTTCTTCTTCCACTTTTGCAGTTAATTCTACGCTTTTCACATCGTTCAAACTTGCAAGAAGTTGTGCTTCGGACGGAACTTTCACTGCTTCTTTTTCAGGAGCACTGATAGAAATAATCATGTTCTCATCTGTCACGTAAGATTGAGCAATCTGATTTACACCGGCTGCCGTAATTTGAGGTAAAAACATTTTAACCAATTCGAATTCAGCTTCTATTCCGGGGATCGGTTCATCATGAAGATAATGGCGGATATACTCTTCGGCTAATCGTTGACTGTTTTGGTTATTTCGCTCATTGTAAGATTTTTCCATTGAAGAAAGCAGCTCGGTTTTAGCACGCTCAACTTCCGCGTTGGTAAATCCAAATCGTTTCAGCTTCTCTAATTCAAGTAAGAGAGCGGAGTATCCTTCCAATTCTTGACCTTCTTTCGGGATTACAATATTGATAAAAGCATCTTTTGTTTTTATCAACCTGAAATAATAAGAATATGCTGCTACAAAGGGCGCGTCTGCCTGCATGCTGATTTCACTGAAACGCTCATTCATCACCGAACTGATAATTCCATTGATCAAGGAAAATCCGTAACCCGGCATAGAAAGCTGAACTTCAGCAGGCAATTTGTCTTTATTGAAATCAATTCTGATTTGTGTGTTTTGTGCTTCAGGGTCGGTTACGATAGCTACAATAGGCTCTTTGTTGTCATTGATACTATAAATCGGACGTTCACCGTAATTCTCTTTTCTCGGAATTTTATTGAATAACGTTTTGATTTTATTTTCCATCAAATCTACGTCCACATCTCCTACAATCACGATTGCTTGCAAATCCGGTCTGTACCATTTTTTATAGTATGCACGCAGCGCATCGTAGGTAAAGTTGTTGATAACGGCAGTATCGCCGATTATATCACGTTTTGCATATTGAGATCCGGGGTATTTCAGCTCGTTGGATTTTCTCATCATTCTTCTCTGAGCAGTGTTACCTGTACGCCATTCTTCACGAATCACGCCACGCTCATTGTCGATTTCTTTCTCATCCAATGTGATAAAGCCTGACCAGTCATGCAATACAAGCAAGGCGCTGTCTAACAATCCCTGGCGGGTTGTAGGTACGTTTGAAAGTCGGTAAACAGTCTCATCCACCGAAGTGTAAGCATTGATATCGTAACCAAATTTCACTCCGTTTTTTTCAAAATAATTGATAATGCCTTTGTCCGGAAAATTTTTTGTTCCGTTAAATGCCATATGCTCTAAGAAGTGCGCAAGACCATCCTGATCATCATTTTCAAGAATTGCACCTACATTTTGAGCAATATGAAACTCTGCGCGCTGTTTCGGCTCTTCGTTGTGACGAATGTAGTAAGTCAGCCCATTGTCTAATTTTCCATAACGAATTTTCGGATCCATTGGAATCGGCTCCATTTGCTGTGCAAAAACACTTGCAGTAAAGCTTAAAAGAAGTACTGCGATTAATGATTTAATGTTCATTATTTACTAATAGTTATATGTTTGATTAAATGAAATATTATGCAAAGGAAATGATTTTTTAACAAATAACCAACTATTTTTTGTTATAAACGAATTAGTTTTTTTTATAAATACGTTTGATGCTGTTATATATTGTCTTTCACTATTGACCGACTAAAAATTGTCCGTAGGACAATTCATTGAATAACCCCCAGATTTATCTGGGGGGTGAAAGGTCAAAGATATGGCAAAACTCTGTAAGAGTTTCCCGAAAATCAGTATTGGGAAACACTTACAGTGTTTAGTTACATATTTACGGCATTCACCCCCAATTGAAATTAGGGGTTATGCAAAGTAAACTTCTACGAAGTTAGAAAGCGACCTCACAAGTTGATTGTAAACCATAAATAACTGTATATATGCAATCTATGCTGTAGATAAATGTTTTTGTCGGTCAGTAATGATTGTCTTTTATGAAACCTGGGTTCGATTGTCGTTTATGAAGTTGTTTATTTAAAAACAAGAAAATGAGTTTTTTTCTCAAAGGCTTTGGTAAAATAGGATTAAGAAACAATCGTAACCTTATTGTATGCTGTGATAATCGGTAGGTGGTTTTTAAAATGTCGGTACTACGTACCTGAAAGACGTGTAACGCCGAGATTATGGTCGTAAAATATGTTTCGTATTCCATTAAGGTGCATAGCGCCGATATTATTTTTTTTGATTATCCGCGTTTCGTCCTAATAAATTTACGATAATGATAAACATAACATCTAACGGCTCCAAGACGTTTGATGCATTGTTATCCATAACGGGTCAAACCGTTTGGAGTGGATAAATCCTATATCAGATCTGAAATTTTGGATATTAGGATACTTTGCGGATAGACATATTGTTTTTTTGCTGACAATTATACTATTCTCACTTTACAGGTTTAAAGTTAAATTGGCATAACTATTGACTATTCTATTTGCTCACTATAGGGCGATTATATAACTGAAAGATAATCAAAGCATTAGAAAATTGTAAAGGTTGTGTTGGAGTTTGATGATTATGTCAAAATGTCATATCTTTTAATGCTGATAGATAAATAGGAAAAAAAGACAGATGAATAAAAAGTTTAAAAATTTAATGATTGATGAAATGATGGCGAGTGCCGAAGTTTTTCCGATTATTTCATTGGATGAAAATCCTACCGAAATCAATCTTAACTCCGGTGACGAACTTCCCATTTTACCCTTGCGAAATATTGTAATTTACCCGGGAGTTTTCGTTCCGGTTTCTGTGGCGCGTCCGAAATCCCTGCGTCTCATTCGTCATGCTCAAGCCAATGATGGACTAATAGGCGCGTGTACGCAAATGGATAAAAAAATAGATGACCCCACTATCGATCAGCTTTACAAGATGGGTGTGGCAGCG
>JAAYIT010000104.1 GCA_012523295.1 Porphyromonadaceae bacterium | reverse complement strand
TATTATTTCTACTTTTTTCTTTGTTTTTTAATATAAATGTAAAAAAACAGGACTTTTTACTGTTATTTGTTCAAAATATAGTTTTTCTTTTTTAGTTTTGCATATATTCTTTGCAAATGTTCTACTGATTCGAGAGAATTGACTAAATTTATTATTATCTTTGACCTCGAAAATTAAATTTCTAAAATCAATCTTAATCTACTTAAATTAATATTTATGACAACAGAAAATGTTCAGCAGAAAAATTATCTATTACCGATAATTATGATGATCGCTCTTTTTGGGATGATCTCATTTGTAACAAATTTAGCAGCTCCGATGGGGCAAGTTTTAAAAGAGCAATTTGGTGTTTCCAATTTTCAGGGGTTACTTGGTAATGCGGCCAACTTTATCGCGTATGCTGTAATGGGGATTCCCGGCGGAATTCTTTTGCAACGCGTAGGCTACAAAAAAACAGCCCTTATTGCGATTGCCGTTGGTTTTTTAGGCGTATTTATTCAGTTTCTTTCGGGACATGCTTCAGAAACTTCAGCATTTGGAGTGTACTTATTGGGAGCTTTCGTAGCAGGTTTTTCGATGTGTCTGTTGAATATTGTTGTTAATCCGATGCTGAACACGCTTGGCGGCGGTGGAAATAAAGGGAATCAATTGATTCAGGTCGGTGGTTCTTTCAATTCGCTTATGGCTACTTTCACGCCTGCGTTTGTTGGTGTTTTGATTGGTGAAGCTGCAAAAGCGAATATTAAAGACGTATTCCCGGTAATGTATATAGCAATGGCTGTGTTTGCTACTGTGTTTTTCGTTCTAATGGCGGTTAGAATTCCTGAACCGCACGCCGCGGCAACTAAAGAACCATTAAAAAACCTGATGTCCGGCGCTCTTAAATTCAGACATTTCGTGTTGGGAGCAATTGCAATTTTTGTTTACGTTGGCGTAGAAATCGGGACTCCGGGTGTAATGATATATTGGCTTTCAGAAACTCCGGTTGGAAAAACAACAGCCGGTTTTGTTGCCGGAACTTATTGGTTCTTAATGCTTATCGGAAGATTATTAGGTGCTTCGCTTGGAAGTAAAATTTCCAGTAGGACTATGTTGACTGTAACATCACTTGTAGGGTTAATTCTGATTTTATCAGCAATTCTTTCGCCCGTTTCAAGAGAAATCGCGCTTCCGGTTCTTCAGCGTTCAGATGCCGGAGCACTCTCATTTGGTATGGCTCAAGTGCCTATTAACGCTATGTTTATCGTATTGGTCGGGCTTTGCACATCTATCATGTGGGGTGGAATTTTCAATCTCGCGGTAGAAGGGTTAGGAAAATATCTCGCCGCAGCTTCCGGAATATTCATGGTGTTGGTGTGCGGTGGAGGAATTCTACCAGCGCTACAAGGTTGGGTTGCCGATGTAGCCGGATATTTATCAAGTTATTGGGTGATATTTGCCGGACTTGCATATTTGCTTTACTACGCTTTAATCGGATCTAAAAATGTGAACAAAGATATTCCCGTTGATTAATTAACTAAATAAATACAATACTACAACATTATGGAAATGGAAAAACCTTATGTGATCGGCATTGATATGGGTGGTACGAACACGGCTTTCGGAATCGTTGATACGAGAGGAAATGTGATAGTCAAAGGTTCGATAAAAACAGATAATCTCGATATTGATGATTACATCAGTCAATTAAGAACTGAATGTGGTAAATTAATTGATTCTGTAGGTGGAATTGATAAGATAAAAGGAATCGGCGCGGGTTGTCCGAATGGTAACTACTATACCGGAAATATCGAATACGCGCCAAATCTTCCTTGGAAAGGTATAGTCCCTTTCGCGAAAATGCTATCTGAGGCATTTGGTTTGCCGACAGCTATCACCAACGATGCAAATGCCGCTGCTGTGGGTGAAATGACGTATGGCGTCGCACGTGGAATGAAAAACTTTATCATGATTACCCTTGGTACCGGTGTTGGAAGTGGAATTGTAATTGACGGAAAAATTGTTTATGGTCATGATGGATTTGCCGGTGAGCTTGGTCACGTGAATATCATGAGAAACGGACGTATGTGTGGTTGTGGTCGTTTAGGCTGTTTGGAAGCTTACACTTCTGCTACCGGAGTAGCTCGTTCTGCGCATGAGATATTGGACATGAGTGAAACTCCAAGTTCATTGAGAAATATACCTGTCGAAACGATCACATCGAAAGATGTATATGATGCAGCGATGGCAGGTGACGAAGTAGCAAAAGAAATTTTTAATTATACAGGAAAATTACTTGGCGAAGCCTTTTCTGATTTTGTAGCATTTAGCGCGCCTGAAGCGATAGTGCTATTTGGCGGATTGGCGAAAGCAGGTGATTTAATCCTTAAACCGATAGTTGAAAATATGGAAAAAAATCTTTTGACTGTTTGGAAAGGGAAAGTTAAGGTTCTGTTCTCTACATTAAAAGACGCTGATGCCGCGGTACTTGGTGCCAGCGCGTTGGCTTGGGAACTATAACCATAGCTAAAACTAAAAAGGAGAAAAGAGTGTTCTTGTGAAAGAGCATTCTTTTTTTTGCCGGAAATTTGGCGTGTAGAATTGAGATATCAATGCTGTTTTTCAAATCTGCAAGACAAAAAACTCTGTCGGAATTACATCTGACAGAGTTTTTTTATAATAACATCTATTGTCAATTATTGCATGGAATCAATTTCTTTTGAAATTTCATCATACTTTTCAGTCTGTCCCAGACGGTAGTAAAGCATTTTCAGCGCTTGCTTGTACTCTACTTCATTCGGATTAAGCTCAACAGCTTTTTCGAAATAAGGTTGTGATTCTGCAAAAATTGCATTAGCTTTTTTCACTTCCTCGTTATATAATCTGTTATCTCTGATTTTGTCGGCTTCTTTTAGAATTTCAACAGCTTCGTTGAAAATCAAACGTCCGATTCCGGCGTGAGCATCCGCTAAGTCAGGTTGAATTTCCAGCGCCTTGTTGAATGCTTTTCGAGCATCGTCAATTTTACCAAGTCTTTCATCCACGTTTCCTTTAACATAGTAATATTGAGCTACATTTGGTGCTTGTTCGATGGCTTCATCCAAGTATTTTGAAGCTTCTTCAATTCTGTCTGAGTAGATATAGTGGTTTATAATATTTTGCAAGAACCAAGGGTCATCAGAGAATTTATCAAAACCTTTTTGTAGGGTATTAAGATAATTTACAGTATCTTTTATGTTCCGATATTCGTCAGAAAGAAGTTGATACACATTTTTTGTTTCATAATCATCATCTTTCAGATCTTCGTAAATCGCGATTGCTTTTTTAGAATCTTTCATGTTTGTTGCCGCCAAACCGGTATAGTACTTAATCATCCGGTAGGTGGAGTCAGTAGTTGAAAGATCATTTCCCATCATCGGCAGCTTAGGAATTTCGAGGTACGTTTTGAATACATCATATGCTCCTTTATAATCTTTGATGTCAAATAAATGAGCACCGTATGCAATTAAATTTGACTGAACATTGAAATATTCTTTCACATATTCAACAATTTTCTTTGAATACTTTGGTCTTACTCTTCCTTTCGCATTCGGAGTATTATCCATGTCATACGCTTTTAAGAAATAATCATAGGATTCTAAGATCGCTTTACCTTTTACTCCTTGATCTACGGTTCTACCGAGCATCAATGATTTGATCAGCATATCGTTTTCCTGATAACCGATTAATCCTGCTACATAAAATGTTTTCGCATCATTTTTGGTTTTTTCATCGTCAAATGCAGGCTTTATTGCATCTCGAGCTGCTTTGAAATCCGGTTTTTCCTGTTTAATTAAATTTTCCGCTCTGGAAACATTCGATTTTTGAGCAAATAATGATGCGGAAACAGCCATCATTAAGAAGATTGATAAAACTAATTTTTTCATGTCTGTAAATGTTGTTGTTAAGTTTAATAGTGTATAAAATTTATATCCCGGTCAATAGTTAGAATATATTATATCGGGGAAAATATATTCATAAAAATATGCTTTTATTCGGTTGCCTCCGAGTTTTCGCCGTTAATCTCCTCAATGTTGTTTTCATCAGTTAGTTCCTCTTCCTCCTCTTTGTTCACCTTACAAACTGAAGCGATTTGATCATTTCGTTTTTCCAGATTAATTATTCTCACACCTTGTGTGGCGCGTCCCATAACTCGTAAATCTTCAACACCGATTCGAATTGTGATACCTGATTTGTTGATAATCATAAGGTCGTTGTCATCTGTGACACCTTTAATCGTAACTAATTTACCGGTTTTCTCGGTGATATTTATGGTTTTCACTCCTTTCCCGCCACGGTTAGTTACCCGGTAATCTTCAAGAGCAGAGCGTTTTCCATACCCTTGTTCAGAAACAACTAAGATATCGGATGCATCATCTTCTTGTTCACAAATCATGCCAACAATATGGTCTTGTCCATCTTCATCTAATCTCATTCCTATCACTCCGGCAGCCGTTCGCCCCATTGCTCGTACTTTTGATTCGTGGAAACGAATAGCGCGACCGTTTCTGTTTGCCATTAAAATTTCAGAATTTCCATCTGTTAGACGTACTTCAATCACCTGATCATCTTCACGAATCGTGATTGCCCGAATTCCATTTTGACGTGGGCGTGAATAAGCTTCCAAAACAGTTTTCTTAACTATACCATTTTTCGTGCCAAAAATTATATAATGTGAGTTGATATACTCTTCATCATCCAACCCTTTCACTCTGATGTACGCATTAACTTTATCGTCGGAATCAATATTCAGCAGGTTTTGAATAGCCCGACCTTTGGAGTTTTTGCTGCCTTCGGGAATTTCATAGACTTTCAGCCAATAACATTGTCCTTTTTGGGTAAAGAGCAGCATGGTGTTATGCATTGTAGCCGGATAAATGTGTTCGATGAAGTCCTCATCGCGGAAGTCACTTCCTTTCGACCCGACACCACCACGACCTTGCTGTCGGAATTCGGAAAGCGGAGTTCGTTTGATGTATCCAAGATGTGAAATGGTAATAATCATCTCGTCATCTGCATAGAAGTCTTCCGGATTGAAATCTTCTGAAGCATAAATAATCTCGCTCTTACGCTCATCACCGTATTTTTCTTTAATCTCAAGCAGTTCATCCTTGATGATTTGCATACGAAGTTCGATTTTTTCCAGTATTTCTTTTAATCCTTTGATTTTTTCCAACAATGCTTCGTATTCAGAACGCAATTTGTCAATTTCCATTCCGGTGAGTTGACGTAAACGAAGTTCAACTACCGCGCGAGCCTGGGTATCAGTCAGTTCAAATCTCTCTATCAAATTATTTCGAGCATCTTCCGGAGTTAGAGAGTTTCTGATAATTTGAATTGCTTCATCCAAGTTATCGAGAATGATCATAAATCCTTCCAATAAATGCGCTCTTTTTTCAGCTTCTGCCAATTCGAATTCTGTTCGTCTTGTTACGACATCGTGTCTGTGCTCAATGAAATAATGAATTAAATCTTTGATGTTCAGGTTGCGTGGGCGACCATTCACAAGCGCGATGTTATTTACGCTGAATGATGACTGTAACGCTGAAAATTTATATAGCTTATTCAGAACGACATTTGCATTGGCATCGCGTTTAATATCGATAACAATACGCATTCCTTCACGATTTGATTCATCTGTTATGTTTGAAATTCCTTCTATTCGTTTTTCATTTACCATGTTGGCAATCGCCTTAATGAGATCGGACTTGTTTACCAAATAGGGAATTTCTGAAACAATAATACGTTCAGAGCCGTTCGATTCTGTTTCTATATCCGCCCGGGCACGTATTACAATTCTTCCGTGTCCGGTTTCGAATGCTTCCTTTACACCTGCATATCCGTAAATATATCCTCCGGTAGGGAAGTCGGGTGCTTTAATGTAATGCATCAATTCTGAAATTTCTATCTCATTGTTGTCAATGTATGCAATACACGCATTAATTGTCTCGGTAAGGTTGTGGGTAGCCATATTCGTTGCCATACCCACCGCAATTCCGGATGAACCGTTTACAATCAAGTTCGGAATCCTCAAAGGCAGAACTTTAGGTTCCTGAAGCGAGTTGTCAAAATTAGGTTGAAAATCAACTGTATTTTTTTCAATATCAGAGAGCATTTCTTCAGCAAATTTCTGAAGTCTGATTTCTGTATAACGCATTGCCGCTGCTCCATCGCCATCTACCGAGCCGAAATTTCCTTGCCCGTCAACGAGCAGATATCTCATAGACCAGGGTTGCGCCATTCTTACGACTGTGCCATAAATTGAAGAATCGCCGTGTGGGTGGAATTTACCCATAACTTCACCGACGATTCTCGCTGATTTTTTATAAGGTTTGTCGGAGTTGTTTCCTAACTCGTTCATTCCGTATAGCACTCTTCTGTGAACAGGTTTTAGCCCATCTCTTACATCCGGCAAAGCACGAGAAACAATAACCGACATAGAATAATCTATGTACGATGACTTCATTTCGTCATCAATATTTACTTTAATAATTTTGTCTTCTTGATCAATCATCTTTTTTTAGTTTGTAAACACGAATACCAAAACACGTTTTCCAGTGTGTACTAAGCTATGTTGCTGAATATTAATGTTTTGAGTTTTGTTTCTAAATATTTATTTTATGAAATTTTACATTTTAAAAATCGGACTAAATTACTACTTTTTTATGAAATATACAAGGAAAAAAGCATAAAAAAAAGTGCAAGAATAGTCTCACACTTAAGTTTTTCGAGTTGATTGTTTAATCAACTTGAGTTCGATTGAAAAATAGTTTAAAATAAGAATTAGAGTTTACATGACTTAGTTTATTATTGCTCTTAAATTTAATGAATTGTTGATGTTTTGTAATGTCAGTGACAATTAAGACTATAATCTAACTTATATATTCTCTTTTTTATAAAACTTATTGTAAATCAATCTGTCAAATGACAATTTGCCGGCTCCCGTAAGCAACAAAGTCACGTAAACTCCAAGATAAAGCAATGCCATTTCTTTTGCAGAAAACGGATCTGCTGCGTGCGCCACAAAAGCAGCGACTCCCATTCCGATAATCAACGGAATTGTTGACAAACGAGTCAGCAAGCCTAAAATAATAGCAATAGAACAGAAAAACTCCGCAAAAACAATCAACGTAAGCCCAATTTGAGGACTTAATCCAAGCATAGGCGGAAATTCTTGGCTCATTTCAGAAAAGTTGGAAAGTTTAGCCCAGCCGTGAGTAAGCATAAAAATTCCTACTACCAATCTCAATACCAATAATCCATAATCTCTGAACTGAATGCAGGTTTTATTATCTGCATCGCAAAATAGTTTAATCATAATTTTCTTTTATTATTAATTTAGTACAATGAGGCGGTCTTGACTTTTCTCGCAATAATTGCAAATTGAAAATTCCGATTTATCGGAGCTGACGCTTGTAGCGACATTTTGGATTTGTAAGTCAAGACGAATTCAATGTTAAAACGATGTTTTCGAAAATATGTTCGAATTGACCGCGGTGTTTCGATTGATGAGGTATAGATGAAATTTATAAACCAAAAGTCAAGATAACTTCGATATACAAAAAAGAGTATTTGAAGAGTAGGAGAAAATTATGGCGGAGTAGGGGAGTAGGGGATTATTTGAAATTAATCTTTTTTATTTTATACCCCATTTCCTGAAGTATCTCAGAGATTTTGACACGAAAATCTCCTTGTATTAAAATCTCTCCGTCTCGCTGCGAACCCCCTGACGCGCATTTATCTTTCAATACCTTCGCAAGGATTTTTAATTCCTCCTCATTTCCTTCAAATTCGGTAATCAGGGTTGCTAATTTACCTTTTCGTTTGTCTAACTCGATACGCAGAGGTAACGATTGAACTTTCTTTTGTTTCGGTTTTGGTTCCGGTGTCGAATCGTGTTCTACTTGCGGGACTTCAGACCGCAGTGCGTTTAATTTATCTTTCCAATCCATTGGTGGTAATTTTTCGTTTGTGGTGATGAAATTGTAAAATGTCAGCCGTTTACTTTCTCAAAATTTCAGGATAGTATTTCTCTTTTACTATTTTAAAATTGGGTTCAATTCGTAATGTCTTTTCATACCCTTTCTTTGCTTCATTTGTATTTCCAAGCAAATCATTGCAACGCGCAGCAAGCATTAACATTTGTACATAAACCCAATTGTATGAAGTGTTGTTTTGTCTTTCTAAAATGGAAATTGCTTTCTGATAGTGCATTAGCGCTGTTTTTTTATCACCTCCAAAAATTTTTGGTGGATAATAGTAGGCATTTCCATTATCAAAAAGGACTTGCACATTAGTTGGATCGAGTGTATGGGCTTTTTTAATAAGCTGCAAACTTTGCTTTCCCAGTGTAAATACTTTCGATTTTTCAAATGCTAACCGATAGCTGATAAAAACACCCTTAAAATTTATTGCAAGAGCGTTATTCGGATCTTTCGCTAAAATTTTTTCAATCCAATTTTCAACTTTCACAATGTTCGCTTCGGCATTTTTGTACATCTTTTTATCAATGAATTCAGATGTCCAACCGTAGTAACAATGAATTAAATTAAGTAATTCCGCTGTGTTGTTTATATCCGTGTTTTTTTCTAATTTCAACGTAGCAGCTTCCCATTTTGGAATACTCCTGCTGATAAATGCCTGATAAATTTCTTGTTGTTGCGAGTTTTGGCTGAGAATCTTTATTGAAAATAATATGCTGAATATAAGCAGAATATAAATGTTTTTTATCATCTGATTATAATTTGTTTTATGATTATCCGCAATCATTCTTAAATTTAATGTAAATTTGAACTTACCACACCGCAACACAACATGCGGTCGGCACAAGCAACGACTTAAAGCCTGCTTGTTGCATCTTTACAGCATTAAGTAACGGGACAAAATTTTCCCAGTCTAAAATCCAACGAGCTGTTTACTAATAGGAAGAAATGCGGATAACTAATATTTTTAAAACATCAAGAACAGACGGAACACCTCTTCCGTAAGCTGACGTGACATTTCCATGTGTATCTCCGTCGGTTGACAGATTACATGGCTGTTTCATTACTCAAATTGATTTGATAATAGTTGTTTCGCGAATTCCCAAATGACTATACCTGCAGTAACGCTTACGTTCAAAGAATGTTTTGTACCGAACTGAGGAATTTCAATGCAATTATCGCATAGGTTTATGACTTCTTGCTGTACGCCTTTCAGCTCATTGCCTAATATGACTGCATATTTATTATTTTTATTTATCGAAATTTTTTCAAGCATTGTGCTGTTTTCTGCTTGTTCTACAGCAAATAGCGTGAAACCTCGTTCTTTTAGTTCGCGAACTGCCTCTAAAGTGTTTTCAAAATACTTCCACTCCACGGAATTTTCAGCCCCTAAGGCAGTTTTGTGAATTTCCGCTTGAGGCGGAGTAGATGTAATGCCGCACAGATAAATCGCTTTCACCAAAAACGCGTCAGAAGTACGAAATACTGCTCCAACGTTGTGTAAACTCCGTATATTATCCAATATTACAATCAAAGGAATTTTTTCTTGTTCTTTAAATTCCTCAACAGAGAGTCGTTTAAGTTCGGTTATTTTTAATTTACGCATTTTATTATCAGGCTTTTACAGAGTTTCAAGAAACAGCCCGTTCTGTGATTAAAGTGGTAGATTTGAAACGCGCGGTCATTTATAAAATTTCCTTTACTGCTTCCTCAATAATCGTATCCATTCCGGCCAATTTGTCCGCAATGTTCATGTCCACTTTCTTATCAGGGTCAATTCCCCATTCGGTATGTTCCATTTCTGCGTTAAACATAGGACTTGCAGAAAATCTCACCATCCAGCCGTTTGGCAGTTCGCTTGAAAGCGGGAAGCCTCCTCCGCCACCGGTTTTATCTCCTACAATTTTCGCATTGGGCGCATATTTCATTCTGCAAATAAACTCATTCGTAGCGCTGTAAGACATTCTGTTCGTTAGAATAATGATTGGTTTATCCCAATTCATCGTTTTATGCGGGATGGTGTAAACAGGAGTTGGTTTTGAAAAGTCTGAGTGTCCATCGGCTATTTTGTGCGAGATATAACCGGTTAATGTTTTTTCTTTGAAAAAAAATGAAGATAAAAGTTCAGCATTCGTTACCATTCCGCCGCTATTGTTTCTCACATCGATTATCATCCCTTTGCAGTTTTTGAAATTATCAAACAAAGCCTGTATATTGGCATAGCTGAAGTTACTTGAGAAGCTGCCGTAGTAGGCGTATCCGACCTGATCACTCGCAATTCGTTTGTAGCGGAACGGTCCGGCTATTCTGTATTTTTCTCCTAAATAATGCGCATTGAAAATAATTTTAGAATCAAAATTTGAAGGATAATCCGAAAACCAATTCCAATAGCGACTTCGATCAAAGGAGGAATACAAATTCACATGCCCGTCTTTGAGTTCATCAAGCATCTCTGCCAGCACATCAAAAAGTCCGTACTTACTTGTTACGGTATCGATTTGAGGTGAATATTTACGATAAACAGTATTCCAGTCAATTTCTTTATAATCCAAATAGCAATAGCGTGTATCGATGATTTTCCATAGAGACTCAAAGTTTCCTCTATACGTATCAGGTTCAACAGCAGGTTCTCGCAAACACGAATTGAAAGTGAATGCAATAGAAATAACTATAAAGATATGTGAGGTAAATTTACTCATAGGTCTTTATGAAATTGGAAGGAGTTTTACGCTTTGTTCCCGAAAAAACATATAGATCCATAACACTTCCTACAAAAAAAGTAAGTCTATTATTTTTGAATACCATATCATTAGCTCCGTATATCAGATAGTCATGTGCAATACTGAATCGAATCGTATTGATTTTAGTAGGAATATCAATGTTCAGGTATTGATGCCAACCGATTTTATTGTGTAATGAGCTGAAATGAAATGCATTAGTCAAATTACTCAACATGAACACTTCATAATATGTGGCTCCTTGATGAGGAACAAACATTCCACCTAAAATCGGAGTTTGTGTGCCGTACTGAACTCTCAAATTCTGTCGCCATAAGTTGAAATCATATTGAATTTCGGCTGTCGCATTCAGATTTGTGTAAAGATCGAGCGAAAACGGATTATTTACATTTCTGGCTAAATATTTACCTCCCAAGTTAATATCCCAACTTCCACCGGCAAGTATCATCAGTTTCTCGATCGGACGAAAATGGTAGTTTATCCCAAAAGCATAATTTGTACTAAAAAAAAGCATTGAGTTGCTTCCAACGGGATGCGAAGCAATTCCCAAATCCAAAAATCCTTTATGTGTATAAGAAAGCGTGTTGTTTTCAGGGTTAAAATACTTACGTGAAACGTTTTGAGCCCTCACCTGAAGTCCGTTGTAATTGAAAGGAGAGAGATAGGGATCTAAGATTTTAGCACTACCGGCGCCAATTGTAAAAGCGGAATTAGTAAGAGCGTATTTATCATTTTCATTTACTTGAGCAGATAAATTTAGTACAAAAACAAAAAACAATATAACAGTTACTTTTATTCTCATTAATGTTTTTTTGCAATAAAAGACAAAAGTAAAAAAAATAAATGATACAAGGTTGGGAATGTCATAAGAATTAGATAAATTTGTAGAGAATCACACTATGCGTATAGAGCATGCTTTATCAAAGGTTAAACATTTTACGAAGATTGATGC
>JAAYIT010000103.1 GCA_012523295.1 Porphyromonadaceae bacterium | reverse complement strand
CTCCTAATACTAATCGAAGAAAAACTAAAAACAAGAGAAGAAACCCAAGAAATCAGCCACTAAACAAAAAAACAAACCACAAACAACATCACAAAAAAAACTTTAGAAAAACCAACCCAAACAAACCGCTTGCCTTCTTCTTTTAGCAAAACATCCCCCATAACAACCTCAAACCTCAAAACCAAAGAACCAAAATAAAAATAAAAAACAATTCAACAAATTACCGATTAAACCTTCACGTAAAAAAACAGTTAAAACATCTATCACTACCAACGCTTCAGTTAAACTTGCTTATTAACACAAAAGGTTTTTCCACAAATCTTAAAATGCGTTCGCATCAATCTTGTAATACTAAACTGGGGATAAAATGCCTACTTACATAGAAATCAACGGAATCGATGAAGCTGGCTATATTGGTCAACCAATATTTTTTACCAGAGTTAACGTTGGAATAAAAAATGAAATTCAACTATTTTTACGAAATCTCAATCATTTCAATACTTTAATGCCTAACAAATTTAAACTAAAATCCTATGATCCTACTTATCTTCTCAAATATGTAACAGAATTACTCGATGACTCAACGATAAAGATAGAAATTTACCGAATGCCTCCACACGTTCAACTTCACCTTACAAATTTCCTTGCTGTTACAACCGCTACAGAACTTCACCAAAAAAGAATGGCTTTAGTAAATGTTTTAGACAACGAAGGCAAACTTAAAGACAAAACAAATTCAGCAGCAAGCCTATACAAGACAACAGACTTCCTAAAACGGTTCAAAAACCCAAAAATTTGGATTGAGTCATTTGTAAAATCTTACGGTATGATGATGATAACTAAAGAATTGGGAACCAATTCAAAATATAGAAAAAAACCTCCTAGCGAAACAAGCTTTTCTGATTATTTTTCAGTATCACAAATTGCTGGAGGATACCCATTTGCTTTTTGGTGGCGATCTTTAATGGATAAAGGCCACTTTGAAAAAGGTGCATTCATTGTAAACGGAATCGCAAATGGCGACGAATATTATCCATCTATGTCTTGTGCTGGAACCATTTCTAGTACCTTACTAAAGAACCAAGATAAACTTCACCTTTTTCCCATAAAAACAATAGAGTATCAAGAGGCATTTGATCTCTCCGAGTTTTATGCTGGACATAGTAGAGCTTTAGAGACACCTATTTTCCAAAAAAGAATAATTTTTATCGGACAAATGGATGAAAACCTTAGGATGTGTATACCCTATCTCAACCATTTAAGAGATATACATTACACGCCTGAAGCTACAAGTATCCAAGTTCCTATAGAATGGTTCTTCAAAGCACGTGGATATGGCAACCCAGATAACACTACCATCATCCATAGCAGTTCATTGAGTCAACAAGACAAGACAAATCTTGACTTTTGCAAAAAGAAAACATATCCAATTAGCCACGTTTGCGACTATAAGGAGGACTTCATAAAACTCCTTACCGAAATAGAGCAAGAAAGCGAATATGCACCGTTAACAAAAAGAAATAAAATCGCCGGAACACTAAAACAGATAGAGAATTTATGCCTCAAAAACATGAGATAAATATAAAATAGTTTTAAATTTATTTCTATATATATCAGCTTTGGCACAAAGTCATTTCTGGCTAAGT
>JAAYIT010000102.1 GCA_012523295.1 Porphyromonadaceae bacterium | reverse complement strand
TTTTCAGCGTGTCTCTTTTTGAGAAAACGCCTATAAATGAACTGTTTACAAAACAAGATTACAAAAATATTTATACTGAAGATTATAAACAGCTGACTATCTTTGATTTATAACCGGACAGTAGTGAAAGGAAATAAACAGAAAAAGGAAATAAGCTAAACTTTATTAAATCTAATCCATTTTCTTATTACTTGACTATTTATCATTATACATCATATTTGCATCGTATTGATAACAAAAAAGACTTACAGGTTACTGTAAGTCTTTGATTTTCAATGTCGGGATGACAGGATTTGAACCTGCGACCACACGCCCCCCAGACGTCTAACTATTTTTTTGAGTTTGCTGTTTTACAGCTAATTACAACGAGTTGATATTTCGTTTCAAAGATATTTCAAAGAGAAGGTGATTTTTTCACCTTTTTTTGTGTTGATTTTTCATGTTTAAGCAATTCAATTTCCTGCTCCATAGCACTCACTTTTTTGCTCAATTCTTCAATCTTTTTTCGCTGCATTGCTATAATTTTATCTTTCTCCATGAAGTTTAAGTGCTTTTTCGATTAGGCTTTCAAAATCAGATAATTCATAATCTTTCATTACTATTGCCTTTGCATACGAAGTGAAGTTCTCATCGTAATATGCGGGCGCAATATTTTTCAGATAATCTTCACTCATATTAATCCAAGTAGAATGCGCCCACTGCAAAGCATAGAATAATCGTGTTTTGTCACTGTGGGATTGCACATTGAACTCTTCATAACCAAAAGATGTGCCTTTCCAATCCACCACTTTCCAAAAAAGCAAATTAAAAAAATCCCACTTCTCAAATATCTCTTTTAAAGACAAATCAATCATGTGTGTATTGTTTTCAAAACAATGCTCATCAAAGTTAACTGCGAGCTTTTCAGCTTCCGCATAATACTTTGATTTTGATTTTCTAAATTTCAGCAAAAACATATTTACAATAATACATCTTGAATAATATGCTCTTTGATAATAAACAAACCTCTTACTTGAGCAATTTCAATATCAAAATCATCAAAGTCCGGATTAAGAGATTGAGCAATCCAAAATTTTTTAGATAAATCAGCATCTTTGTATCGTCTCAATACTTTTACATGACCGTGCCATTCTCCGGTTACTTTGTCTTCTACTATTATACCAAAAGCATTACCAAAAGGAATTGAATTAGGTTGAAAAACATCGTATCCGAATCGTTTGAAAGCCATTTTACATCCGGGTGGAAAAGTCGGAAGCATGGAAGTTCCGGCCATTCGTGCAACTACTTCACTATCTTTTGAATTTGGCAAATACCAAAAACCTCTCACATTGCTCCCATCTCCTTCGATTAATTCTTTCTTTCCCGCTGAAAAAACGAAATCAACTTCAGGAATTAGTCTTAACCCCGCTTTCAACGCCTTTTCATAATCCTCTTTAGATTCAGACGGTAAATATTTATTTTTAGATAAATTATATTCAGGTATTGATTCAGCAACTACTTCATTTCTTTTTGATGTTGAAAGTTTCTCACCTACTCCATTTCTCAACCAATCGATATTATATTGCTTATATCTATTTACAATAGCTGTAGCAACTTCAAAAGAAACTTTCTTTGTTTTCCCACTAACTAAATCTTGAATTCGCTGTGAACTTAAACCAATACTCAAAGCAAACTGCCTTTGATTTATTTCCAAATCACCCAAAACTTCATTTATTATTTCAGCACCTGTAAGCATA
Organism: Porphyromonadaceae bacterium; assembly: GCA_012523295.1. GTDB lineage: Bacteria > Bacteroidota > Bacteroidia > Bacteroidales > Paludibacteraceae > UPXZ01. The sequence continues at coordinate 18,464 of JAAYIT010000102.1, read as the reverse complement.
AAAGAATATCTTATATATTAAATAATGTTAAATATAAGATAATCTTATTGTATATATAAGATTTTCTTATAGATTTGCATTGTGTTTGTGATTTTTCACTCACAATTCACGAACAATGCAAAATTAAACAGGCAAATATAATAAAACAATACCATAAAATAAGTAAAAAATGGAATTTAAAGAACAATTAAAAGAAATGCAAGCCATCATTTCAGAGAAAAAATGGCTTGGAGTTCTCGCTACCCGTAGTGGAGTAGAAGTGAGAACTGTGTACAACACCTTTAATTCTCAATCGTATGATGAAATTAAAGGTGCCAGACTGAAAGTATATAAGGAAGCCATTAAAATGGTAGATGAAATCAAATCACTTCCGGCACAATCAGCCGAAGTGTTAAGCAAATAGCCATGAACTTACTGGGTCTTTCTAAATGCGAATTTGAAATCGTTGAGCGCATTTCGCTTGGTGAAAGTAAAAAAGAAGTAGCCGACCGCACGAATAGAAGTGTACACACAGTTGAAACAACACTTAAAAATGTGTACTCAAAACTCGGAATTAATAAGGTTACAGATTTAATACTTCTCTACTGCGGATATACATTCAACATTAGCCAGCAAATTTCAGAAAAGAAAAAAGAAATTCTTGCATCACTCTTATTTGTGATTTTTTCCAGTACGGTTTACACCGACACATCGCATTTGATAAATGCAAGATTCATCCGAAACAGAAGGCGTCATAAGACTGAACTAACTCTCGAAAATTAAAGCACATCAGCCTGCGCAAAGCGTTGCGGGGTGTTAAGAAAAAAATCCAACTCGCTTATTTATAAATTATCAAATTAACAGACGTGCAACTATGACCGAAAGAATTGAACAGATTATCAGTACAGCCTATAAGACAGGTGTAATTGACACACTTAGCTCACTCGGACTACTTTCTGAAAAGCTATCTGCATCACAAGCTGAAAAAGAATTTGGCAGACGGCTCATAAAAGAATGGCGAATGAAACGATGGATTGTCGGATACCCAACCGGCAATAAGCAACGAGGCAAAGTATATTATTTACGAGCCGAACTTGAACGTGCAAGACGTATGCTCGACTTGCAAAACATGATACCGGAAAACAAAATCATTCAAATGCAAAAACTATGAAGTATTTAGTAACAAATGCAATCATTGACCTGTACAATGGCGATAGAATTGTTTCAAAACAAAAAATTCTAACTGAAAACATTGAACAAGCAAGAGAACTGCTAAGGAACGACAACCCGGATTGCAAATCAATCCGGCTAACTTATGAACAAATACCTGATTAATATGACACACGAAGAATACAATTGGACTTCTACGCATGACTTTGAAAAGTCTGTGTATGATTTTGGAAATGGATATAAAATTATCCATGACAAAAAAATGAAAATGTGCTATAAAACTAAAAATGGAGATGTCATTGATAGTTTTTCGGATGAAATATCATTAAATGAATTTGAAAAAATTCAAATCAATTTTATTAAAGCAATTAAATAACCTATAAAATTCAAAAATAATGTTCGGATTTACGATTATCAAGAAGCAAGATCTCAAATTCAAAGATGAACACATTCAATATTTGAGTGATAAAGTAAAGCAACTTCAGAAAGAGTTAGCAAACAAAACACCGATTAGAGGCAAAGACGGCAAATTCTGTAAAAAAGTAAAATAACTATGAAATCAATCAAATTAACACAACTCTCACTTAGGTACTTCAAAGGTATCAAAGAGCAAACAATCAATTTCAACGAAAATACAACAAATATTTTCGGTGATAATGCAACCGGCAAATCAACCATTTTTGACGCTTTCACGTGGTTGTTGTTCGGTAAAGACAGTCAAGGGCTTTCCGATACAAGTTTCAGCATAAAAACGCTGGATAAGGACGGCAAAGTAATTCCGAAGGTGGATCATGAAGTTTCAGCCGTTCTCAATGTGGGTGGCTACGAACTTAAGCTAAAACGCACCCTACGCGAAAAATGGGAAACCAAACGCGGAACTTCAATACCGGTATTTACTGGCAATGAAACAGTTTGTGAATTCGATGATATTCCGGTTTCAATTACGGAGTATAACAAGCGCATTGCCGGACTGCTCGATGAAACACTTTTCAAGCTCATCACCAACCCGCTTTACTTCAATTCGCTGAATTGGAAAGACCGCCGTAAAGTGCTGATTGATTTGGCTGGAGAAGTTACTAATGAACTGATTATACAACTGCGTCCTGAATTTAGCAATCTTATTGCTGAACTCAACGGTAAAACATTGGAAGATTTGAAGTCTAAAACTGCACAGCAGAAAAAAGCAATCAAGCAACAGTTGGACCAAATTCCAACCCGCATAGACGAAGTCAGAAAAGGAATGCCTGAAGCGGAAGATTATGAAACAATCGAAAAAGAAATCGTAACGATTGAAAAAGAAATTGCAAGCATTGATGCTCAAATCTCTGACCGCTCCAAAGCCATTCAAGGCATTTTCGACGAAATTCAAAATAAACGGTTAGAAATTAGCGGACTTCAAGCTAAACAAAACAAGATTATCAACGACGCAAAAACTGCTGAATGGGAGCGTTCGCGTGAAGCTAACAGTTTACGGCTCGACAAACAGCAAAAACTGTTTAGTGAAGAACAAAAACTGCAAAATCTTAAACGTCAATTACAGCAGATTGAAAACGATTTGTTTTTCTCTCAACGTATTGCCGACATTGAAAATCAAATCATTGCTAAACGCAAAGAATTTGAAGCTACAAACAATCAGGAATTTGCGCAAAAATCTGAACATTTGATTTGTCCGCTTTACAAATTTGCTTGCAAGGACAAAGAAGCAGTTGCGCTGTTCAACGAAAATTCCGAAAACCTTTCAGCTCAATTCAATCAAGATAAAATCACTTCATTAGAAAGAATTAACCGGGAAGGGATGGCGCTTTCAGAGCAGAAAAAGGAACTTGAAAAGAAGTTGAATGAACACAATGAAACCATCGCGGATTACAAAACCAAAATTCAATCGCAATCCGAATTGGTTGAAAAACTAAAGTCGGAATTGGCGGAAATGCCCGAAGACAAAGAGATGGAAATTATTCCTGATCAGCTGTCCGAATGGGTAAAACTGGACAATGAAATTGATAATATCAAAGCTACCATTCCGCTGTCACCGGAAATTGATAATGCTGAATTAACCGCTAAAAAGTCAGAACTTAATGCGGAACTTAACACGCTGAAATCAAAGCTAAACAGCAAGCAAATCATTGAAAATTCTGAAAAACGCATTGCGGAACTCGATAATGAACAATCAAAACTTGCACAACAAATTGCCGATTTGGATAAAATTGAGTTTGATATTCTTGAGTTCAACAAAGCAAAAATGGAAGAAGTGGACAGGCGAGTAAACGGCATGTTTAAGCACGTGAAGTTCAAACTCTTTGACACCCAAATTAACGGCGGAGAAGTGGAAACCTGTGATACATTAATTAACACGAACGGAAGCTGGGTGCCGTATATAACAGGCGGAAACACTGCCGGAAAAATCAACGCTGGTATCGACATTATCAATGCGCTTTGCAAAGCAAACGGAATAACCGCACCTATCTTCGTAGATAACCGCGAAAGCGTCAATGAACTTATACCTACGCAATCTCAAATTATCAACCTAATCGTTTCAAACGATAAAAAATTAGTAGTGAAATGAAAGTAGGTGAAACTGTTGGAAACTTTCAACTCACAGAACAAATTAAAGATGTGAATGAATTGATCGAGTATTTGCTCAACAATAAATCAATTTTTTGGAGGCATCGTGTTTTACCGTCAGCATTCTTCTTATCATGGCAGCTAAGAGTTATTTATAACACTGTAAATGGTGGATATTTTTGGAAAATAAACCGAATTAATAATAAAAAAAACAACATTAAAAATCAATAATTATGGAAACAAAAACTCAAACAACTGCACTCGAAACTGTCAAAAAAGACATTTCAGCACAAGTATTAGAAAGGGTTGATGCATTTCAAAAAAGCGGTGAATTGCGAATTCCAAAAGATTATTCCCCGGAAAATGCACTCAAATCAGCATATTTAATCCTTTCAGACCCGCGTAACAATCTATTGGCTAAATGCTCAAAAGAAAGCGTTGCAAATGCATTGCTTAAAATGGTTGTATGGGGACTTTCCCCACTCAAAAAACAGTGTGATTTCATTCCTTACAACGATAAACTCGAATGTTCACCGGAATACACCGGAAACATCATTCTCGCAAAAAGGTACGGCAATCTGAAATCAATAAAAGCAAACGCCATTTTTGATAAAGATGTATTTGAGTTTGCCGTAGATACTGAAACAGGAAGAAAGAAAATCGTAAAGCACGAACAAACGCTTGAAAGTATTGGAAGCAAAAACCTTAAAGGTGCGTACGCTATAATTGAGCTGAATGACGGCACAACAGACCTTGAAGTGATGAACATTGTTCAAATCAAAGATGCATGGAACCAAGGACCAATGAAAGGTAATTCACCGGCTCACAAAAACTTCCCCGATCAAATGGCAATGAAAACCGTAATCAACCGGGCGTGCAAATTACTCATTCGCAGTTCAGATGACAGCGTACTGTATGCCGATGATGAAACAGCGGATGAAGTGAATCCAATTCAAAGAGAAATAGATGAAAATGCAAACAGTGCCGAATTAATCTCATTTGAAGATGTGACCGAAGCGGATGTGATTGATGTTCAATCTGAAAACACACCGGAACCGGCACAAACCGAACCCCAACAGCAAGAACCCGACGAGCCGGAAAACATGCTTGAAAACGGTGAAAAAGCATCTAAAAAAAGACAGCAACCACAAATGAACTTTTAACATAGGACAGGCGGTTTAGAAACCGCCTGCCTTTAGTCGCGTAATTCGTAATATATGGAACTCACAGTATTAGGCTCATCGTCAGCAGGCAACTGCTACATCCTTCAAAACGAACACGAAGCATTGATAATTGAATGCGGTGTAAATTTCAAAGAAGTAACCAAAGCTTTGAACTTCAACCTAAAGAAAGTAGCAGGATGCTTAATTTCGCACGAACACGGAGATCATTCAAAATATATTAATGACTTCCTCAATTCAGCTATAACGGTATGGACTTCATCCGGCACAAACAAAGCACTTATACCTAAAATAAAAGGATTTAGACTGCCCTTATTATTAGAAGCAGGAATAATGACACGCATAGGCAATTTCAAAATAATTCCTTTCCATATGAAGCACGATTGTGCGGAACCGTACGGTTTTTACATCAATCATCCTGAAATGGGGAACACGCTTTTTGCTACTGACACCTATTATTTACCAAATAAATTCGCCGGACTGAACCATATTTTAATTGAATGCAACTACCGGATGGATATTTTGATGAAAAACGTGGAAGCCGGGCGCATTCCGGCATTGCTTCTGAAACGCACCCAGGAAAGCCACTTTGAATATGAAAACTGCAAAAACGCACTGCTTGCAAATGATTTATCAGGCGTGAGAAATATTGTGCTGATACACCTTTCCGACAGCAATAGTCATGCGATAGACTTCAAACAGGGTATCGAAAATGCAACCGGTAAACCGGTACACATTGCCGAAAAAGGATTAAAATTAAACTTCAATAAAACCCCATTTTAATTATGATTACAGGATTTATTAACGAAACCGCCCCATTGAGCGAATATGAGATGAGCGTCCTACTGCCTATCATGATCCGAGGATTGCAAACAAAAAAAGGAAAGGAAAACGCGGTTAAAAATGCTCAAATAGTACGCTCACTCAAAGGTTCCTATAAAATCACAGAGACCCGTGTAAGAAAGTTGATTAACCATATACGAACAAACGATATTATTCCGGGATTAATTGCAACATCAGACGGATATTATATCGCTCAAACTGAAACTGAACTGCTTGACTATGAAGACAGCTTGAAAGGCAGGGAAAGCGCCATTCGTGAAGTAAGAATGAGTATCGAACGCCAAAGGAGAAGGCTTTACAGTAGGGCAGTTCAGGCAGAATTATTTTAATTACGATTATTATGACAAACATTGAAGACCTCCGTAAGGAAGCTGGACTTATCCAAGAATATTGCGAAATCGTATGTTCCGAAAATCCGGACGAAATACAAGAGCGCATCCGCTGTTTGACCGCTTATCTTGCCCGCACTGCCTTTATGCTCAAAGAAGCAAAGTCTATGCTTCGCCGTAAGAAATCGCTCGAAATCGGCGAAACAATCATTAAAATAGCAAAGGAAAACTTCCTTTCCGCAAAAGCGCAAAACGCCTTGGTAGATTGTATAGCCAACGAAGAAAATGAACTCGTTGACTGGCTCGACCGATTAAACGCATGCTGTACGCATCAAATTGACGCAATGCGATCATTATTGAGTTATGAAAAAGAAAATCTAAGAATTACTAAAACGGGGTATTAATCAAATAAGAAAAATGAAAGAATTAATAAAAACAGACGTACCAAAAGATTCCGTAGTAACGGTAAAAAAAGAAGAGTTTAATGGTAAAATTGAAATCATTGTAGAGATTGAATCAAAAAACAAATATAATCAAGGAGATATACTTACAGTAATCAAAGATAATCAAAAGCTGATTGGTATTCTTAATGGTAATCTAAAATTTGATGATTTTGGATTTCCTGTTTCTGCTGGAATTGATTTATCTGGTAAACTATGTTACAATGATTTATTTGGAGCAAAGTACAGTAGTGCACGCTATGCCACTCAAGACGAAAGACAATATTTATTTGAAGAATTGAGGAAAGACGGAAAAAAATGGAATCCTTACACCCTCGAATTAGAGAATTTGCCAGAAGAATTGAAAGAGGGTGATTTAGTAATCGGCACGTACGGCTTAAATTCTGAATATCATTTTATTGGAAGATACGAAGGATACAAACCCAATACGATGCCGTGGCCACACAGAATTGAGGGTATTTTGTGCGCAAACGCCGTCAAATTTGAATCTCTCGACCAATATGAGAGAATAAGAAAGGGTGAGATATGAAAACAAAAGCAACAAAAGCTTATAAATTAATGGATGAAGCAGTTCATGTAATGTCTCAAGGAGTTATTATATATGACAGCTTTACAGTTGTTATGACAGATGATGTAGAAGAGATTATAGATATTGCTTTTAAAGAAGGTCAATCCAACCCACAAATAAAGGAGTTGGAGTGGACGCACCATGGCGAAGCTCATTATTCTAATACCATAATTTCAAACTATATAGTATATGAAAATATACATAAGAATACTGTCAGAATGTTTATCAATGAAGATTTAGTAAGAAGCTATTCTACTCCCGAAGAAGCTAAACAGGCTTGTCAAGAGGATTTCGAGAAAAGAGTAAAGGAGTGTTTATTATGAAAATAAAAAAATGCTACAACTGCAAAAAAGAAACCATGTCGGTAATATTTACCGGCAATGGTTTTCTTTGTTATCAATGCTACATGGCAAAGAAAAAAGCTACCGACAGTACCAAGAAAAACATAAAAAACTCACTTCCTCTTCCTTCCCCTTTAAGGGGGAAGTACCCGAAGGGGGATGGTGGCAAGTATTCGGAAGCTCACATCCAATCCGAATTCTTCCGCCAAATAAAACTATTCTTCCCAAACCTGCCGGATAAACTTCTTTTCCACGTCCCAAACGGTGGTTCCCGCAATAAACTCGAAGCAATCAATCTCAAACGTCAAGGCACCATTCCGGGAGTAGCAGACGTTATTCTACTTATTCCGAAAGGCGGTTTTGCGAGCCTCTGCATGGAGTTCAAGACAGACTCAGGCAGACAGACCGCAGAGCAAAAAAAGTTCCAAAAACAAGCCGAAAAAGCCGGAAACAAATACGTTATTGTCCGGAGTGTGAAAGAAGCAATTGAGAATGTAAGAGAATATTTGATTGTTAGTGAAAAATAAAATAAGGCAATAATTCTATTATTGCCTTATTTTTATTGTATTCGTATCTCTATCCTAATCCATAATACATTTCTCCTTTAACAGCATCTTCAGTTACAATGCAATCAGGAATACTGACATTGTTAACTCTATAACTATCAATTCTTACCCCATCTGTAAACTCACCATCAATAGTTTTAGATATAAAAACAGTATATGGCATTACTTTATTATTAATCATATCTGTTTTTCTTTCTTTACTCATAATAGATAAATTTATTAGTTTAACAATAAAACTTTTTTCTCAATTTGCTCTATATTACTTTTGATTGGTCTTAAATCAATTACAAAATTACAATTATCACATGTAAAATTCAAATCCTTATCAATTTGAAATTTTTTATGTAAGAATCTTGCAATTTCTTCCGCAGCCTCACCACTTCCACCTGGTGTTTCTAAATAAATATCTATAACATTTTTATCTGATTCTCTTAAAATATCTTGTATATTATAGAAATCATCTTGATCTAATGCGATATCTTGAATTCCAATTTTAACTTTATTCACGTCTGACACAAAAAGCATTAAATATCTGTTTGTATGATTATTATATCTCGCAATTAAAGTATCTAATTCTTGGTTTAACTGAATAAAATTTAGATTTCGGTTTAAATATTCATTAAGTATGCTTGCCATCTTTGATAGATTAAAGAATTTGCTACAAATATAAACAATTTTTCATTCAATTTTACACTTATCCACATATATAAACAAAATTCGTTTCAATTCGTATCATTTACAACAAAAAAAAAATCCCCCGCCTATCACAAGCAGGGGATTTTCAACCATGAGAAAATCAAATTAACAAAATACAGCTCCGAATACAAACAACTTAATTTCATACGGACGCCCTATCCAAGTTGTACTTCCAAGGAAACAGCATTCATCTGATTGTACACTCAAACAAACACCGCTTATCGGGCGCCACTCCTCTTCAGTTTGTTGCGGAAATAGGATTTGAACCTATGACCTGTAGGATATGAACCTACCGAGCTTCCTGGCTGCTCCATTCCGCATTTACATTAATATATATATTTAAAATATTATTTCTACTTCCCGAACAATTTTCGAACAAAACGACTGAAGTGATTCGCATAATTCGTCACAATTCGTGTGGTTAGTATTCCAATCAAAAACCCAATCCCACCCCAAAACCACCACACATCCACAGCCATACGGCTTTTAATAGAGGATTTATAGTCCTCGTGTTCTTTTGTTTTAGCGGATAATCGCGTTTCTAAGTCATCAATTTGATTGATATAAAAAGAATAATCTACATTCAAATTAGATTGAACAGAAGTGGCAGTATTAACCGTACTCTCACTATTTTGTCTATTCGTTTGAATAGTTTCTTTCTTTTTTGGTGGATTATTCGTTATAGGGTCAATTGGCTTATCCGTGTCATATTCAATTTCATGCGTATTAATTTCAGAACTCAACTTCACGTTTTCAGCCCGCACATCAGCAATCTCTTGTTTCAACTGCATATTCACATCAAGCTGATTTTCATACATAGATTTATAATCAATCTCCGAAGCGGTAGTTGTTTCCGAATTCGTTTCCTTAATATCCTGCTTCACAGTCCTACAACCTGTAGCGTAAAACAAAATAGCTAACATAAATAAATAAACTCTTAACTTCATATCCTTAATGACATTAATAACATTAAACTCATTAAAAAAACATCATCACATTCTTTCTCATCTCCAAATACTGAACCATCTCCGCATTCCTCGGATCATGCTTCCACCGATAATACCGTATCACCATCGCCAGAAAATCTCGAAAACACTGTCTAATTTTTCTTCTCATATTCAGTCTTTATATAAACTTTCACGCGCCACTCTTACCCTTCCCCTTGAGGGGGAAGCTGGATGGGGGCTTATTAAAGTCCCCCTTGGGGGATTTAGGGGGCTAAAGATTTCTCAACATATTCACAATCCTCGAATCCGGATACAAATCCGACTTGTCTGACCTGTAGTTAGAATGAGAATAAATCCCCGGCTTACCCGCCAATGCATCTCTACGTACATTGAAATTACCATCTTTCAGTCCCACATTGGGAATATTATGTTTCCGCATCAATAGTTGCAACAACTCGCCTAAAACTGCAATTTGCACATCGCTGTATGCTTGAAAATATTCATACCCGCGCCACTTCATTTTTACCACTTCCAATTTCTCAGAAATCTCTTTACCGTAAGCATTAATATACTTAACGTCTTTTAGTGTCAATCCACCCCAACAATCCAATTCAATGCCTATTGAATGCTGATTGAGCTTCAAGTTATTGTTTCCTTTTACACCCAAATGATGTGCCCACTGATTGGAGTTAAAACACTTAGTAAGACTACCGTTATAATCAAGTATGCCGTAAGTGGCAATCCGTGCCGGTGTTGAAGCCCAGTAATCCGCATCACCTTTAGCAGAAAACGGATTGCTGACGGTGTGGTGCAATACAATTTGCTTTTTTGGAAAAATCTCCGCGAAAAACTGATTTTTCGGAAAATTAATCAGATTTATCTTCATCTTTTACTTCTCCTGTTTTATTATTAATGTCATTTTTTTTCTTTATCAAATCAGATAGTTTTTCAACTCCATCTATTCCGATAACTTTCGTAAGCTCATTTATAGCATCGATTGCTTTTTGTGTGTAAACCGGTGCACCTTTTTCCTTACGCTTATTTTCAAGTACAGATATAAATTCCGTTGTAATCGTATAAATGAAAAGTATAATAGTCACGAGTGGCAGATCAAATATTTTTAAAATTGAAAAATCATCGCCGCGTACATAAAAAATACTTAAAAAAACATCGCACAAAAACGCCATAAGCATTACATCCATGTAATCTTTATATTTTTTCAATGTTTTCCGAAGCCCGTATGAATTGGTTTTGAATACTCCATGAGCTTTACTCGCATTCATACCTGTTCGCAAATCCACAAAACAGGCTATAAGAATTATAACCCAAGCAAGCGCTTGATAACCAAGTTTTACTGCAAGCGTGTACCAGTCTTGATTTAATATTGACTTAACAAACAATAATTCCATTTTTTATTTAAAATATATTTTATAAAATATTTTCGCACCTACACCTTAATAGCATTAATACTCCTAACAGTCTTATTCAATCCCCGTCTTATTCCCCCTTTAGGGGGTTAGGGGGCAGGTATTCTCCCGACTACATCCTTATACTTCTTCACTTCGTTCATCTTGGTCGGATCAACCCAGTCCGGTAACTCCACCCACTGAAAACTATCATCCAAAGCCCCTTCTTTGTCTAATTCCTTATTCCGTTCTCGCCACATATAGTTATGTTCTTCGAGCATACCACGAATAACTGCAAAACTGCTGTCAAGCGTTTGTTCGTGGGTGTAGCCAAACGCTTCATTCGCATTTATCAGAAACATAAATGAACTTATAGGTTGGTCCAGCTTTCGAGATTTTTTTGAGCGGCTATTATCTCCGCTTCCGTCATTGGGCTCACGCTCGCTGCTGTCGTGATAGATTTGCAAAAAGACTGTACTCCAAGCCGGAAAACAATTGCATTAAACAAAATCCGTATATCTCTCCAATTGCAATTGTCTCGAAGTACCTCTTTGAACCAATCCGGCATATCACCTTTTTTGTTGTGAATACCTAAAAAGATAATCTCCATCAGCAGTTCATCATACTTCGCCACAATGGCAATCAATTCACTATCCGGTATCTCTCCCTCCATGAAGGGAGTTTCGGAAGGGGGCTGGGGCAGTAATTTATTATAATCCTCCCTATCAATACTCATTAGCAATGGCTTCATCCGGAACCACGTCCGCACAGTAGCCGGCTTAATCACAATCTTATCGCCCAATTCTTTTCCCTTTGGGACATTTTCCTTATTATCAAATTTAAAAGCTATTTCAACCGGTTGTTCCGTTATTGCTTCGCTTTCAAAATAAAGGTTAGTCAGCACACTCATTTTCCTTTAAAATATAAAATGCTTGACATTTTCCACATCAAGCATTTTTTATAAAATTTCGCATACCACTCTTTAAATCCCCCTTTAGGGGGACTTAGGGGGCTTCTTCGTTTTTAAACCGCCACCACCTCCCTGCTGAATGCATATCCGGTCACTCCGGCTTCACTGATAGCAGCTTGTTTGTACACGCGCACCAAAATGGTTTCAGCATTATCAGCTGTAGGCGCTTGCCCTAATTTAGCAACCACTTTTCCGTTTACGATCGTGTAAACTACCTTTTTACCGTTGTGAACTTCCGATTCCATTAAGAAAGTTTGATTGATGGAAGGAAGTGTAACCGCCTCTTTCCATAAATCCTTTGTGGTTGTATCATGCGTTCCACCCATCAGTTTTGCAATCGTTTCGTTGTCCGGTGTGGGTATAGAAAATTCCACGTAATCCGTGCTGTCTTTTTTGAATGATGAATACAAAGGCACATCCGAGCCCTCAATTTCAATTTTCACTTCAGTAGGGTCAGCAAAGTTAAAGCTGACTGCATTTTTCAGCGGATTAGGCAATGCTTCCAAAACTGTTCCCGGCACACCGTCCCCGGTAGCGCCTATTTTTATAGCGCTTACACCCATCGCAATAGGTCTTCCTTGTCCTGCCATAATTATTTAAATTTTATCTGTTTTTACTAATATTTTTATATTTGTACAATTAAACCCGTCTTTTAATCCCGGGAGCGGCAATGCACCGCTTATTTCAGAGTTACGATACTGTCCGTTTTCTGTTTTGATTTTAAGCAATTCAGTCCGTACAGCACGTTTTATTCGCCGCATCGTAGATATATCAGTCATCCCGTTCGAATGATTTTTGATAAATATATTCACATTTACAGGCAAGACATTAATCCAGTCCTGCTCATGAAACTCAAGATGATTTATTACAATGTGATTTTCAGCTTCACCGGTTTTCGATTTGTTTTTGTAAATCGTAATTCCGGTATTCGCATCTGCCACATGACTATAAACCAAATCAATAATATCAAACTCATCCATAATCAATTAAAAAGTCCATTTATTTCTCCCTTATGGGGGAAATGCTGTAGGCAAAGGGGGCTTTAAGTCCCCCTTGGGGGATTTAGGGGGCTTCTAAACATAAATCACCGAATGCGTTTGAAACCTCCACCAGCTAATAATCGGTTCACTTACTCCTAATTCATAGATTTCTAATCGTTCCGCTCCGGCAATTGGCTCCGTTTTGGTATAAAACTCTGCTTTCGGTCTTATTTCATCACCGTGAGAATTCCGAACAAGCATATTTTCATTATTAGAAGGGTCATACCTGCCGATAATTTCAGATGTGGTTGAAATTTCATCAACCCACTCTCCATTTACCAGCTGACCTCCGACAATCTTTATTATCGCCTTATGTGGATACCTTTTCATATCTTTAAGTCCTCCATATTCTTCCCCCTGTGGGGGAAGTCCCGAAGGGGAAGGGGGCTTACCATTTTTGAGGTGCCCTACCAACTATCTTAAACTTCCCCCTTGCAAGCGCATTTGCTTTTTCAGGTTCTCCATTCTCACGATACAAACGCATTGCCGCTTCTTTCATCTCCTTACGTGGAAATTTTTCCGACAATTTATTTTCGGTGTAATCCGTTGATGTAATAACTGCAACGAGCAAATCAGCTTTAACCAAATTCACCTGCGTAGTTACATCAGCGTTATAATCGTCCGCAGGACTTAACCCGCGGTCGATTAACGCCGTATTCAACAGTTCAGGCGAAATGCCGCCTAAACCCGGATAACCCAATATCGTTTCTTGGATAGTCATTGATTACACAATTTCGTCCTGCTCTGTATTCGGATTCACAGCAACTTCAATGAATTTTGTAGTACTGTTCGTGTTCAGGAAGTAGAAACGACCTGGATCGTCAATAATCGGCCAGAAATGACCTTCACCTTTTGTCCGCTCTACCACAGGATCCACATCAGACCATTTTGTTACCAAAACGTGTCCTTTTTTCGCTTGAACAGCATATTTTTTCACGGTTTCCGCTTGCTCTTCCGCAATTGGTCCGTGTTGGGTGCGCCCAAACTTTTTGTCGATCGTGAACGTGATATAACCTTTCTCCCAAGCAGGAAGCTCTGTTCTCGCATGGTCGTCATCTTCAAAAATCAATTCCGAATCTTCCACGAGGATAATTTCAGGCAGACGTTTTTTGCGTAGATACGCGTTCATCATATCCAAATCAATCGTACCTTCGTAGTCTTGTTTGGTTTTGTAGTAATCAAGCCCGTAAGATGCACGCACTTTAGGCGTTTCCATGATCACCTCAAACGTATCTTCGTCAATCCACATGTATTTGACTTTACCGGTTTTCTTTGATAGTTTTACAACTTTTCGAACTTCGGCAAAAAAATCAAACTCTGCATTTGTCAGCAGTTTTGATACCGTCAGCTTATTGGCAGTAGGTACTCCCATAGAAATAGCTGTTTCGGTTATTAACCCATTGTTGTTTTTCTTATTCAAAGAAACTTGCCCGGTCGATGCTATTTGCAATGCGATGGATTCATGTCTTCCGTTTACGGCGTCAACTACAAAATCAACGTCGTTGTAAACCAAATCAAGAATTTTTTTCTTAACTTCATCCGTTTGTATTCCTTTTTTAAGGCGGTTATAAGTAAGAAAATCCTTCTCGCGCATCGTACGTTTTACCGTAACTTTAGCTATTTCGCCGCTTGCTTTACCAATTGTCTTACGGCTTTTCTCCGGTGCCGAAGAATCGTAAGACACCACGTCCGCAACGATGGTACCACCCGCTTCTGCGGTCAGGGTTTCCCAGTTCAATTCATCACTGAAATCGAGCGGGAAAATTGACGGCCAGTAACGCGGTTTGGTCTTCTGATGTCTCAGATAAGCGCCTAAACGTTTATCTGTTATTTCGTTCAATAAACTTCTTTCCATTTTTCAACTTTATTTTACTTGTTAGGATACTTAAATCTCATTAACGGCAGATGCTTTGTGTAAGCTTTTGGAGCGCCGAATGCCATTGTCGCCACAGTGTATGAGCCACGCACCGAAACACCTGTTTCAGCATGATTTTTACTCAAATCAATTTCATTTTTACCCAATCCGATAGGAATTACAGGTAATTCACCTTCACCTCCGGTTGCATCTTCCGCTTTTACTTCGTAAACACTGTCGCCGGCATCCAATGCCACACCCAAAGCAGTGCCTATAGTTACTTCATCATAGTCAGCATTCGCTGTATCAATTTTAGTAACTGCATAAGCTTTAGAGCCTTCCTCATCACCGGCAATAAATTTGCCCACTTGCAATTGCGAACCCTTCTTTACTTTCAGCGTTTTAGCTGTGTCAACAGCAGCCTCCACCAATACGGCAGACACTAACAACACCAACATTCCATCCGCGTTCTTTCCTACGAAAAACCCGGGAGGAATTACTTTTTTTGACTTATCCAAGTCGCCTAATTTCAAACTTCCGCCACCCGGTAAGTCTTCCAACTCCGCAATAATAAACGGCTTATGTTGGTACTCTTTTTTTGTTCTTACGTCATCCATTTTTTTATGAATTAATTATTTGAAAATTATATTTTAAATTAAATCTTTATCCCTTCAAATTCTGATTCAGCCGAAGCTGTGCGTTTTACGTAATCGTCAAATTCAGTGTCACTCACACCACCGTTTGCCGGTCTGTAATTTCCGCTTGCAACTGCTTTATTCAGAAATTTTTGATGCATATCCGTGTAGGTCTTAGCCACCCGTGCAACCTCCGCGTCAATATCTTCTGCGTCAAGTTTCACATAGCCGATATAATCATCAATAAAATCATCATCAATTTTACCTTTCAATTTTGTACGAACTGCATCCAGCGTGCTCTTCTTCTGAATTGAAGTTGTCAGTTTGGTAACCAGCTCTGTCAAGTCAGCAATGTCTTTGCTTTGCTTTTTCAGCAAGATTTTTGTTTTTTCATCCATACCTTCAATTTCTAAATCAGGAGCATCTTCCTCATCATCGCCGGAAGCACTTCCTGGAGAATTTAAGGGGCTGCCATCCTTTAATCCGTATTTCTTCTCATACTCCGCCACAGCTTTTTCACGGATAGCTTTCTCACGTTCCGCACTCACTCCATCTTCAGGGAGTTGGGGGGCTATTACATTCTCCTTATAAAGCGCTACAAAACCATCAATGCCCTCATCCTTTTCAATCTTAAAAAGTTTTTGAACCCGTTCTGCGTGTTTCTCATCCACACCCGCTTTTTTAAGCGCCGCTTTTATTGCTTTCAGTATAGCATCCATAATTCTTTTTACATTAAAATATATTTTCAAAAAAATATTTTCTATCTTAGAAAATCATTACTAAAAAATTATTTGAGACATGAGAAAATTAATCGTTTTATTGGCGATAGGAATAGTGTTAATTTATAGTTGCAACACTGCCACAAAAGAAGCTAATTAAAGTATTGAAGAAGAATTAGAAGAAGCTATTGAAAGCGCCCAAAACTCAGAAATAACAGAAACTAAATTATTTCTTGATTTTGCATTCGGAATGACTAAGAAAGATGTTGAAGTGCATATGAAGCAACTTTTAAAAGAAAAAAAGGTGTATATGGATTACCGTGATGCATACACATACTCATTTGCTGGAGAAGCTGGTACCGGGTTGC
Source organism: Porphyromonadaceae bacterium (assembly GCA_012523295.1). Lineage (GTDB taxonomy): Bacteria > Bacteroidota > Bacteroidia > Bacteroidales > Paludibacteraceae > UPXZ01. Next base: position 1,828 of record JAAYIT010000102.1, on the reverse strand, counting down.
TACTAAATTTTATACCAAAATACTACAATGGAGAGCTTTACAAGATGATATATCCGATAAACACAAATTTAAATGCATAAGTAAATCAATACGTATTTGCATTTGCAAAGTTTAGCGATACAGAAAGGTACAAAACAATGAAAGCATTTCACACTAAAAACATACTTGATGAAACTGTTTATACTTGTATAAAAGACAACTTAATCATTACATTTGAGAATAAAGGAGGTTCGGAAATGGCTTATACAAATGCGCCGATTGACAAAATCGTGAGAGAAGAAGAAAAAAAAGAAAAAGAACTGCAGATGCAAAAATCTCTTTCAGAGTTTTAGCATCCATCTAAAAACGACAGCAGATTTCCAAATCTTCTAAACAAGAACAAAACCAAACATTACGTTAAATATAGTTAAAAATGTGCCTTGCAAGGTACATTTTTAAAATAATTGCTTATATTTGCATATAACATTTAGACGAGGTGGCAACTCGACAATTCAGCGTAAGACTATGACAACACAAAAATTATCAAAACTGACTAACTCGAATGTAGTTAATTTCAAAGAAATTAAAGAAGTTAATAATAAAGGTGTAGAGATAATTTCATATCATCTACTGATTAATGAAGGTGGTTTTTGGACTGCTTACTATTTGCCAAATCAAACGTTAGGTATCATCAGGCAGGGAACCCCAAGCTCCAATTATAGGAAACCTTATAAAAGAAATCCATGGAGATAGACAAGTTAAAACCACGCGAAGGGTATAATACCGAAGCATTGCTTCGGTATTGTAATGACGCTATCAACAGAGTCAATGCAATGACGCAAGAAGAAGTTTTGATTGAATGCACCAAAGCATTGATATGCAAACAGGCTGCTATTGAGTTTTTTGACCTCAATTTTGAGTATTTTAGAAGTAAAATAAAAAAATGAGATTTATCATACAAAAATCTGAAAATCCAGACAAATGGGTCTGCACCGATACAGTCAATAATATAGTTTGCATTTTTGAAAATGGCAACTTCAACAATACGCAAAAGTTTAGCATATTAGAAGATTTCAACCCTGCCAATTATATGGGCTTGGCTAAGATTGCAAAAGAAATGGCTGACTGGCTTAAGGAAAATCACTACGATAAAATTTTTTAATCAAGCATGAATGCAAGAATAAAAATAGGCAAAAAGATTAGAGAGATTAGGAAATCCAAAAATCTAACACAGGAGGAAGTGTCTCTCAAATCTGGCGTTAAGAGAGCAACGGTAACAAATCTTGAAAATGGTAGGTTTGATGCGAAGCTATCTACAATAGAAAAAATTGCTGATGCAATTAATTGCGATATAACAATAGAGGAGCGAAAATAACTCCTCTTTTTTTTTATGACTTCATAAACTCTTTTGCGCTCTCCGAACTGTATTTTTTATTATAAAACTCCTTGCGATATTTCTTGTTTTTTTTTAACCAGTTATAGTAATCACCTAATTTGAATCCATTAGATTTTATACTATCCAAAATTCTCTGACTTCCAGCTTTGTTTGCCTGCAACTTACTTCTACTTGCCTGTTTTTTTAACTCTGCTTTAGCTTTTCTGGCTGCTAATTCTTTCCCAAGCTTTTGAGTGTATTTTTTGTTTTTCTGTAACTCATAAGATATAGCCCACAATTGCCTATCGCTATAAGTCTTTTGCGTTCCCATCAAAATTTTTTGAGCAAGAGACCCATCAGGTACATGAGCCAGAACCTCTTTATGCACAGCATCGCTCACCATCTGTGAACTTTGACTGACAAAACTACCTAATGAACTTATTGTTGTCTTATCCGGATTCAACATAGATATTT
>JAAYIT010000101.1 GCA_012523295.1 Porphyromonadaceae bacterium | reverse complement strand
ATTTTACCAATTAAAATTTTAATTGTACTTTTGCACTCACATTTTATTAAAACGCCCAGATGGCGGAATTGGTAGACGCGCTGGTCTCAAACACCAGTGGAGCAATCCATCCCGGTTCGATCCCGGGTCTGGGTACTGAGTAGATCCCCGTATTTATTTGATTGTCAAGTGAATATGGGGGTTTTCTTTTAATACAAAACACTCACACGTCCACTCACGCTGCTTTAGGATATGATTTGCTTTCTTTGTGTTTTAAGTAGAGTAGTGACATCCCTATGTCTAATTCCTGTCAGATTGCGGATTACAACGGCTGTTTCATTCCGCTAAAGATAAAATCGAGAATTTTATTCTTATTTTCTTCAAATTCAGTACTGAAACTTTCACGTATATAAGGAATTTCCAGCCCTTTGAGCGAATAAAGAATAATTACGGAAATCGCTTCCACATCTAAGTTTATAAATTCTCTTTTAGAAATTCCTTCTCTCAGGATGTCCTTTATCAAACCCAGTTCAATTATATCCATCTTCCGTCTGCTACGCTCAACCTCGTAGATATCTCTGAAAAAATCGGCTCTTAGCGTACCGTTTCTGGTTACAGTTTCTTTTACTGAATCAAGGTGGGTAAGGATGTGACCTTTTAATTTTGTGTAGGAGTCAACATCTTGTTTTGCATTGGCTTTGAGTGATTCAATCACCAGTTTCAATTCATTTTCTACAACGGCACGATACACCTCATCTTTATTTTTAAAATAGGTATATAGCGTACGCCGGCCTTTGTTGGAGGCTTCCGCTATCTCGTTCATCGTCACGTTTGTCTTTCCGGTAGAGCCGAAAAGTTCCCGGGCAACGTCGATAAGTTGTTGTTTGGTTTTTGAAATTTTCTCAAGCATTTGCTAATTATCTAAAATTGAAGCTAAGATACAGGATTTATTTATAATAATACAAATGTGAAGGGCAGAATTTGTAACTCTTTTAAAAATTGGACATTATTATGCATTTTTTTATGTGCTGTGTACGTTTTTCTGAAATTTCAAGAAAAATTGGATGTCCATTTTTCTAAAAAGAAGATTAGGCTCTTACCTGTTTTTTCACAAATGAATGTTGGAAGATCCGAATTACCCACACAACTAATATTGCCAGCACAAACCGAGGGATAACCATCCAGAAAAAGGGCACCCCAATAGCAACAAACAGCAACGTGTCTTCGAGAGTGGAATGATTGAGTGCAATGTGATAATTCAGCAAGTTGGCATCTTCCCGGCTCAGCTCATTGTTTTCAAAAGAATCAATCATCACCGCGGAGCCGTACGTAAGTCCGAGTACTTGCGCCACAAACCAAAGAAATGAACTGCTTTTCGGGAGTCCCATAAAGGACATAAGCGGGTTGAGTGATGTTGAAATAATGTCTAAAATCTTGAACTCTTTTAGAATATTTTGCAAAAGCATTAGTCCGGTGATAATTAGCAACACTTTGACTACCAGCGATAAAGTGCCGATTCCCCACATTTTCAGCATTTCCCAAAATGATTCATATTCAATGGCATTGGCTGAAATCTCAGCTCCTGATATCTCTTTTGGGAGTATTAAGTTTAGAAAATAAGCGGCTACAAATGCGCCTAATATCCTCAAAACAAACATACTAAAATAATTCGATCCGGTTTTATTCTGTACAGCTGTTTCTACGAGCATGTTGTGTGCTATCAGACACATTACAGCGAGAATTGCAATTTCTCGCGGATCCAAAGGCAGGGTAGCTATGATTGCAATCGGTGCATAAAGTGAAAGAAAAATGCTGGTAAGGAAAACAATAGCGGCTTCTCCGGGCAATCCGACAAGAGAAAAAACAGGTGACAGGTAGTCGGCAATGACATGAATAATGCCAAGATAGTCTAAGACGCTTACTAAAAAACTGATTGGGATAATGATTTTGAGAAGCCAAATGGAGGTTTTCTTTGCTTTTGGGAAGGCTGAAATAACAGCGGATTTTAATCGAATAAGTGTGTCTGACATATTATTTTACAAACAAATTTCTTTAAAAAAAGAAAGGTTGTCTCACGACAACCCAATCTTCAATTAACCTTAAATCTAATACCATGAAAAACACGATGCAAAGATATAGCTTTTTATGTTATAAAACATGTTTTTGGGTAAAAATAACTCGTAATTAACGTTAATTAACTTAAAATTGGGTTTTAAATCAATTTATACGTCTTATTTTAACGATTGAGTGAAAGTTTAAATGATTTTCATTATTTTTGTATGAGAATAGGGTCGAGTAGTAAACAAGCGATCGACTGAATAAGTTTGAAATCACGATAAAAAATGAGAACAAGTTTTATAACCGAGCAAGAAGAAATAGACAAAATTATATTAGAGTGTCAATATTGTTTCGTTGGAATTACTGATGAAGATGGTAGTCCGTATGTTCTGCCGATGAACTTCGGCTATGCGGAAGGGAAAATCATTCTACATTCCGACCCAAACGGGAGGCATGTCCGGCTGTTGGAAAAAGACAGCCGTGTGTGCGTAACGTTTTGCACAAGCAATAATAAGATTTTTTATCAGCATCGTGATGTGGCTTGCAGTTATAGCATGGAGTCAAAAAGCGTACTTTGCAGAGGAAAAATCCAATTCATCGAAGACATGGAAGAAAAAGAGCGGTTGATGAAGCTTTTCATGAAACATTATACAGAACGAGAATTTAGCTTTTCTGTACCCGCTATCAGGAATGTAAAAATATGGCTGCTCGAACCTGAAAAAGTGACTGCTAAAGCATTCGGTCAAAATTACAGGTATAAAGACAACTTTTTACCACCAAAGGTTTAGAGGCTCGAGTTTGCATTAAGTATAATAACATTGTTGTCCGATAAAAATTTCATTATTTAATGTAACTTGCTGTTGTTTAAACTAATAATTGGGTTTAGCTCCGTCAGTTGACGGACTTGAGTTGAGATGGTATTATAGTGCTATAATTATTAAACGTTGCTGTCGCTAAAAACAGCCAAAGGGTGGCTAAATCTTTGTAGGATAATGTCAAATATTTCAATAGATCCACAGCGTGGCTTAATTTTATACTTTTATCGGACAATAGTAGTATAATAACTGTATCCTTTCCAACAAGCCATCACTCACTCTGAGAGAGTTACGGCTCTACGGAGTTTGATATTTGCCAAACTTTTATTTTTTATGGGTTAAGAATTCTCAGCCATTTTTCGGGTAAATAAATATTTTCAAATTCCACTGTTTCTCTGAAAAGCGGCGCCATTTCTTTATCTTTGAATCCAGCTATTCCGCATCCTACCCTTGTTACAAGAAACTTGAATTGTGGATTTGATTTTGCAAATTCGATAAACTCATCCACATACGGTCTGATTACATCAATACCGCCGTGCATCGTAGGAATGCCGTATGATTGACCTTGCAAACCGACTCCTTGTCCCCAGACAGCACCAAATTTTTCATAAGCAATACGTGCTGCACCACCGGCATGCTGCCCTTCTAAATTACTTCCAAATACAAATATTTCATTCTCTTTCAATGAGTTGATGAAATTGGGAGAAATACGTTTTGATTCTGATTGATACATAATTGCTTTATTTCATTTTTACTGAGTACTTGAGAAAAAAAAATCGTAACACTTTATCGTTCGAATAGATCAATCAATCGGCTGGAAGCCGATTGTCCCAATAGCTTTTCAAAATTGCAAAAAAATATCATAAGTCATCGGGACTGCCAACAGAAAATTCGAAAGATTAATACTCACAACCCATATGTTAAATGAGTTTGCGGTACAAAATAAATTTTTGTCAGATTCAACATTTTCTTATATCTTTCACAAATATAAGAATAAAAGAACAAACCAGACAAAGATAATGTTATATTAATCAACGTAAAACAACACTTCACCTTTTTTATCTATGAAATTTTTCAGCAAATACAATTCGCCGATTGGTGAACTTACACTTTCGAGCGATGGTGAAAATTTGACCGGATTATGGATTTCGGGACAAGCCTATTTTCCGGAATTAAAGAATAGCAGTGAAAATGGTGATTTGCCGATTTTTTCTCAAACAAGGGAATGGCTCCGTCGATTTTTCAATGGGGAAAATCCCGGAGAAACCCCACCGATAGCGCCGGAAGGTACGGAATTCAGAAAATTAATTTGGAGTGAATTGCTGAAAATTCCTTATGGAGAATTAGTGAGCTACGGCGATATTGCAAAGCAAATTTCTATAAAACAAAAAGGAAAATTCATATCTCCAAGAGCGATAGGTGGTGCTGTAGGGCATAATCCGATATCCATTATTATACCGTGTCATCGTGTCATTGGCAGTGATGGCAACCTGACCGGATATGCGGGCGGATTGGATAAAAAAGTAAAACTTCTTGAATTGGAGGGGATTGATGTTTCCGAAATTTAGAAAATTCAATCGGTTTGCTATTTTAAGCGTTTAACCCGTATGATGAAATCAAATTGAATTTAGATTTTCTTTTTAGATACCTACGCAACAAACCGACTTAGAGCGGTTGGTTGCTTTTAAAAATATCAAATAGTATATTACAATGAAAACTTTAACGTACATGCTGTCAATATTAATTTTGACATTTGTTTTCTCATGCAAAAGTCTTGAGAAAAATGGGAATGAAAATAAACCCTTGACAACTTATCCGCCGGTGGAGACGGGAGAGGCAAATACCGATTACAAACCCGCATTTGAGGGTCAAACTCGTGCTCCGGGTCTAAAAACCACCACTCCGTTTGAAGTCAAAGTGAAAGCGGAAGGGTTGGCGAGACCATGGGGAATCACACCGCTACCCGACGGCAGATTACTAATTACCGAAAAAGCAGGAAATATGCTGATTGCAACCACAGAAGGGCAACTAAGCGGAAAAATCACAGGCTTTCCCGCTATAAATTCAGGAGGACAAGGCGGTTTGCAAGGATTGGCATTAGCACCGGATTTCAAAACAAGTCGAATTATTTATTTCGCGTTTTCTGAAAACAATCCCGATGCGACTGTAGGCGGAAGCGTGGCTGCCATCGCGAAAGGTAAATTATCGGCAGATGAAACAAAAATAGAGCAAGTTCAAGTGATTTACAGAGCATTGCCATACTGGAAAAGTACGGGACACTACGGCGGAAGAATGATTTTTGATAAGGAAGGGAATATCTTCTACATTTCCGGTGAACGCTCGAATGTTGAAGCTCGTGTGAAAGCGCAAGACCTTGACAATACGTTTGGTAAAGTGGTGCACATCACGCCTGAAGGAAAGCCGGTTCCAAACGGACCGTTTGCAAAAACACCCGGGGCATTTCCTGAAATTTATTCTTTCGGACACAGAAATCCGTTGGGAGTTGATTTCCACCCTGTTACAGGAGATTTGTGGGTGGTAGAGATGGGACCTCGCGGAGGAGATGAGTTGAACCTGATAAAACCCGGAAAAAATTACGGTTGGTCTGCCGTAACCTATGGTATCGAATACAGCGGCGCGACAATCGAAGGTGGAATCACCCAAAGAGACGATGTAGAGCAACCGGTGTACTATTGGGATCCGGTAGTTTCACCGGGTGGAATGACTTTTTATCGCTCAAGTGAGATTCCCGAATGGAAAAACAGCCTTTTTGTTGCGGGATTAAGCAGCAAACATATTGCTCGATTGGTAATCAGAGACAATAAAGTCGTTGGTGAAGAGCGTATTATGGAAGATCAAGGTCAGCGGGTGCGTGATGTTACAGAACTGAATGGAGTGCTTTTTGCAATAACCGATGAAGGAAGATTATACAGAATCGGAAAGAAGTAAAGCCACTACTGATCCTATTCCCTATTGAAGAATGAACTCGTCCCGGCTTGCTACAGTTTGAGTTTTGCAAAGTGCTCTCGCTCTTGTTGCCTCCGGAGCAGCCTTTCAGCGGCATTATGCATATTTTTTTGCAGCAAAGCAAAATGACATAACATGCATCAACTTACTATCTCGAAAGAAGTCAAAATCAAGTCGTTATAGATAATTTACAGCAAATTGATTTGACTTCTTTGTGTTTGATTTGAATGACAACTCCACTTTTCAAGAGCTCCTTTGAGCGAAGCCGAATGCGGTTTATCTAATTTTAAATCATTTTTACGGGATTTACCCACGCATCAAATTCTTTTTCAGAAACAAATCACAACTCCGTAATCTTAGGCTATTTAAACAGATAGGGAGGGTGAAAGGTTTGATTGTAGCCTCAAGCAGCAAGTACAATATTAGTTAAAATTTTTATAGAATTCACTATTGGGAGTTTTATAGCCAAGCTTTTTAAGTTATTGAATAAAATGTGGACAAGCCGCACTGAGTTTCTTCTATGACTCAATCGCGTTATCACTCTCTTACAGCTCCAAATTCATTCTATCCTGTAAAATACGGTAATATTCTCGTCCTAATTTCTCACCATAATCTTCAAACGATCTTTTTGCCCAAGTGAGCGCCTCTTTGGTATTTCCGAGGACTTCATAGGCTACAGCAATATTCAGGCAGGCACGACCTTTGTTTCGTATCGAACCGGTTTCGACTACATATTCCCAGTCTTGTATGGCATTTTCCCAATTAGCAACTTGAGTTCGTCGATAAGCAACTTGGAAGACGGCTTTACTTTCTTTCTTCCCTTTTTTGTAAAACATCCGATTTACCATAATTTGACCCGGCAAAAATCGGTAAATAAATTCTTGCCCGACATCATATGCGGCAGCACCTAAAGCATCGCTGCCGAGAGTATGAACAAAATTTCGCTCACTACTGAACTGATCAATGATTCTCTTAGTAGCCGGATCGTAAATTTTCCAGAAAGTGAACAGGTTTGCTTTGGTATTTGTTGGAATTCTGGGGATTCCTCCACTCAAAATCACGGCAACACCTCCCGCTACCCGCTCGGCAATATCAGTATTTGAATCAAATATTTCCAAAGAAATCAACAGGTCTGAATTTGTTTTATTGCAGATTGAAGTTACCGTCTGCCAATCAAGCGGATCAGGCATTTTCCGTGTTCCTGTGCCATAGAGCTTTGTATCGGGAGTGACAATCGTAATTCCATCTTTACCATGAATTCCATCATAGACTCCGCTTATGGCTTTTGTCGCCGCTTTTTCATCCGACCCGGCAATCTCTCCCGTTGCAATTGATTCTGCCATGCTCATTTCACTGTTTTCAGAACTTGCGTTTGAGCGATTTACTACTGCAATCTTAGACGTATTGTCAGGAAAATACAATTCCGGTTTTGCCGGGTAATTCAGCCCCACATAGCCATACTGGGAACATCCTATAAAAGTGATCGCTACTAAAATTAAAATTAGGTTTCTCATTGTGTTTTTTTTGAAATCATTGAATAAAGAGCCGTTAAAAGCCATGTAATCGGTCAACCAACGGAGACTAACGAGGGAATGTCCCGAGCCAAGGGGAAGCTTGGTCCACCTGTCCTTAATGTTTAAAAAAATTATATACAGCAAGAATCAATTATGCGACAGAAATCAAGAAATTAGTAGTTTATTTGCACAACTTGAATAAAATCATCTGCTTTTTTCAAGGCTCCAATTGTTCCTGCATCGAGTATTCTGAGCTTATCCGGAATATATCCGACGATTTTCGCTTTCGAGCAATGTTGAAGATAAAAATCCATAATCGGGAAAACATTTTTCGTATCTTTCATCAGGTCAAATATGGCCGGAGAAACAACCTGAATGCCGGCAAACGCATATTTATGATATCCGGAAAAATCCATTTTGTCCATCGGTTTTGTCTTGCCGGTTTTTGTATTTACCCATCCTTTCAGTCTGTTTTTTTCATCAAACAAAAGATACCTGAATGTATCTCTATAACTCACCACAAGACTTACTAAGCGATCCGGGTCAAGAAGATGCTGCTGATAAATTTCATTCAAATCAACATTGGAAAGAATATCGACATTATGAATCAGAAAAGGCTTATCATCATTGAAAAAATGGGCTGCTTTCTTTATTCCTCCACCCGTATCAAGCAACAAATCACGTTCATCTGAGATTTCAATATGTAGGTTGAAATTATTTTTACGTCGTAAAAATTCAACAATTTGATCCGGAAAGTGGTGTACATTGATGATAATTTCATTTATCCCGGCATCTTTCATTTTAAGAATAACATATTCAAGCAACGGCTTACCATTTATTGGGACTAAAGCCTTGGGAATAGAATCTGTAACTGGTTTTAAGCGAGTTCCAAAGCCGGCAGCAAAAATAAGTGCTTTCATGTATATTAAATTACGTATTTCTACAAAATTAAGAATAAAAGTTTGAATGTGTATTGAATTTGTGTGATAAATTAGTAAAAAACGATGTATTGTGTGTTCTACCTGAAAAGATTTTTTTAGCGCTGCGTTAACAGATTCAATTTCAGCTCTTTTGCGGAATTTGATTCTATCTTGCAGCTGAATTTCATAAACTTTCATAGTTGCTTCACAATGGGGTGGTCTTGACATTTTCTCACAGCTGTAAACTGACACTTGTAGCGGTGTTTTCCATTTTTAAGTCACAACGGTCAATTCCGATTAAACAGCTAATAACCAGCAAACTAACAGAGCTTTAGAAGTCAAAAAGACTTTAATTTACAGATAAAGTGAATACCATTAAACAATTTATTATAAATATGTTTTATAACAATAGAAAAACACTTACAAAAATTAGAGCCATGACACAGATTAAATTTAAACGTATTTACGAAGAAAAAGAATCATCTGACGGATTCAGGGTGCTTGCAGACAGACTTTGGCCGCGTGGTGTGAAAAAGGAAGATGCAGATATTGATTATTGGGCAAAAGAAATTGCACCAAGCAACGAACTTAGGAAATGGTATCATGAAAACATGAATAAATATGATGATTTTTACAAGAAATTTACATTAGAGTTAGAGGAAAATCCTAAATCTCAGGATTTTGTAAAATTGATTCACACGAAAACAAACGTAACTTTATTGACCGCAGCAAAAGAAATTCCAGAAAGTCAATTGGAGATTTTGAAGGATTTTATTGAGAAAAAGTAAAAAGTTTTTATTTTTTAAATCCAAACACACAATTCATTTCGTCTAATTAGAAAAGAAACACTATTTTTATCAACAAATTAAATAATGAAATGAAAATGAAAAAACTTGGATTACTTTTAATCGTTGTTTTTGCGGGATTTTATCTAAATCTTAATGCTCAAACAACAACTTCATCTACCACAGAAGCCATTGCTGCAACTGAAATCAGTGATTCATCCACTATTGAATCAGAAAACACCGAAGAGCCGATTGAGAAATTAATTGAAAAAGCGATAAACTCTAAAATCGGGAACATTGACAACGATGAGACACAGTCAACAAAGTTTGTGGGAACTGTACTTTTCCTTGTCATCGCTTTACCGGCATTGATTACTTTCGGCGCCATTGTACTCATTGTGTTTTTCGCCACAAAGCACAAAAAAGAAGCCGAAAAAGCGCGTCATGACTTATATCTGAAATCTATTGAAGCAGGCCAACCTCTGCCGGAAAAGCTTTTCGAAAAGCATGAAAAACAATCTTCCTCATTAAAAAAAGGAGCAGTGTGGTTAGCTGCAGGGTTAGGAATCGTGATTCTCGGACTGATCAATAAAAACACCACACTCACGGGGATAGGAGTTATCCCGGCGTTAGTTGGAGTAGCATTTTTATTGGTTTACTTCATCGAAAAGCCAAAAAACGATTCAGAAAAGACTTCTGTAAATGAGTAAAGCAGAAGATTTGCTTTGGATTTCACAGGTGGTCATCGCGGATGATCGCCGTGCGTTTGATCGCTTAGTGTGTAAGTATCAATCGTCTGTGAGAAGGTTTCTATTGAATCTGACTGCAGGCGATTCCATGCTTTCCGATGATTTGGCACAAGAGACTTTCATCAAAGCTTATCTGAATATACGTTCTTTTCAAGGCATTTCGGCTTTCTCCACGTGGCTTTTTCGGATTGCATACAATGTTTTTTATGATTCTAAAAGGGCGCAAAAACACTATGAAGAAATAAATTCAAGTGAAATTGATAAAAAAAGCAGTGTAAAAATTGATTTTTCGACAGAAAAGAGCGATATTTACACGGCATTAAAAACACTGAAAAGAGAAGAAAAGGCGGTCATCTTGCTTTGCTATATGGAAGACAAAACCCATAAAGAGATAGCTCGGATAACTAATCTGCCACTTGGAACCGTGAAAACACACATCCTGAAAGGGAAAGAAAAATTGAATCAATTCTTATCAGCACAAGGCTATGGAAAATAGAGACGAACTTCAAATAAAAGAGTTTTTCAGCAAAAATAAAGTTGAAATCAGTGATGACGGTTTTTCCAATCGCGTGTTACGTCAATTGCCTGAAAAACAGTATAAAACCAATTGGATTGTGCCTTTGTTTGCTCTTGCGGGGATGATAATCGCCGGATTTTTGATTGATGTACAAAAGGTAATTCTCACCATTTATTACATCGTTATCGAAGTTCCGCTATACTTTTTATTTGCCGGGATAATGGTATTACCGGTTGTAGTTATCATAGGTTATTTCTTTTGGGAGAAAAACCAATTGCCAAAGTACCGTTTTTTTTAACTTTTGTAGCTCTCAAACACGAATTGTTTGTTATTTATGCGAATCAGGGTTTGAATTAATAAATCAGATTAATGTAAGCTGCCGCAATTCTGCCAAATACGAATGTAAGTAATCCTTTTGTAGAACGCACTTTGCTTGCTTTTTGAATATTTGTTTTTT
>JAAYIT010000100.1 GCA_012523295.1 Porphyromonadaceae bacterium | reverse complement strand
TTTCAACTACTTACCGAAAGGAACTTACGTGTTTGAGTATGAACTTTGGGCAAACAACGCCGGCACATTCAGCAGTGGCATGGCTTCCGTTCAGTGCCACTACGCCCCGGAATTTGTGAGCCATACGGGCGGGGAGAAGATTACGGTTGCACCGTAATGCCCTTTTGGGATTGGCAACTCCTTGATTACTCGCATAGCCGTCAGGTTAACCTTATTCCTAATGAAAGTCAACGCAATATACAACATTTGCTCTATCATAAAAGTTCTCAATCTCCCTTTCCATGAGCTATCGGGACCCTTTTTCTAAGGGAATGTCATTAAGTTAAGACATATTTTTCTGATTTTATGATGTTTATCACCGTTATACGATGCAATGTCCGTAGGACATTCCTTTGAATAACCCCCAATTTTAATTGGGGGTGAATTGGTCAAATCACATCAAAACTCTGTAAGAGTTTTCCTAAAAACATACTGGAGAACGCCTACAGCGTTCTTTGTTTGGATGCATTGCCTACCCCTAATTCACATTAGGGGTTATTCACGGGCAACTTCTACGAAGTTAAGATTGTATTATTTGATGATGAGTTGCCTCATATTTAGCTGTAAGACAGATATTTAATGCTTAGCTTAATGACATTATTTTCTAAGGGGGAGTTCCTGCGATTTAACAGATGCAGATAAAAATTTGCAGTTCGCATTTCCCCCGCCCGATAAATCGGGACAAGTTTGAAGAAGGTGGCTTGGGGGATTGAAAGACTCAAAATATACAGTAAAATGTTGATATACTGTGTATCCCTGCTTAACCTGACGGTCATCCGATTACTCGGGACTGTTGCCATTAGATTTTGGCGACAAGAATGTCGCCACACCACACCCAAACTCATTGTCGCTTAAATAGAACTACAACATACCCCAATACGAGAATCAGCAAAACGCTCAGCCCATTCCCTACAGGGAGTCCGATTCTTTCTTCTTCAAGCGGATCTGTGGATGGATCAACCAGCACAACTCCACTTCCACCCAGTGCAGGAGGTGCTGCAAAAGGAGAGGTAATAACTGAACCGCCCACTATTCCACCTCCGGAAGCTGATGCAGTGAAGTCATCGGCGGGTTTGGCTCTGTTCTGACTAAGAAAATTCATTGCAAAGCTACCGCTATTGTTAGAATACAGGATATCGTCTTTCCGATGAGAGTATTGATAGGGCTGGATGCCGGCAGATGAGGAACTGTTCAGGTGCGTATGACCGTTTGAGTTTGTTAAACCGGATGATTCATCTAAAGTAAGAAAAGTATCATCGAATGCATTAAGCTCGTTTGATTCATTATGAGGTTGCCTTGAAGCGTGATTACCTGCAACTTTATTTGTTGAAGGATTCTGAGGTATCACGTCTAACATGATTTCATCAGGCATTTGTTGCAAATACTTGTACTGATCATACAAGATATAACTACCACCAAATAAGATGAGTAGGCTCGATAAGAGAATGATTGTTATTTTAATCTTTTGAATCATTTTTATAAACAGATAAGGGTCTAAGTTTTGTTTTTCAGAAAAAACAAGTGCTATTAAAAAATGTCATGCTCATCCGAATTATTATCCGCTCCACTTAGAGGGCATGGCAAATATGTTTTTTTGAAAGAAAAAGTACATCAGTTCCAGCAGATTAGATTGTTGTGTATTTTTTACAATAAATAGAATGCATGCTATCGGACAACTATCTTGACCGAGTTTTGTATTTCTCCGGCTTTCAGTTTTATGACATAAATGCCCGGATTTAACGTAAGCGTATGTTGACTCTCTAATTTTCCAAAGGGCTTATCCAATATGTGTTGCCCTTGAATGTTATAGATTTGCAAAATACCTTCTTCATTGGTAAAATTGCTGACAACCAACTCTTTCCTTCCTGCTAAGTGAGCATTGATGAAAGGTAGTGAACCGAGATTTAAATCAATGTCATTGGCATTGACAATCAAAAAACGTTTTGTGGGTTTATGATTGACGGATGACCTGAAATGGTATGTCGTGCGATCATTATTCAGCGGTATCACTCTTTTATCTATCAAGTCAATCAAATGCAAATCGGTATATTCGTCCAAATTATTTTTGGTCAATGTAAGCGCGTATTGATCGTCCGAATTGGGGTAATGCGTGATCAAACTACCGTCAATCGTACTATTGGTACTTACCTGCATCGGGCCGTCGGGAGTTTCGGCATAGATATAAGCCGTAGGAGTTCCGAAGAATTTCCATCCGTCCCAGCCGTCGTCGAAGTTGGGCGTAGTTCCATCTTGGCTAAACAACCATAGATTGTCAATTGTTGATTTGCTCGCTAACCCGATGTGCAAGTATGAACGCACTTCACTTGTATCTTCATCCGCTGGAATCGTTTCATCTGACGCCCCGTTCGTAAAGGAACTAACCCGATTTGGCGCTAACTGCGGCTTGGTGTTGGGAACTACGCCACCATTGGCATAGCGGAGTGTTACCGTAGCATCGGGTTCGTTAAATAAAGTCGTTTCATTTTTGAATTTCAACAAAAAGCCTTGCATCGAAGGGATTTGATTGTTCCAGATAGCTGAGTTATAAACCGGTATGGCGATGTAATTTCCGGCGGCGAGTAGATTTTCACCCGTAACCGTCGAACCGCCCGTCCACTGGTAGAAACTTCCGGTATTGTAGAGGTAAACCGTTTTCTCCACCGGATCGGGAATCCCCATCCTATCAATCTTAATAGCTGAAGTAAACGAATTACCAAAGATATTTTGTCCTAATCCGTAATGCACATTAGCACCTGTAGCACCGGTTACAGCGGACGCTCTTCGGGTCATCGTTATTGTTTTATCGCAGAACTGCAGTTTCCCGGGGATTGAAAAAATCTTAGGTGTTTCTTGCGTAATTTCGTATCCGGCAAAAGCTGTCAGATCACTGTGTTCAGACTGCGGACGCCATTTTGCGTAGTACGTCATTGTGTGACTCGAATGTACTGTGCCATTGTAGGTTTCATCGTATTTTCGTACAAAAGACCCGTAGAACACCAAACCTTTTATGGTCTCTACCGGAACACCAAAGTGCTGCCAGCGGTATTCCGAATCGAAATTTTCTCCGTTAGTGGGGCTACCGGGTATATTATCCGTCCAAGTCTGTGAAAGACCTTTATCGCCTTTGGCAAAAAGTTCCACCGTTCCAAAAACTGCCGTGGTGCCTTGATTTGTACAGTCGAATATCATCGAGCCGTTGGGTGTGATGCCGTCATCGGAAGCTTTGATAATGATTTTTTTCGGATCCGATTCGCTTCCGGTTACTTTGCCTTGCACGGTGAGCGCGGTGGCAGGCGGTATAATGGTAGCGAATGTGGTGGCGTTTGTCAAATTGCCGATAATCCGATCGCGATCGAGCGTTAAGTCATTGATTGCCGGATCGTTGTCGTTATTCTCCTCAGTAGCAAACTCCACATCCATACCTGTGGGAGGAATAGCGTTCGCTGTCCAGTTTGCAGCTGTTCCCCAGTCAGTTCCCGTAGTTCCCTTCCAGTAGTTGGTGTATTGCAAGCCGAATGATTGTTGGCAAAATCCTTCACCTTCACCGGTAAATGAAACTGCGTACACTCCCGGGGTTGTAGGCATTGTTTGTCCGTAGCCCGCAGGTAAAGGTTCAGCTAATTTGACAATATATTTAGCCGGTACAGGCTCACTGAATTCAATTTTTACATTGTCAAAATCAACATATTCAGTATCAGGCATTCCGTTTCCGGAGGTTACAAATCGGATGGTGGTATTGGCTGAAATAAAGTCGCTTATATCATAGCTTAAAATGTCTGTAGGTTCTGATGATGAATTGATGCGTTCTAATCGATACCAGCTTACAGGTTCGTCCGAGGTTGCCACTAACACATCTACATAGTGTGGGCTTGTGGGGGCAAATACCCTATTGTAATCAAATGAAAGTGTAGCCACGACAGCGCCTTCTAAGTTCGCGGTTCTGTAAGCGCCTAACTCCGTATTCGTGCCGTTTCCATTTATTCTTAATCCATTCCAAAAGGTAATTGTAATTGGAGAAAAAGCAAACCCGTTTATAGTTCCTATTTCGTGCCAAGACTCTCCACTCCAGTCTTCTGTGCCGTCGGATTGATTGGAAAAGAAGGACCAAATAAACCTATCTAAATAAGTTTTTGCTGCTCCTGTAGGCGGCGTGATAACAAACTGGTATCCTCCTACCGAATTGGAGAGTTGTGTGGTTACCAATGTATCGGTACCTGCATCGAATACACCGTTGTTGTTGACATCGTGATACAACTGTACGCTTATTCCGTCTATACCGGGTTCGCCGGTGTCGTATGTCCCATCTTTATCCCTGTCGTTGAATATCAATCCGTTTATCACATTTTTATTGGGAATGGACAGACAAGAGATATTGACCGTAACGGTAGCCGTGCTACAAACGTTTGGATCATCTTTACTGCAAACGGTGTAAGTGAATGTATCAGTTCCTTCGTATCCCGGATTGGGCGTATATTTTATTGTCCCGTCCGGATTGACGGTGGCTGTTCCGTTTGGTGGCGAAGTTATAATTGCAACCGTTGTAAAATCCGGTACACCTAAGTCATTATCTATCACGTTGATAATTACAGGCATATCGGAAGAGGTGTTTTTTGTGTCATTTTCTGCAACAAGCTTAGCGCGTAATACCATTTGTTTTCTATCGGAGCATTGCCCTATTCCGGTAAATTCATAGGCTCGCGTGTCGTGTAAGGTTACAATGTTGTATCTGTTGGAAATACTTGTCTCGTCAATTCGAGCTACAAAGCATGAATGGTTATTGTAATAAATCAGCTCCACGTTATCAATCCAGAAAAACTCGGTATTAGTCGTTGTGCTTCCGGTAATAAATTGCAATGTATTTGCTCCGTTTCCGGTAATTTGTGTGGCTGACAAGGGGATTACGATATCGGTATAGTAACTATCTGTAATCGTTGTGCCGGTAGTGGCTTGATAGATTAAATCGCTGTTGAGTTTTACATCTAATGTTGAATTATTTTTCACACTTTGACGCCTGAAGCTAAACTTCAACACAGCATGAGTAGCATTTGAAAAATTGGCGACTCGGCTTGCCCCTTTAGCCCCTCCGTTAAGACGCAGGGCATTAGAGTTGCTTATCGGGTCCGAAAGCACCTGAACATTACCTGTAGCAGCACCATTGTTTTCACCATTCTCTTGCCAAGAACCACCCCAATTTACACTACCATCATTTCCTGTATAATCTGCATTAGGGTCAAAGTCGTCTTTTAGGCTGTGTCCGTTGCGTGTTATGAACGAGAAGTTTCCGGACGGGTCGGTAAGGGTCTGTTGCACAATTACTTCATCCGTATCTATACTGCCGTTACAATTGTTATCCGCATAGAGGTTGATCCGTACGCCTTGAGCGCCCTTCTCGTTGTCGTTCACATTGTTAAATGGCATCTGATCTACAAATACCCTTCCTTTTACAATATTTTGATTATCACCGCTTGCACAAGGGGCGACATTAATCGTTACTGTAGCCATATCGCAGATGTTCGGATATTCAATGGCGCAAAGCCGGTATTCAAACTGATCTACACCGGAGAATCCGGGGTCAGGCGTGTAGGTAATTGTTTTATCGGGATTGATAAAAATAGTACCATTGGCGGGTTGTAACAACCCCATGGTGTTGAGTGACGATTTATCTACGGTACAAAGGAACGCCGCATCGTTGAGCAATACGTCTATCGTAATGGACGTGTTTTCATCGGTAACCACCCAGTCATCGTTGGCAAGCACCCGTTCCCTTAAGCATCTCGGCATCAGGGAGTAGCCTACGTCCATGGCTTGTCCTGACGGTGTTGCCGGTAAAGCATCTTGCCCCCAGACAGCTACAATCGGTTCGTCTTCGTTGCAAGTGTATATAGCGGTACCACTTTGATCGTTACTCGGATTCAAGAATTTATAGGAACCAAGGGCAGGCATCGTTACCTTTAAGTCGTACGGCAAACCGCACGGACTCATTTTCGTGGTTTTCGCGGTTAAATCACCGTCGTATTTAAAATAAACCGTCGTAGCTTTCGGTGCAGTGATCCAGATCGGGTTGTAGTTTGCTGACAGATCCAAACTCCCGGGCGCCCAAGCCACGCTGGTAAAATTGGTCAGTTGCTCCTCCGGTATCATTTTAAAAGACCAGTCATAATCTTTTCCTGATGCATCGGCATCTACCACCGCCATAATCGTGTAGAGCTCTTGATTTTGGCTTGTAAACTTATAGGCAGCTCGTTGATTCATATGTAAATAACCGGTTGAATTTGCCGCTACGTTTAAGGCCCCTGAATTTCCGTTTCCCGTTTCCCAGTTTATAGTTATTGGATTACTGTTGGTGTTAGTTATGAAAGCATATACAGGTGCAGCATCATGTGTAGTGTAAACAGGTGAGTAGTAGGTGTGTCCGTAGAATTTATTAGGGAGTAACGTCAGGTTTCGGGTGCCGTAAGTGCCTATGTCTCCGAAGATCATATCCACCCCTATGGGATGGTTGGCGGTGATGACAGCTCCGGCTTGAATATCTTGCGCTTTGTTGTAATCATTTGCTTTATTTCCGGGCATAGAAGCTTTCCCGTCATAAAACCACACATCACCTTCGTTTATTGTTTTGGTAAGGATATGTGAGCCATCTCCTCGATAGTCAAAGTTAACCAAGGTATTGTCCTTCATGGCGCGAATAAACACACCCACGTAATTGAATGCCGATAAGTTTAGGTTATTTGTAGTGTTCTCACCAACGGGCAGTATATAATTTCTTCCGAAGTGTTCGGTATCATACACGTTGGATTTTACATTTTGTAGAGCAAACAAAGCGACATTACCTGACAATGTTCTTGCATCTCCCGATACTTTGGAAATCACAATATCAGTGGTGCTGTAGAGTTTGTCTTTCCCGTCGTATGTCAATATGCTCCGGTCGCGATCGTTGTATTGAAACTGATTGTCCAATACGATGTTTCCGCCGGGCGGGATAATATCGTTCGGGTAGCCGGGGGCTACTCCGTTAGCCGGATTCCCGTCGCCCCACACAAGGGTGGTTACTTGCTTAGGATTGGTAATATCCGTTTCATATCCGTCTTCCCAGTGGTCATAGATAATCACGGTGCCGGGATAACTTATTTTAATACTAATAAGCGAGCGCACATGGCTCGAAATAGTATTAGAAGAGGTAGAACTTAATTACGCTTTTCTCAATTGCGAGGCGTTTTCGGGAAACGGTAAGTAGAAGGTTTTGGGTAGCGTGGCGCCTATACAAACTTCGGTTACATCTTGTTTCACGTTGATATAGACGGTTGCCGTATCACATGCTGTTTCATCGGTGTTGCATATTCGATAGGTAAGTGTGTCGGTTCCGTAGAAAAATGGGCTGTTTGGCTTGTATTGGATTTTTCTGTTCACGCCTGTGCCGATAAGTGTAGCAGCGCCAAATTGAGGAGGAGTTAATATAGATAACTTATCGGGGTCAAAATCACATACATCATTTTTCATTACATCAATTTGCGCGGTTTCACCTTGAAACATTTCCACACGGTCCTCTATCGCCATAAGGTTGTTTTGCGTGATTACCTTGTGGGTTGCGATTTTTGTTCCCAAATTATCACCAATGCAACCGTACGCTCTGGCGGTAATAGTGGAAGTACCGCTCCAGGTTTCGACGAAAGTTACGACGCGGGTAACGGAATCGATTGTATTTCCGGCATCAAGACTTGCCTCGTCCAATGAATAGCGAACGCTATCCGGAAAATTGACATAAGCCATATATATCGCGGAGCCCGCTCCTTGGCAACGATAGGAGGTGTCATTTTCAAATTTAAGATCGCCCAACTGCCTTTTGGTAGTAATCGTATGCGTTACTTTATAGTCTCCTGTAGATGGGGTAGCGGTGATAACCGTCTCTCCAAACCAACCGGCAGCAAATGTTATTTCTCCTGTAGCAGGGTTTATCGTGTTTCCCGCCCAAAGACCATTTAAGTCCATGCTGTACGTGTAGGTTACACCTGCTTTAGCCGGAGCTGTAAATGTAATCATGTCAACTCCCTGACATCGGGAAATGGGAAAACCGCTATTGTAACCTATAATGAGTTTGGGGCGTTCCGCCGGGTTTGCTGCTTCTTTGGATCTAAATCTGCGGCTACGATGACCACTACTAGGTTCACTAGCAAGCTTTAACAATATACCGTTGTTGTTTGAAGGAGTGTTTATCCAGTCTTGTACTAATGCAGTGCTAATATTTATCATTTTATCACCAGGAGTAGATGATATTTTTGTATTTGCTGAAATAGAAGTTTCAAAAAATCCGGAAGCAGTATGTCCAGTCCAGGTAATACCACTTGTTCCTGAACTGCAAGTTCCCGTACCTTCAATCCACGAATTATTTATTTTATGAATATTTACTTCAAGCGTATCAGCTCCCGCTGTTCCATATTGATATAAGGAAAGTGTTGCAGAGTTAATAGTTGAAGTGCTTGGCAGCAATGATAGGTCAAACTTGATAAGGGTTCTTCTGGTGAAAGCGGCACCTACCCAGAGTTCATCACAAGTCCCAAAATTTCTGCCCGGAGTACTTGCAGCCACATTCACATCGGCCGTTGCAGGAAGTTCAATAACGGTTTGTGCGGTAGCGGGGAGAGCGCTTAGAGTAAACAAGGCTACAAATAAAATCGCTACAGGGTAATAGTATAAAGGGATAGATCTTTTTTTCACAGTTAAAAAATTGCAATTAAGTAGTTTGTAGTATGGTCGAGTAACAATTCAGCTCTTTAATAAAAGGAGGCGATAAAGCGAGATAATAAACTGATTCTGAATTAAAATATACACTGTTTAACCTTTTTTTAATACTGCACAAAAAGTCAAAATTGATAATCTTCCCTTTTTAAGCTAAGTGTAGCCGGTCGTGTAATACGGATAAACCGTTTCAGAAATAATTAATAATAAGTGATTTAACTAAAAGAAACGTGATTTACGAACAATGATTAATTTGATGTTGATGACTGAATATTAGGCGATACTAACCGAATACAAATGATATGCCAATTTTCTAAGTATAGCTTCTGTGTTGATGTTGTTTAGAATTAGTCTAAGATAAGCTATGCGATATATTTTCTGCAAAGGTACTAAATCGCAATCATTTGTAAATTTTAAATACGTGAATTTAACACAAATTAACGCCAAGTGGTGTTCTAAGGCATGAAAATGACATAAAGATAGTTAAGGGCTTTTAGATATGTACAAAACAATGTATTTGCTATCAAAGTGGCAGGAAATTAAGCGGGAATGAATGGTGGGGGAAGGCTCGTTTAGTTTCTAAATTCAATATAGAAGTGCAAAAAACTTGACAATTTTTCACATCTAACTCTAATAGTTTTTTCGAAAATCTCCTTTCAATAAAACTCAAGAGCATTTGAAAAAAACATATAAAATCACTATTGAGAGACAAACTATTGTCCATAGGACAATTCCTTGAAACAACGTTCGGCGTAGCCAATAAACCCTCCCGATAGATATCCGGATATCCGGGTGAAAAGTCAAAGATATGGCAAAACATTGTATGAGTTTCTCCAAAAATCAGTGTCGGGAAACACTTAAAGTGTTTGATTAACAACTTACGGAATCCCCCAATTAAAACAGAGGAACTTGTCCGACCTTTGGCGGATTATGCAAAGTAAACTTCTAAGAAGTTAATAAAAAACTACCCCATAAGTTGATTGTAGACTATAGATGAATGTATATCAGTAGTATATGTGGCGTATAAATATCTTTATCGGTCAGTAGTGTTTTATGATAAAAAATAATTTTGCTGTAATTTAATTGTTATTTACATGGTTGATAGTGCTGTTTCGTGTTCCGTGTTCCATGTTCCGTGTTCCGTGTTTCGTGTTTCGTGTTTCGTGTTCCGTGTCTCGTGTTCCGTGTTTCGAGCTTCGTTCTTCGTTCTTTATACTTCACTGAAACTTCCCGCACCCAACACCCGAAATCCAACATTCCTCATTCCCTAACGCAGCAAACGGAGTGAAGCCGTTGGTTGCTGTACGCGGGACGCAAATGAAAGAAGCGATATCGGGACATTCGGCATTCGACCGTCTAAATCAGGTTAAAACACCATCGTTGAAGTTGGTTTTGAATAGTTCTTCGCCTATCAATCAAACTTATTTGTTTATCAACTAATTCGATTGAGAGATATTTTTTCGTGACTGAAAAATTAATTAATTTTGTATCAAGATTACGACTTTCGAATGGGTGCTTTTTGAACATTTATTGAAATAAAATGTTAATAAGAGAGTGGGTTGAATTCAGTTCACCTAATCTTATCCCGAAGTTTCGGATCGTAAAATAATTAAATCGTAAATAATATAAAATTATGTCAGTATTAGTTGGAAAAAAAGCCCCCGCGGTGGTGGGCAAAGCCGTAATTAACGGCAATGAGATTGTGGATAACTTTAGCTTGGAGCAGTACAAAGGAAAATACGTGGTGTTTTTCTTCTATCCGGCGGACTTTACGTTTGTTTGCCCGACAGAATTAATCGCGTTCCAAGATCAAATAGAAGCATTCGAATCGCGTAATACCGTTGTGGTTGGAGCTTCGACCGACTCCGCGTTTTCACACTGGAAATGGCTTCAAACTCCGCAAAACGAAGGCGGTATCAAGGGCGTGAAATATCCGCTCTACGCCGATAACTCGTTGATGGTATCCAAAGCCTATGATGTGCTTGCCGGAGAAGAGGTGTACACGGAGGATGGCGAAATAGTGTTTGAAGGATCACCCGAAGCCTATCGCGGACTGTTCTTGATTGACAAAGAAGGAATCGTACGCCACCAAGTGGTGAACGATATGCCGTTAGGACGCAGCGTGGATGAAGTAATCCGTGTGTTGGACGCGCTTCAGTTTACAGAAGAATACGGCGAAGTTTGCCCGGCCAACTGGAAAAAAGGCGACAAAGCAATGAAAGCGACGCAAGAAGGAGTTTCTGAATATTTGTCAAAACACTAAGTATGCTTATGCCCCGAGTGGGAGTATTAAGATATTTATAATTAAGACTGCTCTGAACATCGAGCAGTCTTTTTTGTTCAAATGGGAATTGGTTTCTTAGTGCTCATAAAAAAGGACATTTTTATATTAATTGATTATCCGCATTCCGTCTTAGTAAATTTGCCATAATGACAAACATAGATTTTAACGGCTTCAAGACGTTTGATGCGTTTTTTTCTACAACGGGTCAAACGTCTTGAAGCGGTTAGACCCAATGTCAGGTTTGAAATTTTGGATTTTAGGATACTTTGCGGATAGATATTATATTTTTTCTCATTCTAGTCCGATAAAACTTTCACTATTTAATGTAACTTGCTGTTATTTAGATTGATAATTGGTTCAGCCCCGTCAACTGACGGACTTGCGTTTAGTCGGTATTATAGTGCTGCAAATATTAATAGTACTACAAATATTAAGCGATGTCCCGAAAGTTTTCGAGACTAAAAACAGCCACAGGTGAAACATTCCGAAGTATCGGAAGTGGCTCAATATTATGTTTTTATCGGACAATAGTGATTATTTCTTCGGTTTAGCTGTAATAATAACCGTTTTTTTACATATTTTTGTAGTTTGATTTTTATAGAATAAGTTAGTAGGTTATTTTTATGAGTTTTATTTCTTGCTCAAAGATATAGAATCACCTCCTTTTCTAATTTCAGACTTCTAATTTCTAAATTCAATAAATGGATAAAGTTTGGTTGTACGCCTTGTTGAGTACGTTGGTTGTGAGTGCTATTTCGCTGATTGGCGTGACGTTGTTTGCCCTGAAAAGTGAACGGCTGCAGAGAATCCTGCTGCTGCTGATTAGTTTTTCGGTGGGAGCGCTGCTTGGAAATGCATTTTTTCACCTAATTCCTGAATCTTATTTTCACATCGAAAATGCTAAGCTAACCTCCTGGTTGATTATTGGCGGCTTTATGCTTTTTTTCTTTATCGATCAGTTTTTGCATACACACCAAACCGGGAATTCTTCCGATGTCACCAAAGCAAAACCTTACGGCTATTTAAGCCTGTATGCCGATGGAATTCACAACTTTACAGATGGAATTTTGATTGGCGCCGCGTGGATGTTTTCACCTGAACTGGGATTAGCAACTACGATTACCGTAGTGCTCCACGAAATCCCGCAGGAAATCAGTGATTTCGGCATTCTGTTGAAAGCCGGTTTTTCAAAGAAAAAAGCGCTTTTGTACAATTTTATTGTGGCAACTTCAGCCATTGTCGGTACCGTGCTCGCACTTTGGTTAGGTCATGAAGTGGAACATTTTTCCATTTACGTTCTTCCGATTGCTTCCGGCGGATTTGTATATCTGGCAGGTACAAGCCTGCTTCCCGAAGTGCTGAAAAGCACTAAAAAAGGGAGTTGGATTTATTATAGTTTGTTCCTACTGCTGGGGCTTGGATTGATGTATTATTTTAGTTTGAGCGGCGGACACCAACATTAACAATAAACAAAAGTCTATACGTATTAATTAGCTGTAAAATTTATATTTTTTGTCAGGGAGCAGCCATTTAAGTAAATTCTTCACTCTTAAAAATGAAGATGGATGGCGTGTCCCAACGATATTAATTTTAAAATAAAAATATCCGAATGAAATTATATTTACTTCTTATTCTCACACTTTTATTTCCTCCATTTTTGGTTTCTCAAGAATTCAAATACAACACTGAACTCCATTTTTTCTTTGATAATGCGGAGTTCAAAAGGTCAAGCTACGCGATAGATCAAACTATGGCGGGAGTAACGCTGACACAGGAAATCGGATGGAAATTCGATGGAAAACATTTCATAATGGGTGGAGTGGATGCCATGAAAAGCCTCGGCGGGCATGAGATACTGAATGATATTCACTTGCTGGCTTATTATCAGTTGAAAGATCCAAACGCCCTTTTCAAAGTGGGTGCTTTTCACCGTCACGACTTGCTCGATGATTATTCCAATTTCTTTTTTCAAGATTCGATAGATTTTTACAAGCACACGATGGAAGGTCTTTATTTTCTGAAGGGAAATGAAGAACAGTTTGTGAAGCTCTGGCTCGACTGGACCGGATTACAGAGCATGGAGGAAAGGGAGAGCTTCTTTGTAGGTGCATCCGCGTACAAGGAGTTTGGGAAGATGTTTTTTGTTGACTTTCAGTCATATATGTTCCACTATGCCACTACGCGACCAAATCCGGAAAACCTGAGTGTGTCAGATAATGCGCTGGGGCAGTTATCACTCGGTGTAAAGTATGCGAATAATCAAGGGTTGGATAATTTGAAATTTAGTGCCGGAATTCTTGCAGGTTATGAGAGAGACCGCCGGAATATGGATGACTACAGAACTCCGTTGGGACTTGTACTTCGTGGAGAAGTGGATTATAAGGGATTTGGAACTGAGAATCTGTTTTATTACGGACAGAATCGGATGGCTTTTTACGAAGAGTACGGAAACAACCTCTATTGGGGAAATCCGTTTCTACGATCAAACACCTATTTTCAGAATAAAATCTACTGGAAATTTTTAGACACAGACCGGGTGCACGCTCAAATTGCAGCCCGTACCCACGTTTCCGAAGGAAAAGTTTTTTTTGAACAAATGCTGACTCTCAGCGCGCACATCAACAATTACGAACCAAAAAGAATACAGCGTGCACCGACATTCTGGGAGCGTATTTTCCCAAGAAGGGGCAGAGCACTTGATGGAATAACGATGTAGTGTTTTCTTTGTTTTTTACTAAAAATTACTAAGCGAACATTTTTCTTAGCGCCTTATAACGCCTTGTTTTTAACAAAAAAACTGTATCTTTGTTTTTCATCATTTCGTTTTAAAAGATTTTCTAAATCTTTGTCAAGTTATTTTTATTATTAACGTCAAAAAATCCAATTAAAAATGCTTGTAAAAACATTTGGCGCGGCAGTACAAGGGATAAATGCTACGATTGTAACTATCGAAGTAAATGTAAGTCAGGGTATTAAGTTTATGATTGTCGGTCTTCCCGACAGTGCCGTTCGTGAAAGTCATGAGCGGGTCATTTCGGCGCTGAAATACAATAAATACGATCTTCCACGTAAGCAAATCATCGTCAATATGGCGCCTGCCGATATCCGAAAAGAAGGATCGGCGTATGATTTGCCGTTGGCAATCGGGATTATGGCAGCCTCTGAGCGTATTCCATTTGAAGATTTAGACAAGTATGTAATTATGGGCGAAATGTCGTTGGATGGCAGTTTACAGCCGATAAAAGGTGTTTTGCCTATTGCGATTAAAGCCCGTGAAGAGAAATTCAAAGGATTTATTCTGCCCAAAGAAAATGCCCGTGAGGCTGCTGTGGTTAACAATTTGGATGTTTACGGAGTTGAGAATATCAAAGAAGTTATCGATTTCTTTAAAGGTGATATCACTTTAGAACCCACGATAGTAAACACTCGTGAAGAGTTTTTTCAGCACTTAAATTTGACTGATATTGATTTTTCCGATGTGAAAGGACAGGAAAATGTGAAACGGGCATTGGAAGTTTCGGCGGCCGGCGGGCATAATATAATTCTCGTAGGTCCTCCCGGAGCCGGTAAGTCCATGCTTGCCAAGCGATTACCGACTATTCTTCCGCCGCTCACCCTGCACGAAGCTCTTGAGACCACAAAGATTCATTCCGTTGCCGGGAATATAGACAGCAACACCTCGCTCATCTCTCAACGACCGTTCAGAAGCCCCCACCATACTATAAGTGATGTAGCACTCGTCGGAGGCGGTACCTTCCCGCAACCCGGGGAAATTTCTCTTGCTCATAATGGCGTGCTATTTCTTGATGAGCTTCCTGAATTTAAAAGAACCGTTCTCGAAGTGATGCGCCAGCCGCTGGAAGATAGAAGAATAAGCATTTCCCGTGCAAAATTCGCAATTGATTATCCTGCAAGTTTTATGTTAGTGGCTTCGATGAATCCGTGTCCTTGCGGATACTATAATCATCCTACTCGAGCATGTATGTGCGCGCCCGGCATTGTACAGAAATACCTGAGCCGAATCAGCGGTCCTTTGCTGGACAGAATTGACCTTCATATCGAAATTGTTCCGGTTCCTTTTGAGAAAATGGCTGAAATGAAAGAATCTGAAAGTAGTGAATCGGTTCGTCAGCGTGTTGTAAAGGCGCGTGAAATTCAAGAGCTTCGATTTAGAGATACTGATGGGGTTTATTGTAATGCTCAAATGTCATCCAAGCAACTTAGAGAGTATGCTCAATTGGATAAGGAAGGAAGTGAATTGTTAAAGAATGCCATGCTTCGATTAAACCTTTCAGCCCGCGCATACGACAGGATATTGAAAGTATCGCGTACCATTGCCGACCTTGATGATAGCGAGCGTATTCTTACCCAACACGTTGCAGAAGCGATAAATTACCGGAATCTGGATAGAGAAGGCTGGGCAGGATAATTTTGTTTGGGTTTTCTATCGAGGAGATTTTTATGACAAAAAAATAAGAGATTCTTGGCAAATACACAGATCGCATAGCGCGGTTTTACGGTTTACAGAAAAAATTACAAAACGCAATTTAAAATACCGGCAGCTAATTAGAATTTGTTGAATAGCTCTTATTGTGCTTATATTGAGTTAGATAGGTATGATTTAGGTAGATCCGGATTGTTTTTATCTCCTGTCAACAATAAATCGATATCTTTTCTATCTATATATAAATAAATGATATCAGTTGCGTTTATAATTATTGTTTCCTATCTTTGTATCAATTAATAAAAAATTTTTAACAAGAAAAAAAATTAAAACGATGAAAACATTAGAAATTACAGGACTTAAAAATGTCCAAAAAGTAGCAAAAGGATTACAGCAATTATTAGCTGATTTACAAGTTCATTATACCAATTTACGTGGTTTCCACTGGAATATTAAAGGAAAAGAATTTTATTTCCTACATGAAAAATTTGAAGAAATGTACGATGATACAGCAGCTAAGGTGGATGAAGTTGCAGAAAGATTATTAATGATCGGAGAAACACCGGTGCACACTTTCTCTGAATATCTGAAAGTTTCAAGCATCCGTGAGACGGGTGTAGTAAGCGATGGAGACGAAGCTGTAAAAATAATTCTCGAAACCTATAAGCATTTAATAGCATCAGAAAGAGCAATTTTATCAGAAGCGGCCGAACTGGGAGATGAAGCGACAGTTGCCCTATTGAGCGACTACATCAGCGGGCAGGAAAAAGAAGTTTGGATGTTAACGTCATACCTTTCAAACGTTTAAATTCTATTTTAAATTAAGGTCGTTTGGAACACACCAATAATCATTTCCATAGGTTTAAGACTTATCTTAAATGGCTGTTTCATAAAGAAAACATTCAATTGGCTTTAGAAAAAGTAAAAAGAGAAAATCGTTCGATTTTCTCTTTTTTAATGGTATGTGTTCAATAAATAAACTATTCTGTTTCTTACTGAAATCAGCTTGTAGAGTAAGGTGGACTGCTCAATTTTTGCAACTAAAAGCCCGTTGAAATGAAGTTTGTGCAGGTATTTCCTGAAATTTGAATACCATTTCAGAGCAAAAGGACGTGTGAAAAACTGCATAAGAACAAAGAACAGCGTTATTCCCCAATTGGGAGAAATCAGCGTGTCGAACAGGATGGCTTGTACTATGTAGAAAAAAGGAAAAAAGATTAATCCAAGACCAAACTGAATGGAACTGTTAAAGCCACTATAGCCGTTTGATAGAATTTTTCTTACCCACACCGGGACAAAAGTAGGTAGTGCGTTGGTAATAAAGCCAAATAAAAATACAGGGAAAGTTAATAATAATGAAAAGAAACGAGCCGAGCTTGTTTCGTCTGATTTTAACCGACTAAAAACATTCGATTTGAAGCGAAGTTTTTTCAATTTTGTTTTGTATAAATCACTCAGTCGGACTAACTCAGCCATCAATTCCGGGTTGGAGTTTTCTATTTCTACCAACTTTTTGACAGCCATTTGTTTCAGTTTGAATTTTTCATAAGTTGGATTCTCATTCTTATCTCCCTCCTCGTATTCATAAGCCATTATTTCTGCAATAGTTTCAAAATCCTCGTAATTTTCCGAAGTTGCCATATCAAGTGTCAGGTCTGATAATCGGCTTTTCAGTTCATCCCGAATTTCATTGACAGCCACCGGTTGATTTTCATTGAATATCTCCATATATTCACTCACCTCAATCGGCTTCCCTATGTTGATGATGATATGTTTTCCACATTTATTCAAATCGCCTAAGTCTATTCCAATCGGAATAATTTTTACCTTTTTCTCATCACCAAACTCATGTTGCGCTTCGAAAGCAATTCTGAAAATTCCTTTCAACAGAGGGCGGATTTTACGTTCTTCACCTTGACCTCCTTCGGGCATTATGCACACAGCGTGTCCAAACCGCATAACCTGTATGCACTCAAAGAAAGATCGCTGATTTTTCTCTAAATTCTCAAATCCATCCCGCATCCGAAAAGCAGGCATTATTTTGGCGAAGTGCATAATCTTTGCTATTGTTTTTTGAGCGAAGAAATCAGCACGAGCCAGATAAATTACAGCTTTACGAGGCGGCATAAATGATGAAACCGCCAGTGCATCCATTAAAGCATTCAGATGGTTTGGAGCAAAAATAATCGGAGAATCGTCAGAAGGGAGGTTTTCTTTACCGTTGATAATAAATTCACCGTAAAATCTCCGAAAGCAAAAGAGCATATATTCCCTCGCAAAACTGTAAGGTAAGGTATATTCGAAGATTTTACTCATAGGAAATAATAATAAATGCAAATTTACTAAATTAATAATCAATTGCAATGAAAATATACAATTTAATAGGGCGCTTTGTTTTTTTACGGCCAAGAAGAATTTTGTGTAAAGAAAAGTTTACCAAGCTTTAATTTTCAACCTGAAAGATTGTAAAATTGAATTCAGCGGGTCTGCTGAAAAAAATATCATCGTCAAAGTTCAATATAGAAGTGCAAAAGACTTGACAACTTTTTACATCTAACCCAAATAGTTTTTTCGAAATCCCCTTTCAAAAAGACGCATAGGTTTTGAATAAAAACAATCTAAAAGTATTGCAGTAGAATCAAAATTTTAATGAAGAGATAAGGCGAAAATTCGTACATTTTCAGCAGGCGTTAAATATTTTTGAAAATCTGCTATAAAATAGTAATCAAGCTAAAGTTGCGGAAATTTTTTTCATGATAAACCGTTCTTTTCCAAATAATTTAATACCTTTGGATGCAATATTATTTATCTTTTTCGAATTGTATTATGAGAAAAACGATTTTTTTCCTTTTAATTTCAAGTATGCTTATAGGAACATATTCGTGTTCTATACTTAATAAAGCTAAAAAAATGAAAGAGCAACAAGTAAAAATAGAAACTTCAGAAGGCGTAATTGTGGTAAAACTATACAATGAAACACCACTTCACAGAGATAATTTTTTGAAGTTGGTAAACGAAAAGTTTTACGATGGAGTACTTTTTCACCGAGTTATTTCGGACTTTATGATTCAGGGCGGAGATCCCGATTCAAAAAACGCTACACCGAATGCGCAACTGGGAGCAGGAGACGTTGGTTACACCATTCCTGCGGAAATAATAACACCCGGACTTTATCATAAAAAAGGTGCACTCGCCGCGGCTCGTCAAGGCGATCAAGTAAATCCACAGAAGGCTTCTTCGGGTTGTCAGTTTTACATAGTGCAAGGGAGAACTTTTACAGATGCAGAGTTGGATAATATGCAGCGAAGTAGAATCATGCGAACCGGTGTTTCAACAAATGATTCTGCATATATGTATAGTCCGCAAGCGCGGGAAGATTACAAAACGACAGGCGGAACTCCGCATTTGGACGGGAATTATACGGTTTTTGGCGAAGTGACAGAAGGATTGGATGTGGTAGAAAAAATCTCCAAAGTCAAAACAAATTCATCTGACAGACCGGTGGAAGATGTAAAAATCATAAAGATGAGAAAACAATAGATTGTATATCATACAAACAATCATTATCTTTGTTGTAAATAATAAAAACATACTATTATCAAAACCGTAATTTTAACATCCTGCAATAATTCCGTTGAAGCTAAGCTAATCCAAGGAAATTTAGCCAACGAAGGCATTGAGAGTTTTCTTTCGAATGAAAACTATACATCGCTCTATCCGAATATGAACGAAGCTATGGGTAGTGGCATTAAGATTTTTGTCAATGAGGATGACGCGGAGCGAGCATTCCAAATCATTAAAGGCGGTGATCGGTCTGTTCACTGTCCGAAATGTAATTCATTGAACGTAAAGCAGACTATCAGTAAGAACTGGTATCAGAAAGCCGGAGTCCTTCTTTTAGCTTTAATTACAGCAAACCCGATTGGGGATATCCGGTCATCATATAGTTGTAACGAT
Organism: Porphyromonadaceae bacterium; assembly: GCA_012523295.1. GTDB lineage: Bacteria > Bacteroidota > Bacteroidia > Bacteroidales > Paludibacteraceae > UPXZ01. The sequence goes on along the minus strand of JAAYIT010000100.1, from coordinate 1,634 downwards.
TGTGGTAAAAAATTTGTGATCTAATCCTTGTTCATGAGACTGCATTTTCAGCCTAAACTAAAACTGATAATTCTACCATAAACGATGTAAGTCCTGCAGAAAAAGGAACCTGTTTTTTTAAAACAAAAAATTCTTTGATATAAATAGCTTTATAAAAGAAGGAATAAGGGCATTTCTTCTTAGAAAATATTCAAGTTGGGTGTGTGTGATTAGTTATTTTTTAGCTGCCGCTAACCTGATGTTATCTGAAAAAAATAATTTTCAGCTTCTTAAATATCATCTATTTTCAGTGTCAACGCATCACTTTTCTCCAAATCTTCTACCACCGGATTTTGCTGTTTGAATCGTTTCTCTTCTGTTGATTTAATCTCTCGAATTACTCCGAGTATAATTCCGAAATAGACACTTGTGATCATTATGGAAGTTCCTCCACGACTAATCAGAGGCAGAGGTTGCCCCGTTACTAACCCGAATCCTGATCCCACAAACATATTCACTGCCGCTTGAAGCGTTATAAGCAGTCCAAGACCTGTCACAAGCATGGCGGGGAAGGTGCTTCGGCAGACGGTGGCAATTTGCCCCGTCCGGAAAAGCAGCCAAAGGTAGAGCAGCATTATCAAAATTCCACCGAAAAGGCCAAGCTCTTCGATAATTATTGCAAAAATAAAATCATCATAAGCGTGAGGCAGATAATCTCTTTCAATGCTGTTTCCGGGATAAACTCCAAAGAAGCCACCACGTGCTACGGCTATTCTGCCGTGCTGAACTTGAAGATTTTCATCATTAATCACATATCTTGTTTCGTTTGTTTCTTGTTGTGTTCGTGAAATGCGTTTCTCCCAGGTGTAAACACGTTCAAACATATCGGGCATTTTTTCCTTTGGTACGGTTTTGACGATTACAACACCTAAAAGGATTAAAAACAAGATGGAAGCGATGATAATCCCGAGTTTTTTGAAGGAAACCTGACCAATAAACATCATGGAAAAAACAATGACTCCAAGAATGAAGGCGGTTGAGAAGTTTTCGAAAAGTATGAGCCCGATAATCACACCCGAAATCCCCAAAATCCAATAAAAGTACTTATTTTCAAGTGCGGGGTTCGCCCTGATTCGGGAAATTAAATCAGCTACAACAACGATTAACGAAAGTTTCGCGATTTCGGAAGGTTGGAATTGTATTCCGAAAATTTTAATCCAACGACTCGCGCTATTGATGCTTTCACCTTTTGCAAGAAGATAAAGAAGAAGAATAAAAGAAACTACGATTCCGAGATAAGCTAAAATCCGGATATATTTGTATGGAACAAAATGGATGGCAAAAGCAAGAGCGGCTCCGGTCAGCAAAAAGAATACATGCTGAAAAATAGGTGCAGCGTGATTTCCCATGCTGTAGGCTAATGTACTTGAAGCACTGTATAGCTCGAGGATTGAGAAACCACATAGAGTGAAAAAGATAATCCAGATTACCGTATCGCCTTTCAGATATTTTGTGAATTTTTTATTCATTTCATACGTAAATTGTTAGAATTCGCTATAAGGTTGATAGTCATTCGATTATACAGCAAAACTGCTTTGTTTTATTTCAATTCAGACAAAATAAAAGACAGCACTCATCTTTAGGACAAATGCACC
>JAAYIT010000099.1 GCA_012523295.1 Porphyromonadaceae bacterium | reverse complement strand
TGTAGTGAATTAATCGGTTTATGTTCCTTAACGGAAACTTACAAACAATATTGTTTAAATTTGTTAATTTTTAATTTTCAACCCCTGATTCGCATAACTTATGCAATTTAACGTTCTAAGACGGAGACTTTAGTACAGTTCACAATTAATAACGCAACAGTTAGCAATAAATTTTATACGATTATATTTTATTTTCTTACATTAAGGTCGCATGGACCACGCCATTAATCATTCTCTTAGGTTTAAGACTTATTTTAAATGGCTGTTTCACACTGTAAATTCGCATCAGAAGAACATTTTTCGTAAATTAGCCTTAATAATCATCACGAGGCAATTAAACACGCAAATCCGTGTAGGAATTATTGATATTGCTGAAAATTATATTTAAAAAAAATCAAGTGACACAAGCAACTCAGATTAAAAACTCAATGAACGAATTCGGCAAACAGAAAAAGCCATTTTTATTTGCCATCGACTACAAGTTGGATAAAGGAATTTTTATCGATAATCCTGAGAAACAATCTGATATTCTGTTTGTTACGCCACTTGGAACGAATAAATCTGAGGCAATAAAATCAACACCTGACAATAAGTTGGAAATATTCCCGATTACCTTCGGAGAGTATAAAAAGCGATTTGACAACGTAATGAAAAGCCTGAAACGTGGCGACACTTATTTGGTAAATCTGACAGCCAGAACACCAATCAAAATAAATGTAGAGCTAAAGGATATATTTATGTCAAGTAATTCGCCTTACGGACTACTTTTCCCGGGTAATTTTGTCTGCTTTTCACCAGAGAGATTTGTAAAAATTTCCAACGGTGTAATTTCCACCAATCCGATGAAAGGTACAATCAGCGCCGATATCCCAAATGCTGAAAAACTGATTTTAGAAAATGAAAAGGAGGCTGCCGAACACGCTACGGTTGTAGATTTACTGCGAAACGACCTGAGCTTAGTAGCGGAGAATGTAACTGTTGAAAAATACAGGTATATCGATAAAATTAAAACTAACAATGGCAACTTGCTGCAAGTTTCTTCAGAAATTAAAGGAAAATTACCGGCAGATTATCACTCTCGATTAGGAGATATTATTTTCGGTTTATTACCTGCCGGATCAATTTGCGGAGCTCCCAAAAAATCGACACTCGAAATTATTTCGAATGCGGAACAATACGATCGCGGATATTATACCGGCATTTTTGGCTATTTCAATGGCAATGAATTAGATAGTGGTGTTTTAATCCGTTTTATAGGTCAAGAAAACGACAAAACTTATTTTTACAGCGGTGGCGGCATCACAAGCAAAAGCAACCTAAAAAATGAATATGAAGAGTTATTGAAAAAAATCTATTTGCCTTTCCAATGAAACTATCATTCATAGAATCAATCAAGTATAAAAACGGTGAGTTTTTTAATCTTTGCTATCATCAGGCAAGGATGGATAAGACTTTAGCTAATTTTGAATTAAAAAAAATCAACCTTCAGAATGAATTAGAAAAAGTAACTTTACCGGATGATAAAGGACTTTTCAAATGCCGAATTATTTATGGCAAAAAAGTTGAATCGATTGAATTCTCACCTTATACGATATTAAATAAGAAAAAAGTCGGGATAGTAGCAGCTGATGACATTGACTATTCATTCAAGTTTAAAGATCGAAAAGCGTTAGAGGACTTGAAAATAACTTCCGGACTTGATGATGTGATTATTATCAAAAACGGTGTTGTAACCGATGCTCTTTTTTCAAATTTAGTTTTTGAATCCACCGAAGGGCTTTTCACGCCTTCTTCATACCTCCTACCCGGTACAAAACGACAATTCTTGCTTGATAGCAACAAAATCAAAGAGAAGCAAATCTTACATTCCGATATCTATTCCTACCAAAAAGTACATTTTATAAATGCAATGATAGATCTGGAAGATAATGTGAATTTCGAAATCGGAGATTTAGTTTAACTGCCGTTTTTCTTCACATTTCGTCTCTCGGTGTCGGTTTTTGTCTAAAGATGAAATTAACGTGCTCAATCCGCCACTTCACATTCTCGGTTTGCCGGACAGTTCTCTTTCACTTTTGAATATTTGTTCGTCAATTAAAATATACGAAAGTGACCGAATCCATTAGAAAACAACTCCTGTTCTTTCTTTTTCTGCCTTTAGTTTTAGTAAAACTCCGTATTTGACAAGAATTTATCACTTTTTTGAATGATTTACTCCATTTTGATTTTTTATCTTTGTAATGTAAAGAAAAAACTATTTCCTTTTACGTACTATTTTGATTTTCAGCATTTTCAAAGATTTAACATCAAAAATCATGAGAACTTTCAAAAACAACGATCTTATACTAAAATTACAACCGATTTATTTGCTCATCATAGGACTTACTTGGATCTGTCAGACCACTTCCTCGCAAGTTCAAGTCACCAATCTGCCTACCATTTATCTTTCAACTGAAAACAATCAACCGATCACAAGCAAAGAGGTTTATCTGCCGGGAACGATACAGGTGGTCAGCTCGGATATTACCGAAAATCTGTTAATGCCAATGAAAATTCGCGGCAGAGGGAATTCCACCTGGAATTTAGCAAAAAAACCTTATCGTGTGAAGTTGGCAGGTAAAATTAATTTTCTGAATCTACCGTCTGTAGAAGATGATTGGGTGTTTTTGGCAAACCATGCCGATAAAACCCTGATACGTAATGCGGTAGCCTTTGAAATCAGCAGAATTCTTGGTTTTGAGTTTTCACCTTCCGCCAAGTTTGTCGATGTTTATTTAAACAATTCATTCCTCGGGAATTACATGGTTTCCGATCAAATGGAAAGGGGGAACAAACGCGTAGTTATTGAGAAACAAGATACGTTAGACACCACTTTACCTCTTATTTCCGGCGGTTATCTTATTGAAATAGATGGATTTGCTGACAGAGAGCCGGTATGGTTTACTACCAACAAATCCTTGAAAGTCACAATAAAGTATCCTGATGATAAAGACATTAATCAACAACAATTTGATTATATCAAAAACTTCACAAACAGTTTTGAAAACGCACTTTTCTCTGACAACTTCAAAGATCCTGTTACCGGTTACAGAAACTTTGTGGACACAACTTCACTGATCAACTGGTATATCGCCAGTGAATTGACCGGAAATCCCGATTGTTTTTGGAGTACGTATCTGTATAAAAGGAGAGATATAGATAAGTTCTATTTTGGCCCGCTTTGGGATTACGATATAGCATTCAATAATGACTACAGGCTTGGAAATGCACAATATTCATTAATGCGAGAAAAAGCATTCAATCCGAGAACATGGATTCAACGGATGTGGGAGGATGAGTGGTTCAGGCATGCTGTAAATAGACGCTGGAAGGAGCTTGTGAGTGAACGAATTGAGAATAAAATATTAAATTATATCGATGCGACAGTCAATCAAATCGATGCTTCGCAGATAAAAAACTACCAGCGATGGCCTGTTCTGAACACACGAGTTTACAACGAGCAATTTCTTTTCCCGACATATATGCAAGGAATAGATTTTCTGAAAACTTACATAATAAACCGTATTTCTTTTTTGACTACAAGTTTTGAAAACTCAAAACCGGAAGAACCATCTCAACCGTTTATTGCCGAAGAATTTTACTATACAATACAAAACAAAGGATCGAATAATTATATCGATGTATTGAATAACTCCACAGAATTAAACGAGAAACTCGTAATGTGGGCGCCAAATCAAGGTGATCAAAGCCAGGAATGGGAAATAAAAGACTTGGGTGGCGGAAAATTCCATATTATCAATCGCAACTCGAAACTCGCGATGACCGGAAACGGACGCGGTGTAAACCTAATTCAGTCAACTCCTGACGCTCAAAACTCCGCTCAGCAATGGAAAATAACACCTGTTTTCACCGGAAATCTTTACGGACTGGAAAATGTCAAAACTGGATATTCCGTGAATAATAGCGGCGGAAATACGATGAACGGCACTGCTGTAATTGAATATGACAACAACATCTTCAATCAGTCTAAAATAAATCAGCACTGGTACTTACAAAAAACTGAAATAATCACTTCAACTCATCCGCTCAGATTCGATAAATCTGAAATAAATTTCCGGATTTATCCAAATCCGGCAAGCGAATTTATCACCGTCAAATTCTCAGAGCCGATTGATGTTCCTGTTTCAATATACCATATCGATGGAAGAGCTATTTATTCTGAAAATTCAAATAACAAAATGTCTTTAAGAATTAACTTAGATAATTCGGGTATTCAAAATGGCGTTTTTTTCATAAGAATAGGTAATTCGATTGAAAAGTTTATAGTTCAAAAATAGGTAGCGTTACCATGTGAAACAACTTGATTATATATCATTTCTGACGAACTTTTAGATTTAATATTCATCAAGCATAAAATCAACACAAACAATTTGTTTTTTAAAATTATCTGAAAATAAATTTTCTATCAAAAAATGAAAAATATTTTTATACTCACCATTGCCGCGCTGTTTTTTGTTTCATTGCATCAAACAGTTTCAGCTGCAAAGAAAACTGAAACTTTTGAAATAGGGAATAGCACATTTTTATTAAATGGTAAACCTTTCGTGATTAAAGCAGCAGAAATTCATTATCCGAGAATTCCGCATGCCTATTGGGAACAGCGTATTTTGGCAAGTAAGGCACTCGGAATGAACACGATATGTCTGTATGTTTTCTGGAATGCTCACGAACCGACCGAAGGGGAATTTGATTTTTCGGGCAACAAAGACGTAGCTGCATTTTGCAAATTGGCGCAAAAACATGGTATGTATATCATTGTCAGACCCGGGCCTTACGTGTGTGCAGAATGGGAAATGGGCGGTTTGCCTTGGTGGCTGCTTAAAAAAGAGGATATCCAACTGCGTGAAAACGATCCATATTTTTTGAGCAAAGTAAAAATTTTCATGAAAGAAGTTTCAAAAAGACTTGCACCTATGCAAATCAGTAATGGAGGCAATATTTTAATGGTTCAGGTAGAAAATGAGTATGGCGCTTACGGCACAAACAAGCCGTATGTAGCGGCAATTCGCGATATTGTAAAAGAAAGTGGATTCGATAAAGTTCCACTTTTTCAGTGTGATTGGAATTCCAACTTTGAGAATAACGCGTTGGATGATTTACTGTGGACTATCAATTTCGGAACCGGAGCAAATATTGACGATCAGTTTCGCAGGTTGCTCGAGTTGAGGCCTAACACACCGCTGATGTGCAGCGAGTTTTGGTCCGGCTGGTTCGATCATTGGGGTGCGAAACACGAAACCAGAAGCGCTCACGCTTTGATAGATGGGATGAAAAAAATGTTGGACAGGAACATCTCTTTCAGCCTTTATATGACTCATGGCGGAACAAGTTTCGACCATTGGGCAGGTGCAAATTTCCCCAATTTCGCTCCTACTTGTACCTCTTATGACTATGATGCACCGATAGGTGAATATGGGAATATCACTCCGAAATATCACGAAGTGAGAAATTTGCTGAAAAATTATCTGCAAGATGGAGAAGAATTAATCGAAATTCCTGATACATTTCCGACTATTTCAATTCCGGAAATAAAATTTGAAGAAGTCGCTTATATTTTTGACAATCTTCCGGCTCCAAAGAGAAGTCAGAAAATCCGCTCGATGGAACATTTTGAACAGGGCTGGGGAAGTATTCTTTACAGAACCAAACTACAAAAATCTGATAAACAACAGATTTTGAAAATCACAAAAGTGCATGATTGGGCGCAGGTTTTTATTAATGGAGAGCGAGTCGGTGTGCTCAGCCGATTACGTGGCGATGCTTCCATCACCATTCCTGCCGTGAAAGAAGGCGACAGGCTTGATATTCTTGTGGAAGCAATGGGCAGAATAAATTTTGGGAAAGGAATTTACGACTGGAAGGGGATAACGGAAAAAGTAGAATTGATAAGCGAAAACAGCATCATTGAACTTCAAGATTGGGAAGTTTTCAATATACCGGTCAACTATGATTTCGCGGTAAAAAAACAATACAAAAAACAGCATTTAAAAGAAAATCAACCCGCGTATTATCGTGCCACATTCAATCTTGACAGAGCTGGCGATACATTTATTGATATGATGAACTGGAAAAAAGGGATGGTTTATATAAATGGCTACAATATTGGTCGTTTTTGGGAAATTGGGCCACAACAAACACTTTACATGCCGGGATGCTGGCTGAAAAAAGGCAGAAACGAAATTATTATTTTAGATTTGGCAGGACCATCAGTCGCGACCACACAAGGACTTCGCAAGCCAATACTTGATATTGTACGCAGTTCAGGAAACTACAAACATCGGAATGAGGGTGAAGACTTGAAGTTGGAAGACGAAACTCCGGTCAAAACAGGCAGTTTCAAGCCCGGTCAAGGCTGGCAAACAATTCATTTTGACCAAGTACACAACACCCGTTATTTTTGTTTAGAAGCGCTTAATTCGCATGGAAATGACCCCTACGCATCCATTGCTGAGTTGGAATTGTTAGATGAGAATGGCGAAAAACTTTCTCGTCAACATTGGAAAATAGTCTATGCAGACAGCGAAGAGGCAGATGCTGCAAACAACATAGCGACAAACGTATATGATCTTCAAGAGTCAACTATCTGGCATACCTCCTACTCCATAGAAAGCGATCCGCACCCGCATGCGATAGTGATTGATTTGGGAGAAAACAAAAAAGTAAGCGGTTTTCAATACCTTCCGCGCATGGAGTTAAATCTGCCCGGTATGATCAAAGATTACAGAATTTATTTAAAAGAAACGCCTTTTAAACTGTAATTTTAGAATTCTCTTACATTAGTCATTTTTATTAATTAACTTTGTACTGAAAACAACATTCGAAATTATAACAACTATAAAATCTATTAAATCATGAGTGTAAAAAAATTATTTATTTCATTTATTGCAATTTCATTTTCGCTTTTCTCGGCAGCACAACAGTATGATTTTGAGCTGAATACAAAAAAGGTTGGAGCTCAAATTCAATCGACTATGTACGGTCTGTTTTTCGAAGATATCAACTTTGGCGCTGATGGTGGACTTTATGCCGAATTAGTAAAAAACCGTTCTTTCGATTTCCCTCAACCTTTTATGGGTTGGAATACATTTGGTAATGTAGAATTAAAGAATGACAACCCTAAATTTGACAGAAATCCTAATTATGTCGTTCTCACTACTGCCGAACATGCACACAAACACACCGGCATCGAGAATGAAGGATTTGTAGGAATCGGATTTAAGAAAGATGCTGACTATAGATTTTCAGTTTGGGCAAAAAAAATCAACTCAAATGATGTCCAAAAAATCAGAATTGAATTCATTAATTCCGCCAATGACATCATCGGGCGTCGTGAATTATCAATCAATTCAAACGACTGGGAAAAATATGAAATTGAAATAAAAGCAAACGCTACAGAGCCTAAAGGCAAACTGCGTATTTTTATGACCTCAAAAGGAGCTTTAGCGTTAGAGCACGTTTCATTATTTCCGGTTGACACATATAAAGGCAGAAAGAATGGATTGAGAAAAGATTTGGTAGAAGCATTAGCCGATATTAAACCGGGAATTTTCCGTTTTCCGGGTGGCTGTATTGTGGAAGGAACTGATTTGGAGACACGCTACAACTGGAAAAACAGCGTAGGGCAAGTAGAAAATCGCCCTCTGAATGAAAATCGCTGGCATTATACTTTCGCGAATCGACTTTTTCCGGATTATTTCCAATCATACGGATTAGGATTTTATGAATATTTCCTCCTTTCAGAAGATATTGGTGCAGAGCCGCTTCCGGTTGTCAATGCCGGCTTGGCTTGCCAATACCAAAATGATGGCGAGCATTGCCATGTTCCGGTAGGTGAATTACAGGACTATATTCAGGATGCGCTTGATTTAATTGAATTTGCTAACGGCGCCACAACTACCACCTGGGGCAAATTACGTGCAGAAATGGGACATCCCGAGCCATTCAACATGAAATTTATCGGTATCGGAAATGAGCAATGGGGAAGTCTCTATCCCGAAAGATTAGAGAAATTTGTGACTGCGATTCGCGCGAAATACCCCAATATCAAAATAATCGGAAGTTCAGGCCCTTCTGCTGATGGTAAAGAGTTTGATTACCTCTGGCCCGAAATGAAAAGACTGAAAGTTGACTTAGTGGATGAGCATTACTATAAAGATCCGGATTGGTTCCTGAGAAGCGCAAAACGCTACGACACTTACGACAGAAAAGGTCCTGCGGTTTTCGCCGGTGAGTACGCGTGTCACGACCATTCAACAGGTAAACAAAACAATTTCTACTCGGCACTTTGCGAAGCGGCGTTTATGACGGGATTGGAAAGAAATGCGGATATTGTTCACATGTGCACTTACGCTCCCCTATTCGCCCACGTTGACGCGTGGCAATGGAGACCGGATATGATTTGGTTTGATAATCTAAGAATGATGAAAACTCCAAATTACTATGTACAGCAGCTTTACGCTCATAATGTCGGAACAAACGTAATGCCTCTGACTTGGAACGGAAAACCGATTGCCGGAGAAGATAATCTGTATGCCTCAGCCGTTCTTGACAAGAATACAAACACTTACATTGTTAAAGTTGCCAACACAAGCCAAAACGAAAAAACTGTGAATGTGAATATCACGGGTGCAAATAGAAGGACGAAATTCTCTGTTGGAGAATGTGTAACTTTCCAACAAGACAACCTGCGCGCAGTGAACACACTTGATGAACCAAACAACCTGACGCCTCAGAAAACCAATGCGACTTTGGAAGGTAATACTCTGAAAATGAATCTAAAAGGTCAATCATTTGGTGTGTATAAAGTGAAGATAAATTAGATAACTATGCGCACGCCTACGTTCTGAAGGTGAATGCTGAGCGTATATTAGTTTTTAAATAGAAAAAACAACCGATTCTCTTGTTGAAAATCGGTTGTTTTTTTTCTCCGAACGTAGGATCGCGTACTATCACTTTCGAATGAATAATATGTTGTGCGCTCTCCTGTTTTTCGTGTTAGGCAAACATTCTTATTCTATAATTCCATTGTCAATCTGGCACCAAACTGAAGCGGTTTCCCTTGCTGGAAGAATTTATTTCCAAATGACTCGAAATAGAATGAATTGTATGCCGTGTTCAACAGGTTTTTACCCCATAATTCAAATCCGAATGCATTTTTTTTCACTCCGATTTTCGCATCAATCAGGCTGTAAAAATCTTCTGTAATTTCATTTGAATCTACCCAGTAAATCTTACCAATTCCACTGTAAGAAATGGTTCCGTAAATTTGAGACAAAAATGAATTATCTAAATTTCGCGCGTAGTTAAGATTTCCATTTACAGTATGCTGCGGGGCATAAGGAACAAATTTTCCAGAAAAATCTGTCAAAACGGTATCACCGTTTACAATATCAGTTTTCGTAAAGTGCTTGAATGTGGCATGTGCAAAACCGTAATTGGCTTCGACACTAAATCCACTTCCAAAATCCACACCGGTGGATATCTCAAACCCTTTACTTACTGAACTTCCTGCATTTGTTAGCTTTCTGCCTGCACCTGACTCAATAAATTCTGTGAGTTGAAGTCCGGTGATATCCATGTAAAACAGTGTCAATCCGGTCCTCAATTTTCTGTTGAAGAATGTATTGTGAATCCCAAATTCATAATTCCAACTTACTTCCGGCTGGTACATAATGCTTTCTTTCACATCAATTTCAGGAGAACCGGGTCTTCCGGCAGTTTTCAGTTTTTCGGTCATCAAGTCAGAAATCATCTGAATATTAAAACCACCCGTTTTGTATCCGCGTGAAGCGCTTGCATAGACAAAATTCATTCTGTCCCATTCATATTTAAGAGCCGCCTTTGGCAGGAACTCAACAAAACTGTTTTTTACAACACCTTTCAAGGTGTCTGCAACATGAAAATCCCTCACCATCGGTCCTTGTCTCATCTGCAAGTCCATAAATGAACTCGTTTCATAATCCAACTTCACGTTATCAAGATCCAACCGAACTCCCAAAGTCACTGATAATCCATCAGTAATAATATTATCTAACGTGGATTGGTGGAATAAAGCCCCACCGCTTCTGGTTGTGTTGTACATGCCTGGAATGTCGTAGTTTTCATTTTTTATAGTCATGAAAGGAGGAAACATGCGTTGTAAAAAAGCAATTCCATCCTCTTTGAATTTCACCGGCGCTTCCATATCCAATTGCTGTCCAAATCCATTTACTCCAACTAACCATTTATAATTATTCGTACCTATATACTTTATTACAGCCTCTCCGTTAAGCATATTTTGTTTCTGAACTTGCTGCAAAGTAAATATGGATTGAGGCTTAAAATCTTGGTCAATATTCATTTCATCATCGAAATATTGGTGCGCCAATGACACGTTCAATGCAAAATCTCTCAAATATATATACTTCATTGAAACACTGTTATTCAGCGTTTTACGCATATAATTACTCGCATCGTTAAAGTTTGGTTTAGCTAAGGTTTTTGTATCCTCATCATACATTCCATAAGGGAAAGCGCCTTGATTAACATAATCAAAATCAGCTACATACTCAAATTTCAGGTCTTTATTCGCATCCCAAGCAAGCTTCATACGCGCACCCGCGGTCTCCTCTTCGTCCATTTTTTTTCCGGTAAAATCATTGTGATAATATCCGTTGTGCCGACCATAGTATCCTGCCAAACTAACGCCGAAATTTTCACCTAACTTAGCATAATACGAAGCTTTCCCATGCATCAAACCGTAATTTCCGCCGGTTAACGCAATTCGCGTACCTTGATAGCTGAGTGGAGAGAGTGTGTACATGTTCAAAATTCCGCCAATGCTGTTTCGTCCGTAGAGTGTACCTTGCGGACCTCGCAAAACCTCAATCTGAGCTAAATCGTAAAGCTCAAAATCAAATGCGGTTTTCTCCAAATAAGGCACATTATCAACATATAGCGCTACGGATTGTCCGCTGTAACGAGAGCCAACTCCGCGAATGTAAGGTGAATTCGACATGGCAGAGCCATAATCCGGCAAATAAAAATTAGGAACTTTTCCGCTGATATCTTTCACGGAAGTGATTTGTGTCTGCTCAATAAGCTTCTCATTGAACAATGTGGTTGATACGGGAGTGTTTTGTTGATTCGTTTCTTTTGTGCTGTAAATTTCAATCTGTCCCAAGTGAATTGATTCAATACTATCTGCCTCTAAAGCTGATAACGTAACGTTATATAGGGCAAGTATTGAAAAAATTAAAATATATTTTTTCATTGAATATTATAATGTTTTTTCAAATATTTAAAAAATAAATCACCTTCTATGCAGTTTATTTATAGAAGAATTTCAAAGCTAAAATTGTCTAAGATAAATATTTTAAGCAAAAAAGGGAGGAGGACGGGAAAAAAACTCGTAAGAATATTTAGATAAATGGAAAGTTTGATTAAAAACCGGATAGATTATTCTTTCTTCTAATTTAAAAAAGGAATTGTCACTCGCTTGTCTTTGCAGAAACTCAAAATCTGAATAAAATTCTTCAAAACTAATCGCAGATGAATACTCGTCATACTTATTATCAGAATACTCAATAGTTATGGAAGAAGCATTCTTTTTGGAGTTTTTATCTAAGCAAGAAGAAATATAAGATTCTGTAAAACAAGTGATTACACCCATAAACATCAGCAGCTGTGGAATCAACGTAGCAAATAATATGTTGTCAAATATCAACATTCAATCCTTTTTTTTTACGATCACAAAAGTACTCATTTGTTTTGATAATCTGTAATGAGTTATTAAGAAATAACAGTAATTAATGAAATACTTCTTGAATAAATTAACGCGACGGTGAAAAGGCTCATTTTCCGCTTTTATCAATACCAAATCTCTGGTAAGTCAAAATATTCTCAAATCCGCTCTCACTTCTTGTCCAGTTCTTCAATACACCATGAAGTTCATACTCATGCTCAAAAATTCTTCGACTTGCTAAGTTACTCTCCGCAATCTGAACATACAGTTGATTGATTTTCAGAAACATAAAAACATATTCTTCTACTAACTTCAAACTTTGTGATGCATAACCTTTTCCCTGAAATTCTTCCGCTACAAATAGTCCGAGCGCTACTCTGCTGTGATGGATGTCAAAATCAAACAAATCAACCGTACCTACTGTATTTCCTGATTTTCTGTCAGATATCATCAACCGTAAACTACCATCGGTATAAATATCATTTTTTGCTTGTGAGATATACTCCTTCAACTGGAAACGAGAGTAAGGCGAACGTGTATTCGCTGATAACCAATGTGTTGTGTCATTTTCCCAACGATACAAGAACTCCAAATCTTCCGGTTCTAATGCACGTAATATGATATTTTCGTTTTGTAAAAATTGCATGAAATTTTTATGATAAGATGTGTGATAAAATTGTTGAGAAGTAAAATGAAACGCATTTAGGATGAGATATGAAGGCTTAAATTTATTATTCGAACGATAAATAGGGCTCTAACCTCTTCCAGTCTTCATCAGTAAATTCCTCCAGATGATTCAGTTGTTTGATATTAGTTAACTTTACTTTTTTCCTTCGATATTCATAAATCGCCTTTGCACGCTGAAATGTATTGATATACGGATGTTTTCTTAATCTTTCAATACTCGCTTTATTCACATCTATTTTGGTGATTAACTGCTCATCTTTAATGTCTAAAAACGGGGTGATACGATCGTAAGTTTCACCGTTCATTCCCCATACTTCTTTAAGCTGCTCAAGCGTGGTGTATCCTCCCAAGACATTCCGATAGTTTACGATTCTTCTTGCAAAAACAGATCCGATCCCTCTCACTTGTTTGAGTAAGGTTGTGTCTGCGCTGTTTAAATCAATAATGTTGTCTGTTTTAAGTTGAGTTGGAAATTCTTTTGAATCTGCCGTTTCATTGGTATTTCCGGGTTTTTCAGAAATATTTTCAGCGATTTGTTTTTCATTTTCCAATTCGGGAATCTGAATAAACGGTTTCAGCTCTTCGTATTTCTCAGGTGTAATCCCATACACTCTTGCAAATGCATCCGCATTCCTGAAACTTCCGCCTTTCTCTCTATACCTCAGCACATTACGGGCAATATACGGTTTCAGCCCAAGCTTTACAAAAGTGGCCGAATCAGCTGTATTGGGATTAAAAGTGAATAATTCGTATTTAGTTTGAGTGGGTTTGTATTTTGGATAACTTCTATATTCGAATGGAAAAAAGTCTGTTTCTTTACTCTTACTTCGCTCATTTTCAATCAAGTTGGCTCTAAACTCCATAGCTTCGCGCAGAAAATCTTCACCGGACTCAATTTCATCTTTCTTTACAAATATCGGCATCAAGACAGTTGCTAAAAAAGCAAACACAATCAAGAGCAGTAAAATTAAAACTCCTATTCGCTGCCCTTTGTTGAAGTAGAAGAAATTTTTCATAAGGTTAAATTCTATTCTTTACATTAAGGTCGTATGGAACACGCCTTTCATCTTCAAACGGTCTGGGTGAAAATTTGCTTTTAATGGCTGTTTCATAGCAGCTTAAAGGGAATAAAAAAGATTCCTAATTATCAGATTATCAGCCAAATACTCCCTACTCGAAGAAAACAACAAAGGGCTTTAATACGCTCTCGCAAACACCACGCGCTGTGCCGACGGTTTGCCGGTAACCATACAAACGCCCGGTGTTTTGTCACCGTCAATTGGTATGCAACGGATAGTCGCTTTGGTGTCTTCTTTGATTTTTTCTTCGGTCTCGGGTGTTCCGTCCCAGTGGCAAAGCAAGAAACCGCCTTTTTCTATTTCCACTTTGAAATCATCGTAAGAGTCAACTTCACGCGTCATGGAAGCACGGAAATCCAATGCTTTTTTGAAAATATTGGCTTGAATATCATCCAACAGTTGCTTGATAAACAGATCAATACCGTCAATAGAAACGGTCTCTTTTGTCAACGTATCACGTCGCGCCACTTCTACCGTTCCATTTTCTAAGTCGCGAGCACCGATTGCCAAGCGTACGGGAACACCTTTCAGCTCGTACTCAGCGAATTTCCAACCCGGTTTTTTCTGATCGTTGTCATCGTATTTCACAGTAATTCCTAACGCTTTTAACTTGGCAGAAATCTCTTTCACTTTTTCCGAAACAGCGTTCAACTGCTCCTCGTTTCTGTAAATCGGCACGATAACCACTTGATAAGGAGCGAGATTTGGAGGAAGTACCAAGCCGTTGTCATCGGAATGAGTCATGATAAGCGCTCCCATCAAACGGGTAGAAACGCCCCATGAAGTAGCCCAAACGTGTTCCGGCTTATTATCTTTATTCACAAATGTTACGTCAAAAGCTTTCGCGAAGTTCTGTCCCAAGAAGTGCGAAGTGCCTGCCTGCAAGGCTTTACCATCCTGCATCAGCGCTTCGATACAGTAAGTTTCAATTGCACCCGCAAAGCGTTCATTGGCTGATTTCAGTCCGCGCCATACGGGTACGGCCATAAAATTCTCCGCAAAATCGGCATACACATGGAGCATTCTTTCCGCTTCCTCGATAGCTTCTTGTTCCGTGGAATGAGCGGTGTGACCTTCTTGCCACAAAAACTCCGCAGTTCTTAAAAACAAGCGGGTACGCATTTCCCAGCGCACTACGTTTGCCCACTGATTAATCAAAATCGGCAAATCACGATACGATTGAATCCAATTGCGGTACGTATTCCAAATTATCGTTTCCGATGTAGGACGCACGATAAGCTCTTCTTCTAATTTCGCTTCCGGATCAACAATTAAACCAGGTCCGTTTGGATCTTGTTTCAGGCGGTGGTGCGTTACCACGGCGCATTCTTTGGCAAATCCCTCCACGTGTTCGGCTTCTTTACTCAAAAATGATTTCGGAATAAACAACGGGAAATAAGCATTAACGTGTCCAGTTTCTTTGAACATGCGGTCTAATTCTGCCTGCATTTTTTCCCAAATGGCGTAACCGTACGGCTTAATCACCATGCAGCCGCGTACGGCAGATGTTTCCGCCAAGTCTGCTTTTATCACCAATTCATTGTACCATTGCGAGTAATCCACATCGCGAGAAGTCAATTCTTTTATCTCAATTTTTGCCATAATTTATTTATTACCATTAAAAAACGATTAAATGTCGCGCTCTTTTTCTTTTGTTTTAGATTTCTCTTAAGAGACAAAATGCATAAAGTATTAGAAATAAGGTTAATAAGGTAAAAGATTGGACGTGCACTTTGTTATTAAAGTTTCTTTTATTGAATAAGTTTTTTTGGTCATTGAACATTGCCGAAATAAAACCTTAATAACCAACAACATAACAGAAAAGCACAACCTTATTACATTATTTTATTGTTTCTAATAGTTATTTGAACGACAAGCCGTTTAGTAACATTAATTTTTGATTTCTGATTTCTAATTTTCAAAATTGCAAAGATACGAATTTTTGAAAGTAAATCATAACTCCAAATCAAGAATTGATCATGTAGCAAAAAAGAGTATATTTGTATCGAAAATTAAAGCATTAAGTTTATGAAAACAGCTATTGTCATCGGCTCCAC
The DNA here is from genome assembly GCA_012523295.1 of Porphyromonadaceae bacterium. GTDB lineage: Bacteria > Bacteroidota > Bacteroidia > Bacteroidales > Paludibacteraceae > UPXZ01. Next base: position 3,448 of record JAAYIT010000099.1, on the reverse strand, counting down.
AGGTTTAGTGGGCACCGAACTAATTAGCCAACTCTTAGACAACCTTGATTATACTGAAATCATTTCATTGGTCAGGCGTAAAAGTGGCGTTGAGCATTCAAAATTAACGGAACATATCGTCGATTTTGATAAACCTGACAAATGGAGAGAGTTCGTAAAGGGCGATGTCCTTTTTTCTACGATGGGCACAACCCTCAAAACAGCCGGGTCGAAAGAGAATCAATTCAAAGTCGATTATACGTATCAATTTGAAACGGCTAAAATTGCTAATGAGAACGGAGTTCCGGCTTATGTTCTGGTTTCCTCTGTTGGTGCAAACTCGAAATCTCCTTTTTTCTATTCAAAAATAAAAGGGCAACTTGAAGATGCTGTCAGAAAACTTCCGTTTAACAGCATACACATACTTCAGCCCGGACCATTGGATGGTGAAAGGAAAGAAAATCGAAAAATGGAAAAGGTTAGTTTGAAAGTAATTAATTTGTTGAACAGCATCGGAATTTTCAGAAGATACAGACCAATCCTCGGAAGTGAAGTAGCTAAAGCAATGATAAGTATTGCAGAAAATCCGGTTTCGGGAATTTATAAACTTGATGAGTTATTCAAATTATAATAGTAAGAACACGGTTTTTTGAACTAAAAAAAAGTACGGCAGAATAATCCAAACCGTACTTTTTAAAGAATAAATCAAAACTAACTAACTTTTTATTCCTTTATAAATTTAGAGAATTCTAAAACACCGTTTTTTCTCATAATTTTCACAACATAAGAACCCTTTTCTAAATTTGAAACATTTAATTTTTCATTTGAAGAGTAATTATCAACGCGCTTCAGCAATCTACCTTGCAACGAGTAAATACTTATGTTGGAACTTTCGTCTCCGGTTTCAATTGAAATTAAATTTTGAGCAGGATTAGGATAAATTCGGATTAAATCTTTTGTCAAAGTATTAACGCCGGTCTGTACAGGACAAGGCACGATTTTTACCGTCAATTTCCCATCTACAACAGCGTCCTGCTCATAACAAGTCGATTCTACCACATCGAGGATATCAACTGTTTGTGGTGTTTCGTTATTACTAAAAACAACATTTACAGAGACTAAACTCTCATCAAAAACATATGAATACCAGTCATTTTTTTCCAAAGTCATCGGTTCGCCGGGCCATTCTGAAAACAGATTCGTATTTGTTCCCGTCCATGCCCACAGATATACAGAGCTCCATGTGTCAGGCTTTTTGAGAGATATTTTAATGCCTTCAGATGCAGTTTTTTCTTCAGTAATGTACATGTGTGATGTTACAAAAGACGACACTCCATCTGCATCTATTGCTATCGCTTTTAGGTTCGTGTTATTTGAAATAATCTGTAAAGGTGAATCATATAGCGACGATGCTGAAGTAGGTGTGGTTCCATCTAACGTGTAATAAATTTTTATTGGCGTTTTTTCACCGGATGCGCTCAATGTTACAGTAGTTCCTCCTATATATTCTCCTCCGACTGGAGAAACTGAAATTGTCGGACGTATCACCGGTGATGACTCTCCGGCTCCTATTCGGGCGAAATTTGCTGAAAACACATCCACATCAGTTTTTTCCATCGAAGTTGAAGCATCTTCTGTATAAGGCTCACTCGCGTTGTCAAATGTAGCCGGATCATAGGGCAGCGAATTGATTCCTGATTGCCCAAAAGTAGAAATCAACATCACCCCGATACCTGAATTTTCTAAATAATTCACATCAATTCCGAGAGCGGACAAAGGAATTTTCATTTCGTAAGTAGTATCCATTGATTTATCATGCCCTTTCGCAATGAAATCTACATAATTGCTTTCGTCCGCTAAGTCTGACACAACATATCCTGTGTGCTCATTCTTATTTACTCCATAAATTTCTGTCGGTACGCAGAAATCACCCCATTTATATTCGATTCCCAATTCAGTAAAAATTTTCACATTGTCATAATCAAACGCACCTGCCGAATTCAACGAAAACAAACCCGGCATACCTACTCCGGGCTTGGAAGAAAACATCATCATTTTGTCAACTTCCTTGTTTCCAAACATATTAAAAATTCCCCAAACATGCGCATCCTTCGTTCCCGGAACTGTATTGCCGGAAAGCAAACCATTAGTCCCTACTGAAGGGTCAATATCAAAAGCCAACTGAAATGGAATATCACCATTCCACGGTTTTCCGTTATCTGAATTTGGATACCCTTGTTCCGGACAGACAATGTCTGAAACGTTGGTAATCTGCCACATTAGATACAGGTATGAGTTATCCCAGGCAGCATAAAGTTGATACAAATCATAAACCGGGCCCTCATGAGGTCCTCTGAAAGCCCGCACGTCATCATTGGCAACTCCCTGCACAATAAGCATATCGGCTGTCCATTCTTGCGGATTTCCATCAATTACTATCGGAGAATCAACTCGTTTTCCGACTGTAGGATTTGTTTTATAATAGCTTGAAGGTCCATCAGCAAGAGTTTGCGCTGTAATGGAAATAAGCAGAACGAATGAGAAAAGTGATAAATGTTTTTTCATGAGATTGTATTTTTTGTGTTTCTATTAATTTGTTTCAAATTATATTTTTCATCTAAATACAGAATTATTGTATTAAAATGATAGAATTTTCAACTAATTATTGCAAAAATACAATTACAAACGCTTATAAATAAAAAAAAGGTCTGTTTCGAAGACCTTTTAAATTGCAAACGATTGAGTAAAATTTCAGAAAAAAAACACCCGAACAAGCGCTTTATCCAAAATTATTTTAGAAAGAAATGTGTTTTAAAATTTCCGGATAGCTGTCGAGAACCAAATCAGCGCCAGCTTCTATCAAAACTTCACGAGGTAATGAAGTTGTAATCCCGAAAACAATACAGCCGGCTGCTTTTCCCGATTTAATTCCATTTATAGAATCTTCAATCACGAGAGTTGTCGATTTTTCACTATTTGTCCTTTCCAAACCCAACAAATAAGGGTCAGGATATGGCTTATGCTTATCTGTATCCTCCTCACAAATCAGTATATCAAAATAGTTTCTGAAAGGAAAAACCGCACCAACCATTTCCATTGTCGCTTTTGAGGATGAAGTGACAATCGCGCGCTTTATGTTGTTCTGAATAACTAACTCGATAAATTCCGGAAAACCGTTGATTGGCTGAAGTTCACTGATTATTTTTTCAAAAATACTGTTTTTCTGATTCAGAAGATAGTCCAATTCATACTTATCACTCAAATTGTCTATCACATACTGAAAAAAAGAGGAATCGCTTCTACCGACAAAATTCTCCAACAAATCATCAGGATATTTTATTCCGTCCTGACTTGTCCCTTTTAGTGCGGTGGAAATAATTTCTGCAATATTTCTCTCATTTTTGTTGTCGGTTCAGCTTTTACGATTGCTATCTTGTTTGTAATTTTATTGAGTAGTTGTCCATCGACT
>JAAYIT010000098.1 GCA_012523295.1 Porphyromonadaceae bacterium | reverse complement strand
GAAAAAACAAATATTCAAAAAGCAAGCAAAGTGCGTTCTACAAAAGGATTACTTACATTCGTATTTGGCAGAATTGCGGCAGCTTACATTAATCTGATTTATTAATTCAAACCCTGATTCGCATTATATCATTAACTACAGATACTCCTTCCCGAAAATTTCTCGCATTTGCAGGTTGGGTTAATCTGCTGGTGTTGCCTTCATACTCTAATACTAATTCGCTGAATCCCGCTATGGATGCTATACCCGGCCCTGTAGCCTTCACGATACTATTCAAAACATTTAATACTGATGCTTTTGACCCAAAGATGCCGTAATTAGCGCCTTTGGCTATTACTGTGCAGCCGTCTTCTACATGAAGAGATGAATCGTCTATTTTTATTCCCGCATCCTTTGTGCTGATTGCTGTAAGAGATGTACCGACAGGACCACTGATATATAAATCCTTTTTTGCGTATATTGCAGGAGAATCGGTTGAACTAACTTTATTGCTGCCTAAAAGACTTATGGTGAGATTGGGTACAAGAGAGTATATCGCGTTAAAGCCATCTCCTGCTTTGATATCTGCGTTGTTGATCTTGAGGTTTTTGTTCTCATTGTTGAAAGATACTTTTTTATCGAATCCGTCAACATAACCTGCTTTATCTATGTTTACTCCGATTCCCGCGATTCTGATGAGTGGCTGTATCACTACTTCATTTTTCATGATAAGTAAGCCTGATTTCACTGCCCAGTCATAATATCCTAAGGCAGGTCTGGTAAGTTTGCTAAATCCCTCTAAGGCTGAAAATTCGGTAATAGAACCTTCGTCTGTGCCTGTGGCTTTCACGGTGCTGCCGTTGATAATGAGCTTATCCGAACCGGTACCTTTTCCGTAGATACCTCGCTCTTTTCCTTTAGACTCCACGGTGAAATCTCCCTCTATGGTGAGGGTACCACTCCACTTATCAAGCGTAATGCCGGTGGATTCTGTAGATTCTACCTTTAGACTCGTGAAGCGATCACCGGACATGGAAAAGGATTGGGATGACCAAATGGCGGACACATTAATTGAAGTTATCTTACTTGTTCCGCTAAAAATAATGGAAAGGCCCGATATCTCGGATTTAATTCCGTGCGAACTTTTTTCCGCATTAATGGTAGCATTGGTTATGAATAGAGTTTTAAAGATGGGGTTGTACTTAACCGTACCACTAATGCCTGAACCGCTAATTTCTGATTCATTGTTAGATGTTACACGCGTACCGGCAATCCATAGATCGTAATCTTCTGCCTGCGCGGTTGTGGCAAGCAGAGTGAGTCCCACTAAAAGGGACAGAATTGGTTTAAGTAATGGTTTTTTCATTGTGTTGATGTTTGTTGATTATGGTTATGAATTATACTTATTCCTTGAAGTCGTCTTGACTTCAAATAAATCTGTTATATTTGGTTGTATTTGCTTCAGAGAAGCCTTTCTTAAAAATCAAAAGTCAAGATGTCTTCATTACTTAATTCTTACCTTATCGGTGATATATTTGTAAATTTTCCTGAATTTTCTTTTTTTTGTACTAACTTGAGTCGGATCGCAATGATACACTACTTTATATAATTGAAAAGTAATGATTGATCTATGTAATTTTACATCGCGGTGTTGCGATTAAACGAAAAAACGTATCGGGTGATATGAATAGAGTGAAAAATACTTCATTGGATGGAGTAAAATACCTTGTTGGAGCTATATGTGATACTTGAACCTCAAGCATACGATGGTATTCTTAATGAATTATTCACAAAGGAACAAAAAAATCTCAAATAAAACAAAAAAAATGATTGGTTCTTTTTGTTGATTGTGAAGATTTGTTATAATGTTAAACGGTCTGTTTGTTATGTGTTAGATATACAGGTTGTTATGGTGGCTCCTCGCTTGTGTAAAAACTTCATTTTATCAGGATACCGACATACGTAAGGTGTATAAATGGTGTACAGCAAATGAATATAGAACAGCTGATTTATCTTCATATTTATACACCCAATATCTTGCTACGTTCCGCATACATACGATGCTACACACCGCCTCAATCTTCCTTACCGCATTACTTCAATAGCTTTACTAACTCTGTAGGTATAGGCGATTCAAAACGAACCAACTCGTTTGTTACGGGGTGATAAAATTCAATCACATGAGCGTGAAGCGCAAGCCGTTTCATTTCTATCGTAGAGCCGTATTTTCTGTCGCCCGCAATCGGGTGCCCGATGCTTTCCATGTGTGCGCGGATTTGGTTTTTACGTCCGGTTTCCAATTCTATTTCGAGCAAGGAAAATTTTTCCGAACTTTTTACGACCCGATAGTTGGTAATTGCCTGTTTGCCGCCATTGTCGTAGGGACTTGATATTATTTTCAGCGAAATTTCATTTTCCGTAAGCCATGATACGATCTGACCGCTTTCTTTTTCTACTTTTCCTTCTACCAAAGCGGTATAGATTCTTTTTGTTACAATGGAATGCCAATTGTTTCTCAATACATGTTGCACATCTCTGTTTTTTGAAAATAAAAGTACTCCGGAAGTTTCCCGATCCAATCGATGAACGGTGTAAATTTTATTGGCAGGAGAAGATTTTTTTACATAATTTTTCAGAATTGAAAATGCTGTAGTTTCACGTCCGGAACCTGCTGTAACGGTGAGCAAACCTTCTTGTTTTTCCACTACTATTAAAACGGAATCTTCGTACAAGATTCTTAATTTCGGATGTGAAAGTCCCGCGTTTCCATGAGAGTGATTGATGGTAATCCGGTCATTTATTTGAAGCGGAGTGTCGAATCGCGTCGTAATTTTATCATTTACAGATACTTGACGTTTTGATAATAATGATTTAACGGCGCTTCGGCTCATTCCACCCATTTTATCAAGCAAAAAATCCATGAGTATGGCATTTTCTTTGGCGGTAAGTTTAGTCAATCTCGGAGATGCAGCATACGGTTTTCTTCTTCTATTCATACGATTAATTTCTATTTTTATATTAAGGACGTATGGAACACGCCATTAACAATTCTCTTAGGTTTAATACTAATCTTAAATGGCTGATTCATAGGATTAATACGTTATAAGTGACTGAGTTGAAATTGAGTCAAGTGGAATTTTAGTCGGATCGCAGTTTACAACGGTAAAGTGGTAGCAAGCTTGCCTTCTTTCTCTTACTGCCACTAATCGACATTGTTCGCGCATATCGAGCATTGTTTCTCGTAATGCATTAGCAGCGTGGTAATTTTGCTCGATTGAATCTGCCTGAATATTGTAAAATTCCTTGTAAGTAATATCTATTGTAGCACCGTACAAATGTGTCGATTGCGTTGTTGCATTTCGGTTTCGAGTGGACAAAGTGCCTTGGGATTCATTCGTTCGAAGCGCTGATGTTATCAAAAATCGAAAATGGTCTTGATTCTTTTTTCTTAGCTTTTCTCTGAAGTGTAACCCAATATCATTTAGCAGTTTAGCCATTTCCGGTGTAGCGTATGGGTACGAATGGGTTAACTCTTTTATATGATAGAGTGGATTGTTCTTAAGTCTTACTAATAGATTTTGAGCGACAAGTCTTGCGCTGTCTTCCTCGAACAAATGATTAAAGATATAGATTTTCTTTAGTCCATTTGCTTGCGCATGTATAAGTTGTAAGCCGTTATCGTCATTTAATTTTCGTTGTGATACAATTGGAGCGGTTGAATAGAGTTCTCTGTTGCATTCATAAATTTCTATATTATCATTTTGTTCAAACTCAGTAAATACTTTTCTTTTTTCTGAACTCCATATAAAAACCGATAAAATAATTAAAACAGATACAAACAGCGTGATTTTATAGTTGAAAAAAAATGTTTTAATTAGTTTTAATTGGGTATTAAAATGCATGTCTGTTAATTTTAGTGCAAAAATACATCAATTCAAACGAATCTCAATCGTTTTGTAAAATTTTAATAAATTAAGAGATTACTTGACCGACAATAATATCAATGTGAAACATATGTTGCTGATATACAGCTGCATATAGCTTGTGGATAACTAATGTGGTCGCTTTTTAATTTCGTAGAAGTTTACTTTGGCGGATTATTTAATGTATTGTCCTACAGACCATTTTTAGTCGGTCAGTAGTGAAATTAAGACTTTTTCGATACAATGTGACTACTCACCCTCATAGAATAGGTTTTTAATGCAGTTTTTTAGTTGAGATCAGCTTTTGCTGATAATAATAGACCCTGATTTTGGAATGAATCCGGTCTGACGGAGAAAGACGTGCTAAAACATTATTTTAAAAAAGAAAGAAAACGACTTCCTTTTTTCTTTTGGAATAGTTAACATTAAAATACCACAATAATTTTGTAATTTTGCAGAAATAATAGAAATCGAAAATAATTAAAATTTACATAATAAAAAAGAAATGAAACCAACATTATTTATTCTTGCAGCAGGCATGGGAAGTCGTTATGGCGGATTGAAACAGTTAGACGGGTTAGGTCCGAATGGCGAAACAATCATGGATTACTCCGTGTATGATGCGGTTCGTGCCGGATTTGGTAAAGTCGTATTTGTAATTCGCAAGTCGTTTGAAGAAGATTTTCGTAATATTGTTTTAAAAAAATACGAAGGAATTATCGAAACAGAAGTTGTTTTTCAAGCCTTGGAAGATATACCGGCAGGTTTCGCCCTTAATCCCGAAAGAGAAAAACCATGGGGTACAAATCATGCTGTGCTAATGGGTAAAGATGTAATCAAGGAGCCTTTTGCAGTAATAAATGCGGATGACTTCTATGGAAAAGAATCATTTGAAGTGATGGCGGAATTTCTCAGAAACGCGGAAGGCAAGCAAAATGAATATTCAATGATTGGGTATCGAGTAGGTAATACGCTCTCAGAAAGTGGTTCTGTAGCTCGCGGAGTTTGCTCGGTAGATGAAAATGGCAATCTGACAACGGTTGTGGAGCGCACGTCAATCATTAAAAAAGGGGAAGATATCGTTTTCAAAGACGAAAATGGAGCTGAGCAGTCACTTCATGAAAATACCCCTGTTTCGATGAATTTCTGGGGATTTACTCCGGAATATTTCGAGTATTCGGAAGAGATGTTCAAAACTTTCCTAAAAGAGCATGGCAATGAACTGAAATCCGAATTTTTCATACCACTCGTTGTAAATGATTTAATCGTTGAGGGACGAGCAACTTGTAAAGTGCTGGATACTACAGCTAAATGGTTTGGAGTTACGTATGCAGAAGACCGACAATCTGTGGTGGATAAAATTCAGAAGTTGATTGAAGACGGAATTTATCCGGAAAAGCTTTATAATTAGTTGATTAGTTGCATTGTTAATTAGTTAAATTATAATTTTTATAAAAAAATAATGCCAAAAATATTAGTTACCGGTGGTACCGGATACATTGGTTCGCATACAGTAGTTGAACTTCAGCAGGTAGGATATGATGTGATTGTGGTAGATAATCTGTCAAATTCAAACATAGAAGTACTGAATGGAATTGAAAATATAACCGGAATCCGTCCCGATTTTGAGAATATTGACTGTACTGATTATGTGAACATGGACAGGATGTTTGAAAAACATGCCGGTATTGAGGGAGTAATCCATTTTGCCGCGAGTAAAGCAGTAGGAGAGTCGGTCGAAAAACCGCTTTTGTATTACAGAAACAACTTAGTGTCGCTAATGAACCTTTTGCAGTTGATGCCGATTCACAATGTCAAAAATATTGTGTTTTCCTCATCATGTACAGTCTATGGACAGCCCGATGAGCTTCCTGTGACAGAAAATGCGCCCATAAAGCCGGCACTTTCGCCTTATGGCAAAACGAAGCAGATTGGAGAAGATATTATCCGCGACACAATACACGCCGATAAATTTTACAAGGCTATTATTCTCCGCTATTTTAATCCGATCGGAGCGCATTCTTCAGCAAAGATAGGAGAATTACCTATCGGTGTACCCAATAATTTGCTTCCGTTCGTCACACAAACTGCAATAGGAATTCGGAAGCAGCTTCAAGTCTTTGGAAATGACTATAATACGCCCGATGGATCTTGTATTCGCGATTATATTCACGTGGTGGATTTGGCTAAAGCGCATGTAGTTTCGATTGAGCGGATGCTGAAAAACAAAAGTAAAGAAAATCTCGAAATTTTTAATTTGGGAACAGGTCGCGGACTTTCCGTTTTAGAGATAGTTAATACCTTTGAGAAAGTGAACGGAGTGAAAGTTCCGTATCGCATTGTGGATCGACGCGAAGGGGATATCGAGCAAGTCTGGGCTGACCCTTCGTATGCCAATAAAGTGCTTGGTTGGAAAGCCAATGAAACTGTAGAAGAAACGCTCCGAAGTGCCTGGAAGTGGGAACTGAACTTGGAAAGAAAGGCGAAGGAGAGCTGAGAAAATGAGTAATGGCAAATAAGAGTTGATAGCGAAGCGATAAAGTCTTTTCAAATAGCTGAAAACTCAGAAATTAATATCGGGTGTTTAATGAAGCGTATTTCTTAAAATAGAATCTGCTCTCATTAAACATCTTTTTTTTTTGCAGGATAATTTAATTTTATTAGCTTTGTCATGGCTAATGGTTTAATAATCAACACTCAGCGTAACATGTTTCCACACAACTTTGATGAGAGTCTTAGTCGCGAGCAAGCGCAACAGGCGAAAGCAGACGCTTTTTATCACCGACAATTCGGAGCGACTGATATTGTTCGATATACGGATAATACTGAAGACCATATGATACTGCAGAGGCAGGATATCGATTTGTCGTTCATCAAAGCCGGAAAACAGTATTTAGTTTCGGAAAAATTCAGAGAAAAGGATTTTGGTGATTTGTATTTAGAAACATACAGTAAGTATCCCGGCACGAAAGGATGGATGCATACGAATAGAGCCGATTTATTGGCCTATTTTTTCCCGACCCGAATGCTTCTTATCAACAAAAAAAAACTAATGACTTTCTATCACGAAACATTGACACCTTCAGTGTCTGAAGCATTTTACGCAAAACTGTATAATGAATACCGAAACCGGAGTAAAATAATGACTCAATCTATTCGCTTGAAAGGCGCAGACTACAAAATAAACATCATTCAGGCTTTTAACCGCACCGGAAACAGTACCTGGCATACAATCGGAGTGAGTATCCCTTTCGAGCTTTTGGATGTTTTTAATGTCACTTACCGGATTTATCCGCTTTGACTTTCGAATGGATTACCTCAGGATATTTACCCTCAAAAATCGTTGAGGAGTTTTCTAAGAATTCTTCAAATCGCTTCGCAATAATATCGCAATACTTATCATTTATCTCGAATCCAATAAATTCCCTTCCGGTCATTAAGCTCGCAATCGCCGTCGTACCCGAACCCATAAAAGGATCTAACACCAGATCTCCCGGATTACTGCTGATTTCTATGTAAGGAATGCAAACTTTCAGTGGCTTCTGAGTTTTGTGCGCGCGTCGTTCTTTTCCCATGCAGATTGGCGATTCGATAAAATTGTGCATTTCATTTACAGGCTTGTGGTTCCAGGTTTTAGGACTTCCTTTTGAGAAGTGAACCATCATTTCCATGCTGTTTGCAAACATTTTGCGGGTATAAATAGCGGGGAAAGGATTCGTTTTGTGCCAATGGATTACTTTTCTAAACTGAAATCCGACTTTTTCGACTATCCGGTTTATATAAGACACATAATCATCACCACACCACAAATAGCCGCTTGCTCCGGGTTTCGAAATCCGATAACACGCTGCAATCACATCTTCTAAAAACTTCAGATAATCCTCTTCCGACTTAAATTCATCAAATTCAAACTCTGTGACTACGTCTTTATGATTTTTCAGGCCTTTTATGTTTTTAGCCCGATACTGATAGTAGGGTGGGTCCGTGAAAATCAAATCAACTGTTTCATCCCCCATTTTTTCCAAACCGGAAAGGCAGGATTCTTTATATACAACATTTCTTCTCATGATTGATTTTTCAGAACTCATTTAATTCAGCTTCTTATATTGTTGATACTATTTTTGGAGTGCAAATATAACGAAAAAAAGGGAGGTGTTCAATCTGTTTTCAAATTTAGGTTTTTATACCTGCAAAAAATTAATCTGCATAAACCTGAGAAATGGATCAAGTAAAGAGAAACAATAAAATAAACGGCAGGTTTCAACAGTTCTGAGTGAAACTAACACATAAAGAAGGAATTTTTTTTAAATCTGCTGCCTCAGAAACGAGCCGCCGAAGCCTCCCGTCAATTCTGTCTAAAACCTTTGCCTTATTCTGATTAGAATATATCTATCTGGCTTAATGTCAATGTGTTGAAGCTCTATGAGTAGGGCTGCGAAAAACTGTTTCTATTCAAATACAGAAATAAAAAACAGCCGTTAAAGTTTAATCAACGGCTGTTTTTTGTATTCAAAAATTGTTTTTCACAAAAGAGCAGGAGAGGTATTACTCATCCTTCACCTGCGGCATAATCAATTTATAGCCTTTTCCGTGGATATTAATAATAGCCACGTCTGAGTCCTCTTTAAGCAATTTACGAAGTTTGGTAATGTAAACGTCCATACTGCGTGCATTGAAGTAGTTGTCGTCCACCCAAATCGTTTTCAGCGCATAATTTCGCTCAAGTATATTATTCGCGTTTGCAGCAAGTAGATTGAGCAATTCAGATTCTTTTGTAGTCAGCTTTTTAGTCTCACCTTCAAATTCCAATGTTTGTTTTTGCGCATCAAAAGTAAACCCGCCAATCTGATAAGTTACTACATCTTTAGCCTTTTTGCCGCGAACACGACGTAAGATTGATTCTATCCGATATAGCAACTCTTCCATGCTGAAAGGTTTTGACAAGTAATCATCAGCTCCAAGTTTAAATCCTTGCAGAATGTCTTCTTTCATCGATTTGGCAGTAAGGAAAATAATGGGTACATCCGTATTCATGGCACGAATGTCAGCAGCTAACGCGAAACCGTCTTTTTTAGGCATCATTACATCTAAAACACATAGATCATATTTATTTCGTGTGAACACTTTGTAGCCGGCTTCGCCATCAGGTTGTAAATCACAGTCGTACCCCTTAGTTTGCAGGTACTCTCTCAATAACATGCCAAGATTTTCATCGTCTTCGCATAACAAAATTCTCACTTTTTCTTCGTTCATAATTTATTCTTTTTTATTGTTGGTATTACTATTGTAAATTTAGTTCCAAGTCCCACTTCGCTTTCCACTTTAATGGTACCTTGGTGATCGTTTATAATTTTTTTTACGTAAGCCAAACCAAGTCCAAAGCCTTTTACATTGTGTAAATTTCCGGTTGAAACTCGGTAAAACTTCTCAAATATTTTTTTCAAATGTTCTTTTTTAATCCCAATTCCATTGTCTTCGATACTTACTCCGATTCCGTTTTCCTTTTCATTCCATGTCTCTAATGTTAGAATCGGGGTTTTGTCACAGTATTTGAGCGCGTTGTCCATCAAATTAAAAATCACGTTCGTGAAATGGACTTCATCGAGCATTACCACATCGTTTGTCGCTTTCAGATTGGTTACAATTTCTCCGCCTTTACTGGTTACTTTTAACGAAAAACTGCTTATAATGTCTTTAATCAGACTATTAAGTTGAATTTCTGTCAGTTTCAATGACGATTTTTCATTTTCAAACATGGACATTTGAAGCACCTTTTCCACCTGCAAGCTCAACCGTTTTGTTTCATCTTTTATCACATTCGAAACGTGTTTCAACATTGTCGGACTCATTGTGTCGCTTTGCTCCTGAAGCATCTGAGAGGCAAGCGAAATGGTCGAAATCGGAGTCTTAAACTCATGTGTCATGTTGTTCACAAAATCATTTTTGATTACACTCAACTGCTTTTGCCAGAAAATCACAACTATAGTAATTATAAAAATGGCCAATGTGAGCAGTACTACTCCGATTGTAGGCAGTAAAAGATTCAACGAGTCAAAAATAAAATTCCTTTTTGTCGGAAATACCACCTGCAAATATGTCTCTCTTTGCGACTCTTCGCGCGGAAACAAACGTTGGCTGTAAATATCTTTGTTTGGTTCGCCTTTTACGTTTATCGTCTTGTTACACTGATAGATAATATTATTTCTCTTATCTACTATTGTGTAATAAAAGGGCAAATGTATGTTATTGCTTTCAAATGTTTGTGTTAAAATCTCATCGATTTCATAAAAATCGACTCTGCTGCCAATATCTAAATTTTCGGTTTCTCGCAACCATCTGAAAACTGCCTGATCTAAAATTGTTTTGGAGCGAGAGAAGTTCAATTCAAATTTTTCTCGCAAAAACTTGGAAGTCTCTTCAATCGTGGCTTTACCGTGTCCGGTTGAAAGTTTAATATTGGGTGGAGTTCCCGAATTATTATTCCAATTCGTCTTGATAGTATCTCTCAAACGCAAATCACGACCTGCGGAACTTCTGTACATTGGTCTGCTTCCCGATTGAACATATTGGTTTTCCTCCAATGTTTGTGCCAAATATTTTAACGCTTCGTTCTCTTCAAGCAGTGTAACTGTTTGAATCAGACTGTGTTTGACACCATCATCAAACTGAGTTTCCGCCATTTGAGCCGTTCCGCTTAAATATCTTACTTGCAACGCGATAAGCGCCCCAAAAGTGATAATCATCAAGACTATTAATATCCAAATTGTACTTTTTCTCATTTTGATCCAAAGTTAAATCTTTATGGAAAATGTTAAATTAACATTTAAGAATATTTAACTTTTTGACAGCTGTTTTGCTTTTGATTATTCTTTTCATTCAGTGAATAGGATTTGCTGAAAATGTTTAAGGCGCGTCAGATACAAGCCGCCGAAGCGCAATTTTATAAACCAAAAGCGGTGATCCATTACCTCTCCCTTGCTATTGGCATATCACAATCTCTAACGTAGAGAGAGAATAAGGTGTGATTTTTTTTTATTCATATTTAAATCAAACCGCAATGCTTTTCGACAGCTCTGTTGAAAAACTTTGCTCTTATCCTGGTTGAAAACATTTCTATTTGACTTAATTTCAATACAATGAGAGTTTTTTCAGCAGTCCCTGAATAATCATTTTGTTTAATAATGTCCGATATGTTAAAAACGTATGAAGTGGGTGTTTTGTTTTATCCAAGTTGATATTTTGTTAAATTTACGAATTTTATCTGAGAAAATGTGGTTAATATTAAAATTTAAACGTGTTTATTGGAAAATGAATTTGTAATTTTGCAGTTTTAATCGGAGTTACGTATGCAGTTAATCAAAAACAAGTGGATATCGCTTTTTACTTGTAATTTTCTTGGTGTTTTCAACGATAATTTTCTTAAAAACGGGATTCTATTTGTTGCCATTGCATGGACTCTCCCTTCCTGGCTCACGCATTCTCAGCTAATTGCAATAATAGGTTCTTGTTTGGTTTTACCCTATTTGATTTTTTCACCGCTCGGTGGCAGATTATCGGTCAGGTATTCAAAGCTCAAAGTCTTTCAACTGATGAAGCTGCTGGAAATGCCGATTATGTTTGTCGCCTGTATTGCTTTTTATTTTCAGAAAATAGAATTAGCTATTATTTCAATGTTGCTTATGGGTATTCAGAGCAGTCTGTATTCTCCCTCAAAATACAGTTTGATACGTGATATTGGTGGAGAGGAAGGCGTTTCGTTTGGGAGCGGCGTGTTTGAAACTATGGCTTTTCTCGGTATTTTATTTGGTACGTATGCGGCTTCGGTTGTTTCAGATAATTTTACCATTTTGCTTTATTCCTCAATTATTTTGGGTGTAGCATTACTTGGATTTTTGACCTCTAAGTCCATTAAGGCTAAAGAGTTGCCTGCTGAAAAATCTGAATCTGAGACATTGAATCCGATAAAATTTGTCAGACAAAATTATCATTTCGCGAAACGACATCGTCTTGTAAATAGTGCCGTGTTTGGTTCATCCTCTTTCTGGTTAATTTCAAACTTGACACAAATGAATACGATTATTCACTGTAAAAACACGTATCACGTTTCAAACTCAAAAATCGGGCTTGTTATGGCTTTTGCAGCTATCGGAATAGCATTAGGAACTTCGTTTACCGGTAAATTTTCCGGAAATAAGGTACAAAAAGGCTTGATAATTCCCGCTTTGATCGGCATGACGCTTTGTTTGATTTCAATTATAGTTTTACCTTTGTCGTTCGTTGGATACACGGTCGTGATTACGCTGTTTGCCCTACTGGCAGGTGTGTTTCAAGTACCTTGTATGGCTATTGTTCAACAAGCTGATTTGAAAAGAAGGCGAGGAGATACCTTTGCGTACCTGAATATGATGAATTTCTTATTTATCCTTATAAGCGCCGGACTTTTTTCTTTGATTACAGCGTTGACAGACGAAAACAGCTATTTTGTTTTTGGCGTAATGGGCATATTGACAATGGTGGTGATGATTTATTTCTTGAGAAGAATTTCTGACTTTCGGCTGATTTGGATTAAAAATTCCGGTACGAAACAATAAAAATGATACATTACTGACCGAAAAAATACGCAACTTATGTTGCAGATATACAACTGCATATAGCTTGTAAATAACTTGTGGGATCGCTTTTTTTCTTCGTAGAAGTTTACTTTGTATAATCCGACCTTTGGCGGATTATTTAAGGAATATTGACCTACAGACAATTTTTAATCGTTAAGTAGTGAAAATGACATTATTAATTTTAGAAACTTAATTTATGAAACAGCCATTAGAAACAAATTTTGACCCAAACCGTTTGGAGATGAATGGCGTGTTTTATACGACATTATTATAAAAAATATTTTCTAATAAGATGAAAGCAAACAACTTATTTTTCCCTTTTTTAATGCTGTTTCTCTTGTTCGGTTCATGTAATAAACCGATTCAAAATGCGAAAACTCAAAACGACAGCATCGAAAATCCTGCCGATCAGGAAGTGCATGCAATGGAAGAAAGCAGAAACACGACTACTGAAATTCTGGCAAAAAAGCAAGTGCCGATTTTATGCTATCACCGGATTGAATACGGGCGAAATGATGAATATACGGTCACTCCCGCCACATTTGAAGCACACATGAAAATCCTTGCAGATAGTGGTTTTCGCTCAATAAATCCGGGTCAGCTATATGATTATTTGGTGTTTAATAAAGAAATTCCGGAAAAACCTGTAATAATCTCTTTCGATGATTCACGAGTAGAACATGCTACCATCGCGGCTCCGGTAATGGAAAAATACGGGTTTAGAGGTGTGTTTTTTTTAATGACAATCACGCATAACAAGAAAAATTATATGACCGATGAACAGATAATCAATCTTTCTAAAGCAGGTCATACTATTGGTTTTCATAGTTGGGATCATACCAGAGCAACGAAATATGATATTGATTCGATAGTGAAGCAGAATGTGATCGAACCAAAAAAGAAGCTCGAAGAAATGATTGGTATGCCTGTAGAGTATTTTGCGTATCCTTATGGACTTACGAATGAAAAAACGACCGCAAATATGGATAACTATTTCAAGATGTCGTTTATTTTGTCCATGAAACAAGATACAATCAACCCATTACAATCTGTAAGACGCATGATAGCGCCGGAATGGAAACCTCAAAGTCTGTTGAGAGCTATGGAGAAAACATTTAGCAGGAGATGAAAAAAGCGGATTTTACTCCGCTTTTTCAAAAAAACACAATTATTCACCATTATCTACCAGTCTTTTTTTATCAGGTCGATAAATTCTGTTCGATATCCATTCGGATCGTATGATAAAGCGCTTTTTGCCAAATCAATAATCATCGCTTTCGAGGCTGTACCTTTGTATTCAGAATCTTTCATTAGCAGTCCGAAACCAGCCACAGCTGTCGCGAAACGCATGTTTTCTGATGCTTGAAGAATTTGTCTTGGTTTGGAAGAAATTTGATGCTCCAACAGTCGGCTCTCATCTTCGTTTGGCTTTTTGTATCTAAAATCGAATTGAGCGTAATTCTCATTCTTATTTTTATTCGCTAATTTTATTTCATAAATCGCGGTTATGGTCTGACCCGCTCCGATTTCACCTGCATCGGTTGAGTCTTTTTCAAAATCTTCCGTATCCAACTTTCTGTTTTCGTACCCTATTAGTCGGTAGGAAGTTACCATTTCCGGATTGAATTCAATCTGAATTTTTCCATCTTTCGCGACGGTGTAAAATTTGGAAATCTCATCTACAAAAACTTTTTTAATTTGGCTTTGGTTGTCGATGTATTCATAATTTCCATTTCCTTTGTTGGCAATTTGCTCCATCATATGATCATTCAAATTGCCGCCTCCTACGCCAAGTACAGTTAAGTAAATCCCCGAATTTCTCTTCTCCTCAATCAGTTTTATCAATTCTTCGGTAGAAGAAATTCCCACGTTGAAATCGCCATCTGTTCCTAAAATGACCCTGTTATTGCCATCTTGAATGAAATTTTGCATGGCGATTTTGTAAGCGGTTACTATTCCTTCCGCGCCGGCAGTAGAACCTCCGGCTTTCAGATTTGAAATTGCATTTTTGATTTTATTTTTTTCACTTCCGTTAGTCGATTCGAGAAGTACTCCCGCGTTGCCGGCATAAGTTACAATAGCTATTTTGTCGTTGGGGCGTAGGTTATCAACCAGCGTCATAAAGCCTTTTTTCAGCACGCCAATTTTGTCGGGAGAATCCATAGACCCGGATACATCTATGAGAAAAACGTAGTTTGAATTCGGTAAATTGGCAAGTGGAATCGATTTTCCTTTCATCCCGATTCGCATTAAATGATGATCTGCATTCCACGGACAAGTAGAAATTTCTGAGTTGAGTGACACATTTTCTCCGTTTTGTGGTTCGTCGTAATCGTAAGTGAAAAAATTCAAATACTCTTCGATTCGTACAGAAGCTGGCGGCGGTACTTGGCCTAAATACATATATCGCCGCATATTGGTGTAAGAGCCGCCATCCGCATCGACAGAGAAAGTCGAAATCGGCTCATCCGTCACCATTATAAATGGGTTTTCACCATGGTCTTTGTACTTTTCGCCATACATATAGCCGGCTTCATAAGAGCCAATGTTTTCATAATAAAAAGATCCATCTTTCATGATGCAACTTGAAAAGAGAATCGCCAAAATAGAGAGAAGAATAAAATTTGTTTTTTTCATAATTAAAGCTTTATTTTTGATAATAAATAATTTTAGCAGAAAGCAGGTTTTTAGTTTGAAAATGAATGGAATTTTAGAAAATTTTGATTAAACTTTGTATATATATAAGATGAATTAACACCCCGAAACGCAACCGTGGATTTGGTTAAAATTAGTTAAAGTTTTGTGTCAGGCAGATATTTACTCCAAAAAACAAACAATTGCTCTTGCAAAGTTCGCTTTTATAAGGATGACACCATTGTTCAGAATGAGTAATGTGGATCATGGAAAGATATTTATTCGCAACTCTGCTGGCGTTTGTAAGATATTCCTTTAAAAAGCTTACCCGGAGTATTACTTTTCTATTAAAAATCAAATTGTCTTAATAAGCAATTCACAACTGTCTGAAAAAAATATTATCTTTGCTCTTAATCAAAAAAATACGACAAAATGAGAAGATTTTCAATAGTTATTATAGTTGCGTTTATCGCGTTAATGTCAGTTGCCCAAGAAGTTAGACCTACTAAAAACCTGATTGTCATGATTCCTGATGGTACATCAATAAGTGTACTTTCTGCAGCTCGTTGGCTTAAGGTTTACCGAAATGAGGGAACAAAACTACATGTTGATCCATATATTTCGGGAACAGTTACAACTTTCTCTTCCAATGCTCCGATTGGTGATTCGGCACCAACCACATCTACATTTATGACCGGAATTCCGCAGCAAGCAGCCAATGTTTCGATTTATCCGGAAGCCGATCCTAAGAATGATCTTGTGAAAATTGATCCCGACAGCGCCTATCAGCCTTTGGTAACGATACTTGAAGCGATGCAAATGGAGCAAAACAAAGCAGCCGGATTGGTAGTGACTTGCGAGTTTCCACATGCGACACCGGCAGATTGCGCCGCGCATTATTATGCCCGCTCAAATTATGCTGCAATTGCTCCACAAATGGCATTCAACAACCTTTCTGTAATGTTTGGAGGTGGAAATGAGTTTGTCAGTGATGCTATGAAGCAACACTTCAAGAATACCGGAACTGCTTATATCCAAAACGATAAAAACGCGATGTTGAATTACAGCGGTGAAAAAGTTTGGGCATTATTCAAAGACCAGGCAATGTCGTATGATTTGGATAGAAATCCTGACGAAGAGCCATCATTAGCCGAAATGACCGAAAAAGCGCTGGAAGTTTTAAATAAGAATAAAAACGGATTTTTTCTCATGGTAGAAGGGAGTAAAGTGGATTGGTCGGCTCACGCGAATGATCCTGCCGGAATAATCGGAGAATTCCTCGCATTTGATGAGGCGGTTGGTAAAGCGATTGAATTCGCTAAAAAAGATGGAAATACAACCGTAGTCATTTTACCGGATCACGGGAATAGCGGTTTTTCGATAGGAAGACGCGGATTAAAGAAAAGTTACGCGAGACTCACTTTGGAAGATTTATTTGAAGGTATCTCAAAAATAAAACTTACTTCGGTCGGATTAGAGAAAATTTTGTTGGAAACAAAGCCGGAAAACTTCAAATCTGTCTTCTATCAGCACACCGGAATACAGCTGAACGATGATGAGTTGAAATCGCTATTAAGTTCAAAAAACTACAAATCCGGTGATTACCCTAAAACTTCCGAATCAAAGAATATGGGACATTACATAGCTGAAATCTATAACTCGAAAACCGGTTTTGGCTATACCACTGACGGTCATACGGGCGAGGAGGTTTTTTTAGCGGTTTATCATCCTCAAGGTGATATTTTAAAGGGAAATGTACGAAATACGGAGCTTCACAATTACTTATACAAAGTTTCAGGGCTGAAAACATCAATGTACGAACATACAGGAAATACGTTTGCTAAGCATACGGATGTATTCAGAGGAATGAATTATCAGATTGTAAATACTATTGGTAAAACACCAAAATTAGTTGTAAAATTTAAAAAACATACTCTCGAAATTCCTGCTTTCAGCTCGGTTGCAACGATAAACGGGAAATTACTTGATTTAGGTTCTGTTGCAGTTTTCATAGATAAAAACAACACATTTTATCTACCCAAAAATCTGAAAGAAAGAGTTTTTGGTCAGTAGCGTATCTATATAAGAAGAACGAGTTTTCACCTTGTTTTTTCATTTTATTTTTATCTAACTGCAATGCTTTTCGATAGTTTTGCTCAAAATTCTTTGTGGCTTATTCTGATAAATAGAGTATTATCTCACTTCCTCCGAAAAAGTGATGGGTAAATACAAAAATACCATGCGTACAAAATTCCTGTTGTGGGGATTGGGTGGAATTGTAACGGTATTGAATATTGCGCTGTTTGTGAGTTTCTTTATTTAAATTCCCACTATTTCTGGAATGTCTTCATTAACTTTTCCTCAATTCCGATTGCTTGAGAAATATATTCTTTTAGTGTCTCTTCGAGTTTCTCAATTTCTTCCAGTTTTGTAAATTTTATTACTCTTCCTAATTTTGATTTAACGCTGATAATCTCTAAGACTCCGGCAAAATCATTAATTTGCGCACCTTTGAAAAAATTCAAAATACAAACTTCATCGTAAATCCCCAAATTTGCAATGTTTTTGTGCTGATGTGTGTAGGTAGGATGTGCAAACATCAATTCCTCATTCAGATTGCATTCGAGTAGAATTGATCTGAGCTTTTCTAACTGGGCTTTCCATTTCGGATGCTTTTCGATGTATAAGTCAACGTGCGGATTTTGTTCTTTCATAATTGTAATTTAAGTCCCAAATGGGATAATTAATTGTTTTTTTATGTCTTTGAAAATTGATTTTGCATTTTTAGCTGTAAATTCCCCGACTTACAAAAGCAGCGGTGATGAAGCACCTTTGTCGTAATTGAAAAGTAAAAAACAATATTTCCCTTTTTGTCTGTTTTGGTCTTACCGGAAAACGACAAACTTGTCAACTCATTGCTTATTTCCGTATATACAGGTTTCCATTTCTCGTAGTAAATACGCTAAGTTCGCCTTTAGCAACCAACTCTTGCAAAACAGCATCAACTTTAATTCTGTCTGTATCTGTCAATTCCGCGAATTCTCGTGAGGTCAATGTAGGGTAAACTGAAAAAACACCTTGCCATGAAGTATCATATTGTTGTTTGTGCGTGTCAGCATAAACTTTTAGTACTGCTTTCTCCATAAAACTGTATGGGCGCAGAGCAAAAACAATTTCAGATTTCCCTTCTGAATTTATAAAAAACAGGGTTGGCAATCCTCTCACCTGCATGGTTTGACGAAGTTTTAGGTCATTTTCAAAATTTGTTTTACCTTCAAGCTCCATATCCTTTTGCAGTTTGGATATATCCAATCCTACCCTTTGCGCGGCTTCTTTCTGGAATTCCCATTTTTCTATGTTTTTCTTTTCCAAATAGAGCATTTCTCTCATTGTTCTAAGGAAATTAATCGCAGTTGCCTCACTCTTAATCTGTGCGGCTTTAAATGCAATTGAAGGTGGATAAGATGACATAATCGGATCATCAAGCATGACATCTCCGAGCATTGGCATATCGTAGGTTTCGCTTGCTTCTTCCCAATGTTTGGCCACATCGGACGGACTACTGATTCCGTCTTTGTTATAACTCCAGTCCTTCAAAAGACCACCCATATGGTATTCCACATCTAAAATATGGCCGTATTCGAGTTTGAGTTTCCGAAGAAGAGGCTCTAAACCCCAACAAGCAGAACAAATCGGATCGGTAAAATACACCACCTTTATCGGTTTAACTGATTTGAAATCAATTTGTTGAGTTTCATTTGGCTCACCTGCCGCGATTTCGCATACACCCGTTTCGGGCTTACAGGGCAATGAATTTTTTTTGATTCCATTCGAAAGAATTTTAGGAAACGCTGCTATAAATATAATGTTTTATTTGTCTGAAATGTTTAGCTTTTCGGGAGATTAATCTAAGTAATTACGATTTTTTCCAATATTTACTTTTTCCAAAAAATCATCTTTATCAGCAGGGTAGGGTATTTCATTTTTTGTCAAGCGAAAAGAGGAATTTCTCTGAATAGTTCCGTTAAAATAATTCAGTAAATCTATCGGCAAGAATGTCAATTTGAAATCGTCTTGCATTTCGCTATTGTTTGTTGCAAAACAAAGATTACCATTCATTTTTTCCTCAACAAAATCCAATCCGGTAATTTCTTCAAATTTTCTGATAATCTCTTTTTGTAAAATTATCTTTACTACGAAATCTATCAAAGAATTTTGGTTATATAGAAAGGTTTTGCTCATTAGAATAAAGGATTTTATTTTTATTACGCATGGCAGCCGGAATCCATTCGTGGTTTTTATACCGGTTTTTTCTTGTTCAAGAGCATTTTAAAAATAAGAAAATTATCCCGGAAAATGCATTTACCGGAATAATTTATCTTAGAAGTGATAGTGAATCAGCACGTTACTTGGTACGGCAAAAGATTCAATTGATGAATTTTTGAAATCTGTGCGTGCCACTTAGTTCTGCCAAATTTTCATTTGGGCTATGGATTCTTCATGATAATCATCTGTTGTCTTACAGATTCCTCATGGATTGCCATAAGTACGGTTTTCATAAATTCACCGCTCATATCCATTTTTTCGGCTTGTGCGATACGGTCTTTTAAGAGTTCATCATACCGCTGAGCTTGGAGAATAGGCATATTGTGCTCTTTTTTATAAACTCCGATTTCTTTGGAAACACGCATTCTCTTTGCCAAAAGTTCCAGCAAGTCGTTGTCTAATCCATCTATTTGGCGGCGAAGTGCGGCCAGGCTTTCAGTTGATTGCTTCGTGTCGCGAATTACAATATTATCTAAAATCAGCTCAAGTACTTCCGGAGAAACCTGCTGTGCGGCATCACTCCAGGCTTTTTCAGGATTACAATGCGATTCAATAATCAGTCCATCAAAATTCAAGTCCATAGCTTGCTGGCAAATCGGAGCGATTAAATCCCGCCGTCCGCCAATGTGCGAAGGGTCACAAATGATGGGCAGATTAGGAATCTGACGATGAAGTTCAATCGGAATATGCCATTGAGGTAAGTTTCGATAGATTTTGTTGTCGCCGGAACTAAAACCTCTGTGAATAGCTCCTATACGACGAATTCCTGCTTTATAAATTCGCTGTACCGCACCAATCCAAAGATCAACATCGGGATTTACAGGATTCTTAATCAGTACAGGAATATCTGTACCCTCGAGCGCATCTGCTATTTCTTGTACCGAGAACGGGTTAGCGGTAGTTCGTGCTCCAATCCAGATTATATCAACATCATTCGCGAGTGACTCACGCACGTGTTTTACGTTGGCAACTTCCACGGCAATGTACATTCCAAGCTCTTCTTTGACACGTTTCAGCCATGGAAAGGCTTCAGCTCCATGTCCCTCAAATCCACCCGGTTTAGTACGAGGTTTCCATACTCCGGCACGAAAGATTTTAACACCTAATTTTTTTAACGCGGCAGCGGTTGTCATTACCTGTTCTTCTGTCTCAGCGCTGCAGGGACCGCTTATTACGAGCGGTCGCTTCGGGTCGATACCCGGTAATAAAATTGACTCTAATTCCATAGTTAAGCCCCTCTCGCTCCCCCGAATGGAGGAAAACTTTGCCCGTGGAGGGTTACGGTTTATTTTGATTTATTGTTGTTTTATGTGTTTTGATTTTTCCAATTTCAAATGATCAAGTTCGAATTGAGATTTTTGTAGTAAAACGCATTAACTTAGCCGTTTAATCACTTCTTTGAGCATCGATTCCGGACTGCACAGCGAGATCCTTAAATACCTGTTCCCGTTGCTTCCAAAAATAAATCCCGGAGTGATGAAAACATTTTTATCATACAACACCTTATCGGCAATTTCTCCTGCATCTTTCCATTTGTCGGGGATTTTCGCCCAAATAAACATTCCAACTTGATTTTTATCGTATTTGCATTCCAAAATATCCATTATTTGATAGGCTAACTCGCGCCTTTTGGCATAGATGGTGTTCATCTCATCATGCCACTCTTTTGGATTTTGAAGTGCTTTTGCAGCAGCTATCATCATCGGGCGAAACATGCCGCTGTCCACATTGGATTTAACGGAAAGCACCCATTTCACAAATTGCTCATTTCCGGCAAGTAAGGCTATGCGCCAGCCTGCCATATTGTGTGATTTGCTCATCGAATTAAGTTCGATACATATGTCTTTTGCCCCATCAACAGCAAGAATGCTCAGTTTTTTGTCATTCAAAATAAAGCTGTACGGATTATCATTGCAAATTACGATGTTATGTTTTTTCCCAAAAGCTACTAATTTTTCAAATAATTCCATTGTAGCGTTGGCTCCGGTTGGCATATTAGGGTAATTTACCCACATCAGTTTCACTTTCGACAGGTCTGTTTTCTCCAAAGCCTCAAAATCGGGAAGCCAGTTGTTCTTTTCATCCAAATCATACTTAATTGTCTTTGCTTCAGCAAGATTACTAACCGATTGATAGGTCGGATACCCGGGATTTGGAACTAAAACAGCATCTCCCGGATTAACAAACGCCAAAGTAATGTGTAAAATACCCTCTTTGGAGCCGATTAAGGGCTGAACTTCGGTAGTAGGATTTAGCTCCACTTTATACCATTTTTTATACCATTCGGCGAATCCATTTCGTAATTCAGGAATTCCGATATAGCTTTGATATCCGTGAACGTCTGGTTTGCGCGCCTCTGTTGAAAGTGTTTCTATTGTTTCGACAGAAGGTGGTAAATCGGGATTTCCGATACCTAAGTTCAATACATCTTTTCCCTCTTCTCTCATTTTGGCTATTTCTCTGAGTTTTTGAGAAAAGTAGTATTCTGAAACGGAAGAAAGTCGGTTTGCCGGTTGAATATTGATCATGCGAATTGCTCGAGATTAAACAAACTACACAAACTTTAATGTGTAATTTTGATAAAAATGAATTTGAAATATTTTAATAAAATAGAAAGTATTCTTAATGCTAAAGTGGCAGATAAGAATTTTTTCTACGGGAATAATCAGGTACGGCATCCTGCACAAACAATCTGATTTACACTATAGATTTTTCTGCGCGGGTTTTGCACATTCGATCATCTCTACAAATAAAATTAGTTTACCGCCGGAGTTTTCGCCTCTCTATATTCTCCAAGATTTTGAAACTCCCTGGTTAAGGGTTTAATCGCTTCTAATGATTGTCGGTAACGCTCATAGTTTGAGAAAGTTAATGCAGCGTAAAACTGATATTCCCATTCTCTGCCTACAATTGGGAGAGATTGGATTTTAGTAAGATTAATATGATAGAATGATAAAATCGTGAGTACTTTTGACAAGCTTCCTTCTTCGTGTGGGAGCGTGAATACTATTGTACTTTTGTTGAGTTCCATCCCTCTGTTTAGTCTGTAAGCTGTATCAGGTTTAGCCACAACTAAAAAACGAGTAAAATTCCGCTTGTTCGTTTCGATATCTTTCGCCAGAATTTCCAGTCCGTAAATGTCCGCTGCAAGATCACTGCATATCGCAGCTCTCCCTTTGATGTTATTCACAGCTATTTCTCTGGCTGATAGAGCCGTATCATCGCTTTCTACAACCATGATATGTCTGTTTGCTTCTAAAAACTCCTCGCATTGCATGAGTGCTATAGGGTGTGAGTGTACCTCTTTAATGTCTTCGAGGGTTTGTCCGGATAGCGCTACAAGTTGATGTGCAATCCGTTGCTTATATTCGCCGATTATCAGACATCCGCTTTTGCGAAGCAGGTCGTGATTTTGGAGCAAACTGCCTGCAATTGTATTTTCAATAGCTATGACTCCGAGTAATTCTTCATCATTTTCAATGGAATTAAATACTTCTTTGAATGTATCACAGGGAACAATTTCAATCTGTTCTTCTCTAAAATATGCTTTAGCGGCTATCTCATGAAATGAGCCTGCAACTCCTTGAATGGCAACTTTTCTCATATAATTATTTTCACAAAAAAATCCTGCTCTGTATGTTGAGCAGGATTTTTTTAATTTATAAATTTGAAATAAAATACTAAAATTTACACATAATTTATCCTGCTCTTACT
>JAAYIT010000097.1 GCA_012523295.1 Porphyromonadaceae bacterium | reverse complement strand
TATCCGTTGGGAACATAAATTTGAATAATTGTGGTGAATTAATCGGTTTATGTTCCTTAACGGAAACTTATAAACAATATTGTTTAAATTTGTTAATTTTTAATTTTTTAACCCCTGATTCGCATTGATTCTAAACTTGCATAAATAGTAGATTTTAATATTTCGTAAAAAATAACTACTTTTGACTTCCTGTTTCTGACATTGAAACAGGAAGTTTTATTTTTCTTAAGCTCGCTGCAATGAATTATGTAAAAACAATTTCGCTGAAACCCGGCAACCTCAATATCGAAATCAACCTTCCCGCTTCCAAAAGTATCAGTAATAGAGCATTAATCTTGAACGCGTTGTCATATAGTCCGTATGATGTCGGAAATCTTTCAGACTGCGATGATACGAATGTGATGGTCGATGTATTTGAAAGTGATAACAGGCATTTTGATGTGGGCGCTGCCGGAACTTCTATGCGGTTTTTGACTGCTTTCCTGGCAAAAACAGTAGGAGAATGGACCATTACCGGAAGCGAAAGGATGAAAAATCGTCCAATTAAAATTTTGGTTGACGCGTTAAACTCGCTCGGTGGAAAAATAGAATACCTTGAAAAAGAGGGATTTCCGCCTTTAAAAATTTTCGGAAGCGCGCTGATGGGTGGCGAACTGACTTTGGATGGCGGAGTAAGCAGCCAATATATTTCTGCATTGATGATGATAGCGCCGTATATGCAAAACGGACTGAAAATCAAGTTAGAAGGAAAAGTTATTTCAAGACCTTATATCGAAATGACACAAAAAATGATGGCAGAGTTTGGAGTGAAAGTAGATTTTACAGAAAAAATCATTGAGATAAGACCGCAAATTTACACGCCAATTCGCTACCAAGTCGAATCAGACTGGTCAGCCGCATCATATTGGTATGAGATTTTGACTTTTGCCGGAGAAGGTGAAGTTTTCCTGAGAGGGTTGAAAAATGACAGTTTTCAAGGTGATAGGGAAGTAGCGGAAATTTACAGAAATTTTGGAATCAACACCAAGTTTTCTCAAAAAGGGGCTAAGTTGACCGTGAATTCGGAAATACTGCCTTCAGAGTTCATTTATGATTTTACCAACGTTCCCGACCTCGCTCAAACGGTAGTGGTAACTTGCTGTCTGAAAAATATTCCATTCAGATTCAGTGGGTTACAAAGTTTGAAAATCAAAGAAACGAATCGGATAGCTGCGTTAATCAATGAGTTGAAGAAAATCGGATGTGTTCTTTTTGAACCGTCAGAAGGCGAATTAGCTTGGGCAGGTGAGCGTACTGCGGCAGATAAAAATCCCGTCTTTGCTACTTACGAAGATCATCGCATGGCAATGGCGCTTGCTCCCGTCGGCATGTTTTTCCCTGTATCTATCCAAAATCCTGAAGTTGTAACCAAGTCTTATCCTTCGTTTTGGGAAGATATTAGATTGCTGTACTGAAAAACTGAAACGCTTAACTCAGCCGATGATGGCTTCTACGGTATCAAGATTTGTCGCGCTAATGAATGTTTTTGCAAATGTCTTGAGTCAGTTCGAAACGGTTAAACTTGATCAATATTGATTCGAAAATCGGCAAAAATAATTAAAGACTGACCCCCAGCATGAGCAGACTCATTGCCATGATAGCCATTCCCACAATAAATCCAACAATGGCGTAGTGATGTTGTCCGTATTTTTCAGCGCCCGGAAGCAACTCATCCACAGAGATATATACCATAATTCCTGCCACAGTTGCCATAATTATTCCTAATCCAAAGGAATCTAAAAATTGGCGAAGGAGCAAAAAACCAAACAATCCACCGATCGGTTCTGCCATTCCGGATAACAGCGAAAGCCAAAACGCTTTTTTGCGGCTTCCTGTGGCATAATATATCGGAATGGAAACGGCAATTCCTTCAGGGATATTATGTATGGCAATAGCCACGGCAATCGGAATTGCCAGCTCCAGCGAAACCATTGCTGTAGAAAAGGTAGCAATTCCTTCAGGAAAATTGTGGATGGCGATAGCTACGGCGGTTATGATGCCTAACCGCCTTAAAGCGTGAGAGTTTTGGCTCTTTTGCATATCTTCTACTTTGTGAAGTTCATGCGGGTTATCAGCATCGGGAATTATCATATCGATAACGAAAATCACGGCAATTCCGACAAAAAAAGCCAATGCGGTATATAGCTCAGCCTGTCTCGGAGCCGTGTCGGAAATCAATTCAATTGCTTGTGGAAATAACTCTACGAAAGAAATGTAAATCATTACTCCTGCCGATAATCCTAAGGCGAATGATAAAAATTTTGTGTTTGTTTTTTTCGTGAAAACAGCCAACGCGCTTCCTATTCCCGTGCTTAAGCCGGCAAATAACGTAATAAGAAAAGCATATAAAAGATTATTTGAGACCATGTGTGTGAGTAATTTACAATAATTTTTTAGGAGTAGTCACCTGAAACTCTTTCAAATAAAACGGTTCAAAATAAGCCACATCCGCAAAATCCTTTTCTACGTACTTTTGCTCTGCAATTCGAATCATATCTTTTGCCAATAACTCTACATCAGGCAGAAAGACGGCATGAGGGTGCGTAATTACAGATTCACATTTAGCTGAGCCGTTACCAAAGAAGTAAACGGTGTGTTTTTCTAAAATATCAAGAAAAGAATTTTCAGTAATTATTACTGCGGAAACGTCTTGTGTTTTTTCAGATGTTGGAGAATACAGGGCAGTGTAAACCTCCATTCTTCTGGCATCAAGCATAGGGCAAAGGATTGAATCTTCCGAAAATTTGTTATTCGCGATCACATGCTCGCATAAAATCGGTAATGTATCGACAACGATTAAAGGGATTTCAAATCCGTAGCAAAGTCCTTTCGCGGTTGACACGCCTATCCTCAAGCCGGTGTATGAGCCCGGCCCGCCACTTACTGCTATTGCATCAAGATTCAGGTTGAGATTGCCTATTTCGTTTAACGCTTCATCGATGAATGGACTTAACATTTCTGCATGATTGAGTCCTTCGTTGTTGGATTTTTCAAAAACACAAATTCCGTTGTCGCTTACAGCTACGGAGCAAACGTTTGTAGATGTTTCGATATGTAAGATTGTCATTTTTTGCCTGTCAATTGGAAAAAATACCCCAAATTTATAGATGCATTCAGGTGGTTGGAGGTACTGAAGAAGTCACTTTTTGTATTTGGAAACACATCAGATAGACCGTAATAAACTCGCAACTCCCATTGGAAAACCCCTGCTGATCTTGTTTTTAGATTGTAGCCTAATCCGGCGGTAATGCCATAGTCAAATTTGAAATGAGCGGGAAGAACTCGCTGGTCAGCTTCAGGATTTGAACCATCGTCATTTAGTATGCTTTCGCTTAGTAAATAGCCGATTTTAGGGCCGAGGTTGAAAATAAACCGGTTTTTATTTCCCGCGTACACATGTGTCAAAAAAGGTAGTTCCAGGTAGTTAAGTCGTCGTGAATAGGTGTCGCCTTCTTCGTTCCAACCTCGTTGCGAGTAGTTGAGTTCCACCTGTAACCCGAAGTGATTTTCCGTAATATATCGTACGGCAACTCCGCCATTATATCCCAAGAGATAAGACTGCCTGACATTTGGTCTAAAAAGCATCATGCTGCCGGTCACACCATGTGAAGTGCCGATATAAACCTCGGGAGGATTAAGCAAAACGGTCTGTGCTTTTAGATTGGCGGATGAAAACGCCACAGCCAAAAACGCGATGAGCAGAAGTGTTTTTTTATCTCGTAGTAGCCGCATCTTCAATTAAATACAATTTATGATTTAAAAATCCACCGTTTCTGCTTGTTCTTCTAAAATTCATGTTGGATTGAACTCCATTGTTGAAGTTCAGGTTTTGAGTTGAATTGTTGAATGTAAAGCCGTTTTTGTTTATCAAAGAAAGAAAATAGGTAGTCAAATCATATCCAAGCAAATCATACCTTGGGTTGATTAGTGGAAGTTTGT
This sequence comes from Porphyromonadaceae bacterium, assembly GCA_012523295.1. Classification (GTDB taxonomy): domain Bacteria; phylum Bacteroidota; class Bacteroidia; order Bacteroidales; family Paludibacteraceae; genus UPXZ01. The sequence continues at coordinate 11,694 of JAAYIT010000097.1, read as the reverse complement.
TTTTGTAGTATTTCTGAAATTCTTGTTCATAGAATAGAGTTCCGAGCTTGTTGCCCGCAAACGGCGAAACATAGTACATTTTTGGTTTTTTCCCGTTTTGATTTCTCCAGGAATATTGTCCGAGAACGCCTACATCGTATCTATTATTCTCATCTGCCAAATTAGTCAACAAAGGTTGGATTGACTTGTAGTCATCTGTGTCAAAGATAATTATATTCTTTTTGTCTAAGCTCAAATGAGCTGACCAGCCTGAATTTAATGCAGCTGATTGGACAGAATTATATCCAATTCGTTGTTTGTCAAGTCGCTGTTTCAAATAGCCGAAGAAGTTCATTCCTTCATCCGTCCATCTCACATTTCCGGTTTCAACGAAAATGAAATTTGAATTTCTAAAATTCCCTTTCAATAATTCTACAATATAGTCATTCTGTGTTTCCTGGTCCGGATTAAATTGAAATAAATAGGGATTATTGTCAAGATATGAAACTTTGGAGCTGAAAGGTATTACGGTATTGATTTGGCGTCTTTTTGCAAAGTCGGCTAAAATCGGAATTTGGGCGGTATAAGCCGGTCCGATTATTAAATCCATATCTTGCATTTCGGGTTTGTTGATAACTTCAAATAGCTTGCTCTCAGTCTTTTCAGTGTCGAATGAGTAGATTTCAAATTTCACATCTCCGGATTTTACATTATTAATCGCCAAAAGTGACCCCATGTAAAACTCGATAAACTTCTGGGCTGTAGGATCATTTTTATCATTCGTCATAAATGGTAATAAATAGGCGATCTTATACGAAGATTTAATCTTTGATTCTTGTCTTGGAGACGGTGCAGCGGTGGTTGTCGCGGGTGTGACTTGCGCGGCTGTAGTTACTGCAGTTGCAGAACTATCTGAGCTTCCGCTTTTAAAAGGCACTTTCAGTACAGTCCCGGCTCTCAATCCGTCAGTAGTTTCGGGATTCAACTGCTTTAATTCATTTACGGTAACGCTGTATTTTCTACTTATCGAATAGAGCGTTTCGCCTTGTGTAACGTTATGCGTAATATAGTTGCCATCAGCTCCGATATGCAAAGTTCGTTCTGTTGATACCGTCGGTGTGGCACTTACAGCAGGTTTTGGAGTGGCTGAAGCGACCGTTTTCTTATTGGTAGGTATGCGTAAGACATCACCGGCCTGAATCCCTCTTTCGCGAAGCTGTGGATTAGCTTGTATGATTAATTCTTGAGATACATCGTATTTTCTGCTGATTGCAAACAAAGTTTGACGACGTTCAACCGTGTGCGTTATGAATTCTACAGCTTCAACGGCTTGCGCTGATGTTGTAGCGACGACATCGGTTGTTTTTGGTATGAAAATCTCTTGTCCCGCTTTCAGCCCTTCGTGTATTTGCGGATTAGCAATGTTGATTTCGGATTGAGAAACTCCAAATTTCCGACTGATGGAGTACAAACCTTCGCCCGCTTCTACAGTATAAATGTAATATTCTATGCCATTAATAATTTTTGTAGGGTAGTTGGTTTGTTGTGCTGCTGAAAATGAAGCGATACTAAAAACTGCAACCAATAGAAAAGAAATTATTTTACTCTTCATATTCAAAGGATTTTTAATTTCAATATAATAATGCAAATGTACTAAAAAATAAAGATTACAATGGAATAGTAAACAATAAATAAGACTTTTTTTTGTTTATCAAAGTAATAAAGCTAATTTTGAACAATCAAAATAGAACCATTCATGAGACGCGTTTTTCTATCACTGTTAACTTTTTTCTTGTTTTTTACAGGATACGGCCAGTTATTTGTTCAAGGTAATTATTCAAAGTTATCAAATGTTTCAGGTCTCGATTATATTATTTTATTCTCAAAAATAGACAATTCTTCAGAGATTCATTTCAAAGCCGACAAACCTAATGCCGTAATTCGTTGGTTTACATTTTCAAACGGCAATAAAATAGAAATTCAAAATTTTTCTTCACTTTCTTCAAGTCATTCCTATATCGACCCAAAACACAACACCGGATATGTTGTGAGCGCGGATGGTGTAGAAACTACATGTTGGATTTTTGATAAAAGTATAGAAAGTAATTCGCGTAATTTGTTTTTTGAAAACTTAAAAGGAGAAAAGTTTAATCTGTTTCAAGAGACGCGATCTGAAAATAATCAGTCAGTTACAAGAATTGAGACTGCAAGTAAAAGTGAAATTTCAAGTCAAGAGCCTATTCAAGAAATCGGTTGTAGAATCACTACAACAACTGAAGTTCGTGATTCATTAAACGAAAATCAGCGTCCTAAAGAAACCTCATTGGAAGGATCTGCACCTTTGATCATTGATTTTTTCAGCAATCCGACGGGTGATGTAAGGACATTTCTATGGCAAATTTACAAAGACGGCAATCTTATCTTGAGTAGAACAGAGCAAAATCACCAATATACGTTTAGTGAAACCGGAAAATACAAAGTACGTCTTCAGGTGAGCAACCCTACAGAGATGGCTACAGATTCTGTGGAGGTTTCCATTTCTGAGTCGAGTATTGCTGTTCCCAGGGTGTTTACACCTAATGATGATGGAATTAACGATGAGTTTAGGGTAGCATACACGTCTATTACTGAGTTCAATGCAACGATTTTGAATCGATGGGGCAGGGTGGTTTATAAGTGGACAAACCCTCAAACAGGCTGGGATGGTAAGATAGGCGGGAAACCGGCACCGGAAGGGACTTACTTTTATTTTATCCAAGCAAAAGGAGCCGATGGTAAACCTTTTGAGAGAAAAGGACATGTCACGCTGCTGAGATAATAAATACGGAATGATGCAACGAGTAAGGAGTGATACTTGGCATAGAATTTACCAAAGTATTGATACAACCCGCGAATCGCAAAAATCATATTTCACTAATTTAACCACTTAACCACCAATGACCTGGGAATCATTTGTTTTTTTCGCTATACCATCCGTTCTGTTGTGGGTGGCGGGAGCTTATTTTGCACTAAAAAATCGAGCAAGAATAGCGATTTTTTTGACTCTTGCGGGAATTTTTGTTTTTGCCTCTTACATAGCGGGAATTTGGATTTCACTTGAGCGTCCGCCTTTGAGAACAATGGGCGAGACACGCCTCTGGTATTCTTTTTTTCTACCTGTTGCCGGACTTTTAACATACCTTCGCTGGAAATATAAATGGATACTCTCATTCAGTACGATTTTGGCATTTGTTTTTATTTGTGTGAATATATTTAAACCTGAAATTCACAACAAAACCCTCATGCCCGCCCTCCAAAGCCCTTGGTTCGCTCCCCATGTGATTATCTACATGTTTTCCTACGCAGTTCTCGGAGCAGCGACAATTATCGGATTGTATTTTTTGATTCGGAAAAATGACAAACATTTCAATGAAGATGTAATGAATTTAATCGACAACTTAGTGTATGTCGGAACAGCTTTCTTGACAATGGGAATGTTGATTGGAGCTATCTGGGCGAAGGAAGCGTGGGGTCACTATTGGAGTTGGGATCCGAAAGAGACTTGGGCTGCCGCTACTTGGCTCGGTTTCCTGATTTATATCCATTATCGAAACCATAAGCCCAAAAAACTCCGTAACGCTCTGGCGGTGTTAGTGTTTTCTTTCGTGTTACTTCAAGTTTGCTGGTACGGGATCAACTACCTTCCTTCAGCAAAAGGTGTTAGCGTGCATACCTATAGTTTGGATTAGCTCGTCACCTCCTTTTTTTTATTTCTAAAGCAACAAGAATCGGCAAAGTCAACACACCTCCTTTTTATTTTAATTCGTTGACAATGAGTTGGTTGGATTTGTTTTGTTAAAATAGTACGCAAACTGTCAACCCGCTTTTATTGAAATGACTTTTTTATCGATTAGACTTGGGAAAAACATAGTCTGCCGGGATGCTATTGTTTCGTACTTACAAAAAATGTGTTATTTTTGTGAATATTAGTGAATGTTCATATAATATCAAAAACAAAGACCTTCGAGAACGTTGTGTTACTAAAAATCAGTTCTTCTTTCCGGAAAAAACTTTCTATAATTATTTTATAAATTTTTCAAAACATGAAATTAAAAAGCATTTTGTTAGTAGCAGCTATGTTTATTAGCTCACTTTGGTTTATTAAAGCTCAAGAATCTGAAGAACCGAATCAGTTTGATGTTTCGTTCCAATTCCGTCCGCGCGCCGAATACAGGAATGGTTATAAATATCCGAGATCTGAAGGTGATCTGAAGTCAGGTTTAGTAACTCAACGTTCACGCTTGAGTCTTGATTACCGGAGAGAAATACTTTCTGCCGCTTTAAGTCTTCAGAATGTGAGTATCTGGGGACAATATCCGCACTCCAATACAAATCAAAGCAATATAGCTATATATGAAGCGTGGGCTCAGCTAAAAAGCAGTGAAGGATTATTTGCGAAGTTTGGTCGGCAGGTGCTACATTACAACGATGGAAGGCTTATTTCTGTTGCCAATTGGAATCAAGCTTCTCGGGCGCACGATGCTTTGAAGTTTGGATATCAAACTAATTTACACCAATTAGATGCTGTTTTGGCTTATAATCAGCACAGAGACAGGCCCGGTGGTGGCACCTATTACGACAGATCAAATGGAATACCTTATAAAACGATGCAGTTGCTTTACTATCAAAATAATCAGATAAGAAATTTCACACCATCGTTTATTTTCATAAATGTAGGATTGGAAGAGGGGGTAGAGCCGGAAAGTAAATTAGCATACACCCAGACTGTGGGTACAAACCTGATATACAAGCCGACAGATGAGTTGAGGCTGACGGGAATCGGATATTATCAAATGGGAAAAAGAGTTGGGTTGGATGAAAATATCTCCGCTTATTTTCTCGGGCTGAAGGGTGAGTATAATGTGTCTGATCAAGTGAAAGTGACCGCGGCAACTGAGTTTATGAGCGGTGAAGACTACAATTCACCCAATCCAAACGACAGCTTTAATGCTTTTAGCGTGCTTTATGGCGGGAATCATGGATTGTATGGAGTTATGGATTACTTTGTGGATGTGCCTTATAACACCGGTATGAATCTGGGTATCTGGGATAATTTTTTGAATGTATCTTACAAGCCGGCACAAAAATATACGTTAGGATTGACTTACCACTACTTCCTCACAGCATCAGACGTGTATGATGGCGCCGAAAAGCTGAGCAGGGGATTAGGTTCTGAGATTGATTTGCAATTTGACTATAGCATAAGGAAAGATGTAAACCTGTCTGCAGGCTATTCTACCTATTTTGGCACTCCTACCATGGATTTTGTAAAAGGTGGTGATCATAAAGTTTGGCAAGACTGGGCATATGTGATGATTACTGTGAATCCACGGGTTTTCTCCGCGAAATGGTGATGATACAAGCAAATGAATAATCGGGCGGGGTATCCGAAATTAGTCCCGGTTGTTGCTCATGCTCAGAGATTTAGCCACTTCCGAAGCATCGGAATGTTTCAGTTGTGGCTGTTTTTTTTCGGTCTGTAATGATTTAAATTGTAAAAAACTATGGAATTTATTCGAATCCAATCTATCGATAACATTTATACTGACGAGTTGATAAAGCTATATTTAGAGTCGTTTCCTGAAAATCAACGGCGATCGGTTTCTGAATTTAAAGCGCTGTTAGGCAGTGATGACCGATTTCATTGCAATGCAGTATTGTTAAACAATGAATTGGTGGCATTTTATAATTATTGGGATTTTGAGGATTTTTATTTCGTGGAGCATTTGGCATTAGAGCCACCTCTTAGAGGCTATAAGCTGGGGGAGAAAATAATAAATTTAGTCAGGAAAAATTTAAATTTACCCTTGGTGTTGGAGGTTGAGCCGATAGATGCATCGGAGTGGGGCAGCCGACGAATAGAGTTTTATCACAGATTAGGTTTTCAAATTATTCCGCAAAAATACAAACAACCTCCATACCGGAAGGGTGATAATTTTATTTTACTCCACTTGATGTGTGATTATCCGGAATTTGCCGAGGAGAATTTCGAGAATATAAAAGAAATAATCTATAAAAATGTATATAGGGTGGGGAGTGAATAGAATCTGCTGAAAATACTCCTCGTACTTCCAGTTGAGTTCGATGAGTGTTTTTTTGTTCAGAAAAAAGGTTCTCGGGTCATGAATAGAGCTGTAGAAAAACATCGCGGTTGGTTTGAATGTGAATGAAGAAATAAATTCATTCGTTTTATTCAGACCCTTAACAGACCGAAGACTGAAAAGCGGGAATCACCTGTTTGTAAGTTAAATGCTGTATGTCACTTGAGCAGGAAAAGCAAAAATAAAACAATGAAGCTGTCTCGATTCAAATTTGAGACAGCTTCATTGTTATTTTCGTGATACGGGATTGTGTTTCTTTCAACAATTAAATCTCGCTATCATCTTCGTAGTAATGAGCATATTGGTTATCTTTTTTGTTCTTTCTGCCGTAGTAACCGTAACCATATCCGTATCCATATCCATAGCTGCCCAAATATTTTACATAAGAACCGCCTTCTGATTTGACATCATTCAGGATTACGTAGAACTTACTTAACTTGTCATTTCTTAACTGTTCGGTAAGTTTTTTGAAGAATGCTTTGTTCGTTTTATGACTTCTTACTATGAACAAGTTTGCATCCATCATTGGAGCAAGCGAATACGCATCTGCCACCAAACCAATCGGAGAAGTATCCACAATGATATAACTATACGTTTTACGAAGCTCATTGAACATTTCTTTAAGCTTTTCAGAACGGATTAATTCACCCGGATTTGGAGGAACGGTTCCAGCGAGAAGAATGTCGTAATTGACTCCTTCTTTTTTGATAATCAACTCATTAAGAGGTTTGTCTCCAATCAAGTAATTAGTTACGCCCATCTCTTCTTTTATATCGAATCGTTCGTTGATACTTGGTTCTCTGATATCCATATCCACCAAAATCGTTTTTTGTCCTGTCATTGCATACACGGAGGCCAGATTCGTGTTAAAATAAGTTTTTCCATCGCCCGATTCGGCCGAAGTGGAAAGAATGGCTATGTTGTTTTTTCGCTGTACGATAAACTCAATTCGTGTCCGTATAACCCGAAACATTTCTGTAAACGAAGATCGTGGACGGTTTGCGGCAAGAACCGGATCTAAGCTATTCGTGTGTTTGATTGTACCGATTAGCTGGTAGGGACTGTTTCTTTCAATATCCTTCGCATCCCGAATGGTAGTGTTCAGAAGCTCCTTGAGAACTACAAAGAGTGCCGGAATCAGCAGACCTATGAATAGGTAAGTCATTGTAGTCCTGGATTTTGTGCCTCTGTTCGTAGATGCTGTAACTCTTGCTTTGTCCAGCAAATTATTATCCGGGCTGTTTGATGCTTTTTGAATAGCGGCTTCAGCACGTTTTTGAAGGAAGAACGTGTAATAGTTATCATCAACCCGGTATTTTCGTTCTATTCCAATAAGCTGCATTTCTTTGATTGGTAATGCGCTGATTTGCTGCTGGACAGTAGAAAGTTTGGCGTCTAAGTCATTCTGTTCAATCTGCAAGGAGGCACGCATGTTTTTTATTACCTCTTGAAAAGATATTTTCAAACTCTCGATTTCTCTTTCATATCGAGAATACAGTGGGTTTTTTTCGTTGGTTTCATTCTTTTTTGAGATAACGTCATTAAACTGAGCTACCAATGACATCAACATCGGTTCATTCAATCCTAAGCTGGATGGCGCTACAATCGAACCGGATTCTAAATTGGTTTGCAGGTAGTTAGCTAAGTAGTTCAGGTAGTTTTCTCGTAATTTCAACTGCGCTTTTTGATTGTCATATTGCGAAGCTTTTCCTAACACTTCGCTTGAGTGGCTGGTGAGGTCAACGATTTGGTTGCTTTTTCTGAATTGAGTCATGGCGCCTTCTGAAAGAGCCAGCGCATCGGAAACTAAATTCAGTTGTTCGTCAATAAAGTTTATTGTTTTGTTGGCCGCATCGTTTTTTCGTTCTAAGTTTTCAATCAAAAACACCTCAAATAATTTGTTGATAAAATCAATATCACGAGCCGGAGTTTCGCTTACCAACGAGACTTTGAGCACGGAAGATCTGTCCGCAACAAATCGGGGGCTTAATCGGGACATAAAATCTCCGATAAGTGAAGATTTATCTCGCAATCTGAAATAAATTTCTCGGTTATCTATAGATTGCATCGAGTGATTTACTGTGATAAAGAAAAGATTGTGTTGTAGTGGAATACCCAAACGCCCTTTGATTTTCAGATTTTTATTTATTCTACCTTCTTCATCCGATATTATAAAAGAACCGTCTTTGTTTAGTTCCAATTTGAATAAAACACCGTATGCACGCGGATCAACGTGCTCCTTTGTGATGTAAATCGGACTGGTTTTATAAAGATTCCTGGTTTTAAATCTTCCTTTGGATATATAATCTGTCGATAAAAAGGGAATACTGTCCACCACACGGCTAATCAGGTCATAGGATGTGAGCATGATTACCTGATTGTCAAGGTTTTTATAGCCGGATTGCACTCCAAATCCCTGCATAAAGACATTGCCGCCGTAACTTCGGCTATCGTCGATAATAATCGTACCGCTCGACTCGAAACTTTCCACCCAGGTTCGGTTTTTCAGATAAGCCAATCCGAATGCCACAAGTGCGAAAAACACAAACAGATACCAATATTTCAAAAATAAGAAAATCCATTCTTTCAGATTGAAACCGGAATCATCGTTGTCATCAAACTGTTGCGTATATTGTTTGTTTTCTTCCATAATATGTTAGGTAATTAGTATGAAAATATAGAATTTTATGAAAAATCAGGTTCAAAATTGTAATAACCACAAAACCATTTTTTATACCCAAAGTCAATAAAGAGACGATAGTAAAGGCGTTGTAAAAGTCATTTATTACGTTAGTCTTGTATATCCGAGCTGCTTGAATCGTATATTTCAGACTTCATTCAGCGTTCACTTGTTCACAAACTTTGTATAATAAAATACTGTTGTCAAAAGTGATAATGATGAGGTTATCAGCGCCATTAGTCCACTGTAGCTATTCGTTTTGTAGAAGCTGGCCGCATCTTTTTGCACGTAGATAATGTCGTTTGGATAAATATAATAATACTTTGAGTCAATTACTGATTTCGGGCGAATGTCAAATTCCAGAATTTGAGGCACTCCGTTTGTTTCTCTTACTATTTTCACATGCTTCCTGTCAGCGCTGAGCGCTATAGCGCCTGACTGAGCGAGAGCTTGGTAGATTGTCATCTTGTCTTTGTAAATCGGGAAAACTCCTGATCCGGCTTCACCGATTATGGTAAATGTCTTATTGGCTAAAGCTAATTTTACTTCAGCATCGCTTACCAACTGCGCGTAGTGTTTTCTCACCTCTTCAGTTGCCTGTTCGATAGTCAGTCCTTCCACTTTGATAGAAGATGCAAATGGCATATCTACAGTCCCATCGGTAAAGATTCTGTAACTTAATCTTTGCTGCGTAGAAACGTTTCCTGTTTCAATCAGCTTCAAGAAATCTTCATCTGATGTCAAAAGTCTGAAGTAGAGCTCATCGTTGATTTGGAGCAAGTAATCTTTGAAGAGTTCATTGGAGTATTGTGGCAAAGATTTGGCTTCCTGCAGGAGTCGTTTGTCTTTTTGAGTGTAGCATGAACTTAACAACAGGACTGTTAAGGCTAAAAAAAGGAAGCGAATATGTTTGTAGTTGAAAGTCATAGAATAAAGTGTAGGATTAATTAGGGAGTTGTTTCCGAAGTATTCTGTTTTTCTTTTATAGGTTTAACCAAGTTATAGATCAGCACAGCGAATGAAATAGTCGAGAAGGTAGTTGAAAGCGCTGTGCCAAGGTTAGTTACAGAAAAGAATTGACTTCTCACATCTTGTATGTATATCACATCGTTGGGTTGAATATAGTAGTATTCAGAGTTGATAATATTCTTACTTCTAATGTCAAACGTGCTTACTTTTACACCTTCAGGCGTTTCTCTGAGCAATTTGATAGAGCCTCTGTCACCAAACGTACTTATATCACCCGCCATAGCCAAAGCCTGAAAAATATTCATTTTTTCTTTTAGAATCGGATATCTTCCATTCGTTGTACTGCCTATCACGCTGAAATACCTTCCTACTATTCTTAAATCAATCGAACATTCGTCTTTTATTATGGACTGAATAGCGGTTTGGATGTTTTTTTTAGCATCTCTTACTGTTTGACCTTGAATACTGATTTCTCCTAAAATCGGCAGCTTGATAGTACCTTTGTCACTCACTGTGTAAGTGTACAAATCGGAGTAATCAGAGCTTCCTAACATGTAGCTTATGTTTTGCGTACTTCCATTAAACAGAATATTGGTTTTCTGATCCGGAGAGTAGATTCGGATATAAAGCTTGTCTGTTGGATTCAAAATGTACTCTTCATATCCAATGCTGTCGATATAGGCAGGAATATAGGAGGATGAGTCTTGGAGATAATTTGTTTTTTTTGGTGTAATGCAAGATTGCAAAAAAACAGTACCAACAAGAACAAAAAATGAGGTTTTTATTACTTTATGAAGGTTTTTGAATTGCATAAAATTTACTTCAAAATTAATATTGGATTACAAAGATATTCAAAAATTAATGTTTCCAAAGAGATATCTAAAAAAAACTGATTAAAACTTGAGTTTTTAATCCAAAATTACTTCATTTTAGCGATGAGTTGCACCTCTACAGCATATTTGTCATTTTAGATTAGAAAGCTTGGGATGTCTCCAAACTATAGTTCGCCGTTGCAAAAGTATAGTTGATTTGTTTTTTTTCAGTAATATGCTTATTCTCAGTATATTTAGTTGGAATAATTTATAACGAAATGATATGCCGGTTTTAATAATAAAAGGCTGTCCGAATTACAATGAGACAACCTTTTATTTTTTCAGATTATTTTGAAATGCTAAAATGGCAAATCTTTAACATCATCAGTTCCGACGCTAAAGGATTGATTGTTTTGGTCGATTATTGGAGGAGCATGCGAAATATCGGGTAGAGGAACTTCATTTTGTTGCGATGCGGCTTCTTCTTTTCTTACATTCCATGCACGAATTGTAGTGTACCAGCGACTATTATACTCACGACTCTCGATATCAAAACTTACCGTAACATTCTCTCCGACAGCTATAGGAAATTTATCAATTCTGTCATTAAACAGATTAATACAAATTTTCTTTGGGTACTGCTCGCTTGTTTCAATTACAAAATCCTGCGAACGCCAAAGCCCGTTTTTCCCTTGTCCGCTTTGCTCCGGTAATACAGCTATTACTTTTCCTGAAATATCCATTATATTTTTTTTTATGATTATCTAATATTCTTGTGGTCAACTTGAGTTTATATAAATACTCAGATTTTGCACGAAAAATCGACTTTTATACGATTCCACCTGTTAAAGAGGAAATTAAAGGGGAGGTGAAGTGCTAAAATTTACATACATGAATGAATTATAACTCAAACACCAAAAATCGACATAAGTTCAATGATTCGTTTTATTTATTTACAAACTGCAAAGATAAGAAAGTATATTTTTCTTTGTAAGCATCCCACATTCGCCGTCTTTTCAATATTCTTTCAAAGGGCGAACTTTGCCTTAAAAAAGCTATGTTCAATCTCAATGAAGGAAACCGATTTGTAGTCTGCCGTAGTGGTGTTGACTTA
>JAAYIT010000096.1 GCA_012523295.1 Porphyromonadaceae bacterium | reverse complement strand
GAAATTTATATTTCAGGCAAAGTTCAAGAAAAAATTCAAATCGAAAAATATAAAAATACTCTTGAAATCACTTATAGAAAGGAATTTCAGAGAATTAAAAAATTAAACAACCGGACACTAGTGATTTTATATACTTATTCAATCCAAAATGCGGATTCATTTTTATTCCCTCAATTAATGCCTCGCAATTCAAAATAGCTCCTTCTCGAGAAGTATGTACACGGTCAATAAAAAGCTCTTTTGTCTTCTCCTGTCCGAGCGATTCGCATTTTTTAGCAATCAAATCATTCATATCGATAAATAACACATCCTCTTGTTCAGCTATTTCCCTCGACCATTTACCATACGTTTCATTATTACGAATCATTTTTCCATTTTCCCAAGAATTGCCGGGTGTGTGAGAAAGCAAAATCGGAATTGCTCCTTTTGCTTTAGCCTGCCGAACGTAAATTCGTAAATAATGACCGAAAGTAAAAACTTCTTCCGGACCGCCCGTACGCTCCATGATTACAACTTCCGATTCAGTCCCGGTTCCTTTCAATGAGGCTCGCGCTCGTCCTGTATTGAGCGGGCCGCCATCGTTATGACCAAACTGGATAAATAAGTAATCACCTTTTTTTAATCCGGGAAGTACTTTATTCCAAAGTCCCTCCGTATAAAATGTACGACTGCTTCTGCCGCCAAGGGCATGATTTTCTACGGAAATTTTCGAAGTATCAAAAAACTGCTCAAAGAAACTTGCCCAACCCCATTGGCCTCCATCGCCTTTTCCGCGCCCATTCTTCGCGGTAGAATCTCCAATAACAAATACAACGGGAGCACTTTCCTCTTTTCTTGAACTTCCGGCCAAAACTTCATCAGGTCTGGAGGCATCATTTACGTGGAAAATCGGAGCATTTGTTTTTTGTTCAACGGCATAAAACTGCACTGCATTATCGTTCATTTTGGGATGCTGTTTTTCAAGCAAGGTTATCATCTCCGCTCCCGCCCAAATCACCGGCCCGTATCCGTGAGCCGCAAAAACGCTAATCGGTCTATAGTAATAGAATGCAGGATCAAACGCCATTCCGGTTCCCACGCAAGTACCCTCAATCTGTCCCAGGTCATTGATTTTTGTGGAAACGGCGTTCCATCCGAGCATTGCCGAAGGCCCGTAAACCACAGCATCAATCCAACCTTTGTTAATGGCGTGAGCGATGCAATAGGTAAATATAGCAGTAGCAGAGGTTTCAAGATAGGAGTCGTTTCTGTCCATCAATTGATGCCAAAATCCTTCCCCGGACTGAAAGGAGGTAATCCCATTTATGTGCTTGCGTAAAAGTGACAGAATCTTGTCACGTTGTGGATGACTGTTTGGTAACTCGTCAAGTACTTCGGTCAGTGTAAGTATAGCCCAGCCATTGGCTCTACCCCAGAAAAAGGAAGGATGATTTTGCATGGACTCTACCCATCCATGGCGGAAGAGACCTTTTTCTTCTACCCACATTCTGTCCGAGAATTGTAATATTTGTTTTACGGCTTCATCAAAATATTTCCGTTCTCCGGTCAGTTTTCCCATCTGAACAATCGCCGGAATGCTCATAAACATATCGTCTAACCAAACCGTGTTCATCTGAGGCCGCGTACGCGCGAAAGTACCATCAAAAAGGCGGTACTCCTTAAACATGATATAATTGATGTAATTATCTATCAACGGTCGAAGCTGCAGGTTTTTGTTTTCTCGGGAGGCTTTTATCATCGCGGCACAAACGGCACCCGCATCGTCCAACGCCTGCGGAGTAAGAATTTGTCGCATTTGCGGATCGATGACCCCGTAATCATTCATTAACTTTTTGAATTCGGGGGCTGCTTTGGAGAGGAAATCAAAACGGTTGTACACATAATCGGCATATCGCTGATCTCCGGTAGCTTTTGCCGCAGCAAGCATGGCTGCGTAGGTTACACCCCACTCGTAGCTCGCCAAGCGAAAAGAGCCTCGCCTGAGTTGCGCATGCTGATCTAATTTTGACAAATCAGTATAAATCTGCCTTGTCTCCTTATTCTCAACAACATACGGAGTTTCCACATCTAAATAGTTAAGAATTCGGTCAAGGTCTTTCTTGACCTTATTTTTATCTACAACTCCGTAGGGAATTTTGTAATCCGGCTGAAGCAAATGGAGCGGCGTATTGGAATCATTGATTACTTCTTTCTTTTTTTGCGAATAAATACCCTGAAAATTAAAAAGTGAAAAAAGAAGAATCAGTAAAAAGGTAAATGTGTGTTTTCTCATGTTTTATTTCGATTGAAAAAGTGAGGCATAAAAATACTACCTTTATATAAATCATGCAATTAGGAGGTATAACATTTATCAATTTTCATAGCTTATTTATCAATTTATGCAGTTTGGGTAGTTTCAATTTTAACTAAAATCAACACTTATTATTGAATTTCAGTTATCTTCACAGCTATTCTACAAAGAAATTGCTCTGCCGAATCATCGGCAGAGCAATTAGAGAAATTTGAAAACAAACTACTAAAAAAACTAAACACCTAAAAATCATGGTAAATAGTTTTTACCATCCCGGATTCTGCATTGCTTGCTTTTCTTCCGGAGTTAATGCTTTTCCATTCTTAGTCACAGCGTCAAGGAACGTCTGGGGTATTGGACGAAGATAATGTTTAGATGCATTAAAATCAGAACCAGTGACTAATACACCGTCATTAAATGTTTTAAATCTTTTTTCAAGCTGCTTCGTTCTTGCAAGATCAGGCCATCTGATGAGTTCTCCCATTAGCTCTCTGGATCTTTCGTTCATGATGAAAACCATCATTTTCTCCAAATCACTGGAAGCTCCCAGAACAGAATAAAATTCTTTATCAGAATTCAATATTTCTGCAACAGAATTGAACTTCATATTCATCTTCGTACTTCCTGTAACTACTTCTGAGAGATTGTTAGACTCATAATAGGTGTTAACATCAGAATAAACAGCAAAGCCATTATTCAAACCACTTCCTCCATCACCTTTAATTGGTATTTTCAAATTATTCAGATAGGATTGACCACCATCAATATGTTTACTCCTGTCTTCACCGTCAGTATATCCGGCTCTTTCTCGTAACGCATTAATATAAGGTAAAGCTTCATCAAATTTATTTTGTTTAATGTAAGCCTCTGCAACCATCAAATAATCTTCTGCCGATCGGGCTAAAATGCCGTCTCTTTGACCGAACTGAGAAGACACACTCTCACGTGATCCATCTCTAAATTTACTCAATGCTACAAATCTGCTTTTAGTTGCATAAGAACCATTATTTCCATGAGCATCAATAAATGACTGAGATTCTCCATTGAAATATCTAACAAAAGTATGTGGAGCATGCGTGTTGATATTTTCGCTAGTATACCGTGTATCTCCGGCATCGTTTACTATATATGCGAATCAGGGTTTGAATTAATAAATCAGATTAATGTAAGCTGCCGCAATTCTGCCAAATACGAATGTAAGTAATCCTTTTGTAGAACGCACTTTGCTTGCTTTTTGAATATTTGTTTTTTCT
>JAAYIT010000095.1 GCA_012523295.1 Porphyromonadaceae bacterium | reverse complement strand
GGGAAACTCCTACGGAGTTTTATTGCGCTGATGCCATTTTCCCCCAAATTTATTTGGGGGTTATTCACGGGATTGTCCTACGGACAAAACTTCTGTGGACAGTATTAAGTTAATTTTCGCTACTTTAACATGTTAAAAAAACAACTTCGTAGAAGTTACCCTATGAATAACCCCCAATGCCAATTGGGGGGAGCGAGAACACAGAACAAACCAAACGCTGTAGGCGTTTCCCTAAAACACACTTGCAGTTTCATTTTGAAACCCCCAAAAACAAATAATAATTTTTGTGTAACTTTGCGGGTAGTTAGTGTAAATCCAAATTGAAAAAGAAGTTGTAAATTCTCAAAACTCGCAAAAACATGAACTCGATGTCACAATTTGTGATATCAAAGCAATATATTTTCATAATACAATTAATTTACTCATTTACACATTTACTCATTTACACATTTACTCATTTTCTCATTTACTCATTTTCTCATTTACATATTTTTCCAACTAACACCCTATGACCAAAATAGCTGAAACCCCGATGATGAAGCAATTCAACGAAATCAAATCGCAACACCCCGATGCGGTTTTGCTGTTTCGTTGTGGCGACTTTTACGAAACTTTTTCCGCAGATGCTATCAAAGCATCCGAGATTTTGGGCATTACGCTTACACGCCGTGCCAATGGAAAAGCTTCATCGGTAGAGCTTGCCGGGTTTCCGCATCACGCGCTCGATACCTATTTACCAAAATTGGTCAGAGCAGGTTGTCGTGTAGCTATCTGCGACCAGTTGGAAGACCCTAAGACGACCAAAACACTTGTAAAACGAGGTGTAACAGAGCTTGTTACGCCCGGTGTTTCGTACAGCGACACTACGCTTACTCAGAAAGAAAATACTTTTTTAGCCAGTGTGTTTATCAATAAAAATCAAGCCGGAGTTTCATTTCTTGATATTTCTACGGGGGAATTTTTGATCGCGGAAGGAACAATTGAATATGTGGATAAACTGCTGAGCAGCATTTCGCCTAAAGAAATCATTTTTGACCGAACAAAAAAGAAGGAATTTGAAAATCATTTTGGAACAAAATACTTTACTTACGCGCTCGAAGATTGGACTTTTATCCCCGATAATGCGCAAGAAAGGCTTTTGAAGCATTTTGAAACCAAGAGTCTGAAAGGCTTCGGTGTGCAGAATCTCACCAACGGTATTGTGGCAGCCGGTGCAACTCTTCATTATTTGGATTTGACGCATCACACACAAACCGATCACATTACTCAACTAACGCGTATCGAAGAAGACCATTTTGTTTGGCTCGATCGCTTTACAGTAAGGAACTTGGAGTTGTACGGCTCTATGAATGAAGGTGGAAAAACGCTCGTGGATGTGATAGATAAAACAATTAGTCCGATGGGAGGGCGATTGATGAAGCGCTGGGTAGCATTTCCGCTGAAAGATGTAAAACCGATTGTAGAACGCCACTCGGTTGTGGAGCAGTTTTTCAAAGATAAAGAGTTACGAAAATTACTCGAACAGCAAATTTCTCTTATCGGCGATTTGGAGCGAATTATCTCCAAAGTGGCGGTGGGACGTATCAATCCGCGGGAGGTCGTGCAATTGAAAACCGCGCTGAATGCCATTGAACCAATAAAAAACGCTTGTGCTAATTCAGAGAACGAAACACTGAAGAAAATAGCAGACCAACTCAATCCCTGCAAAATTATTTCAGAAAAAATCCATAAAGAAATCCAGAATGATCCGCCCATTATGCTTAATAAAGGCGATGTGATTCGCTCCGGTGTGGATACCGAATTAGATGAATTGAGAAAATTGGCCCGTTCAGGGAAAGATTATTTGTTAGAACTACAGCAGCGAGAAAGCGAAAAAACGGGTATTCCATCGCTTAAAATTGCCTTCAACAATGTATTCGGCTACTACATTGAAGTGCGGAATACGCATAAAGACAAAGTCCCGGAAAGCTGGATCAGGAAGCAAACCTTAGTAAGTGCCGAGCGTTACATTACGCAGGAACTGAAGGAATATGAAGAAAAAATTCTGGGTGCCGAAGAAAAGATCCAGATTATTGAGACTCGAATATTCAATGAGCTGATTTTTAGTCTATTGGATTATGTTTCTGCCATTCAGTTGAATTCTAATTTAATTGCTCAATTAGACTGCTTACTCTCATTTTACCGTGTAGCCGTTGAAAATAAATATGTTCGTCCGGAAATAAATGATTCTGATGAATTGGACATTAAACAGGGCAGACATCCGGTGATTGAAAAGCAACTGCCACTTGGCGAAAGCTATATCGCCAACGATGTATTTCTTGATAATAAAACACAACAAATCATCATCGTAACCGGTCCGAATATGTCCGGAAAGTCTGCCTTGCTAAGACAAACTGCACTTATCACGCTCTTGGCCCAAATCGGCAGTTTTGTGCCAGCTGAAAGTGCAAAAATCGGTGTGGTGGATAAAATTTTCACCCGTGTGGGAGCGAGTGACAATATCTCACAGGGCGAAAGTACATTTATGGTAGAAATGAACGAAGCGTCGAGTATCCTGAACAACCTCTCCAACCGAAGTTTAGTACTCTTTGATGAGCTGGGTCGCGGTACGAGCACCTACGATGGAATATCAATAGCCTGGGCTATCGTGGAATATATTCACGAACACCCGAATGCCCGCGCTAAAACCCTTTTCGCCACGCACTACCACGAGTTGAACGAGATGGAAAATTCGTTTAATCGGATTAAGAACTACAACGTTTCGGTCAAGGAAATTGATAAAAAAATTATTTTTCTGCGAAAATTAGAACGTGGCGGAAGCGCACACAGTTTCGGTATCCACGTGGCAAAAATGGCCGGCATGCCCCAAAGCATTGTAAAGCGTTCCGAGAAAATCCTCGAACAATTAGAAAACGACAACCGTCAAACCGGCATTGCTAAGCCTGTAGGTGAAATTGCTGCTCAGCGTGAAGGCTACCAACTCAGCTTTTTCCAGCTCGACGACCCCGTCCTCGAACAAGTCCGTGACGAAATCAAAGAACTTGATGTAAATAACCTGACGCCGATTGACGCGCTCAATAAATTAAATGAGATTAAACGGATAATTACGGGGAAGTAAAGAAGCCCCCTCTCTAACTCCCCCGACCCCTCTCTAACTCTCCCCGATGGGGAGAGAACTATTGGATGTCATGATTTACTCATTTGACAGAACAGATACGCCTTCGGGAGTGGAGACAGGAATGTCGCCACATAAAAAAGCTACCTTTTTTGTGTGCCAATTTCGTTTTACATTTAAAAATTCCAGGTAGTTAGATTACTCATCAGTTACACAGCCTTCCGACGCATTTTTCACAAGTTTTGCGTATTTATAGAGTACGCCTCTTTTAACTTTCAGTTCAGGTTGCACCCATTCAGATCGGCGTTTAGCTATTTCTTCATCCGAAATTTTTACATTAATGGTATTGTTTACCGCATCAATTTCAATGATATCATCGTCTTGTACAAGTCCGATTAAACCTCCTTCAAATGCTTCAGGTGTGATATGCCCGACAACAAATCCGTGCGTTCCGCCGCTAAATCTGCCGTCTGTTATCAGCGCAACTTTTCTTCCTAATCCGGCACCGATAATCGCCGAAGTGGGTTTGAGCATTTCAGGCATACCGGGAGCACCTTTCGGTCCTTCATTCTTGATTACTACCACATCTCCGGCTCTTACACGTCCGCTCGAAATTCCCGCTATCAGTTCTTTTTCACCATCAAAAACACGCGCTGTTCCTTCAAATCGCTCCCCTTCGTATCCGCTTATTTTAGCTACACTTCCTTTTTCAGCCAGATTTCCATACAAAATCTGAAGGTGTCCGGTTGTTTTTATCGGGTCTTCGAGTGGCTTGATAATTCGTTGGTTATGAAATTGTAAATCAGGAATATTTTCCAAATTTTCAGCAATTGTTTTTCCCGTTACCGTAATACAATCTCCATGAAGTAAACCTTTGCTCAACAAGTATTTCATTACGGCAGGCACACCGCCTTTTTTATGCAGATCTTCCATTAAAAATCTTCCGCTCGGCTTAAAATCTGCAATAACGGGCGTCATATCACTAAAATGCTGAATATCGTCAATGGTCAGTTTCACTCCTACGCTTTTTGCCATAGCAAGTAAATGAAGCACAGCATTGGTACTTCCTCCTAAGATAATTATCAATCGGATAGCGTTTTCAAATGCCTTTCTCGTCATGATATCGCGTGGCTTTATATCTTTTTCCAGCAAGATACGGATAAATTTTCCCGCATCACGGCATTCTTGCTTTTTTTCATCGCTGATTGCCGGGTTGCTACTGCTGTAAGGAAGGCTCATTCCCATGGCTTCAATTGCGGCTGCCATTGTGTTTGCCGTGTACATTCCACCACAGGCTCCGGGCCCGGGACAACTGTGTTTCACGACTTGCTTAAATTCTTTTTCATCAAGTTTTCCGGCTATTTTCTCTCCAAGCGCCTCAAAAGCTGAAACAATATTCAGGTCTTGTCCTTTGTAATGTCCGGGCTCGATTGTACCGCCGTAAACCATGATAGCAGGCCGATTGAGCCGACCCATGGCGATAAGCGATCCGGGCATATTTTTATCGCATCCGGGAACTGCTATAAGCGCATCGTAATGTTGAGCTTCACATACGGTTTCTATCGAATCGGCAATGATATCGCGACTCACTAATGAATAACGCATACCGTCTGTGCCGTTACTCATGCCATCGCTCACACCGATTGTGTTAAAAATCAATCCCACTAAATCATTTTCCCAAACACCACTTTTGATATATTCGGCAAGTCCGTTTAGGTGCATATTACACGGATTTCCATCAAATCCCATACTGACGATTCCCACCTGAGCTTTTCCTAAATCTTCTTCGGTCAAACCCAACGCGTAAAACTGCGCTTGTGCTGCAGGTTGAGTCGGATCTTGAGTGATTGTTTTTGAATATTTATTTTGTTTTTCCATTTTTTGTATAATAAAATAGTCGATTTTTAATTGAAATTTTCTGATTGAATGATCTCCAATTCTGCAAGAATCGGTAGCTTGATAACAGATTAAAGCTTATTTTTGTTGAAAATAAATGCGAACAAGCGCGAAAAACAGACAAAAAAATCCCCTTGCAATAATTACAAAGGGATTTGAAAATGTCGGAAATTTCAAAGAATTTTACTCAACAAATTCCTCATAAAACTTTTTGATTTCTTTTGGTATAAAATTTTCCTTACAATCCACTTTTTCTAAGTTAATACTTTCTCCATAAGTCAATCGACCCGGGTCTTTGAATTTTACAGTCGAATCATTAGGAAATTCAATTTCTCCCACACCTTCAAGCAGTTGGTTGTCTTTAAGTAAAAAATATTTTTCCGAATAAGAAATAATTCCTTCTGACAATAATCTGTAAATTCCCTTTAAAGTATCCCCGCTTAAAATTCCTTCATACGTGCCGATAGAATTGTCTGTTTCAAAAAACTTGTAGTGCATAAATCCTTTGAATTTGTCTTTAGTGGTAACGAGTTCAAGCTTGACGGAATCCTTTCCCAAAACCGCCAAATAACAGCTATTCATTCCGTTTGATTCAGTAATTTCAATGGGAGAATTCTCCTGATTAGTTTGAGAATTTTGCTTTTTGCTGCTCTGATTACAGTATGAAAAAGAAACTGCCAGAGTGAGTAATACTATGATTTTTAGTTGTTTCATATCATTTTTATGTTAATGTTCAGTATGATAATTATTTAGAACCATTTTTTTTTGCTAATTTTGCACTCCCATTATAAAAAGCCTTTAACTTGATGAAACGTATAAGAAATTTCTGTATAATCGCCCATATTGATCACGGAAAAAGCACATTAGCCGACCGACTGCTCGAATACACCGAAACTGTATCCGGCAAAGATTTGCAGGCTCAAGTGCTTGACAATATGGACTTGGAGCGCGAACGAGGTATAACCATCAAAAGTCACGCCATTCAAATGAATTACAAATTGAATGGTGAGGAATATATTTTAAATTTGATAGATACACCCGGACACGTTGATTTTTCATATGAAGTTTCACGTTCCATCGCTGCTTGTGAAGGCGCGTTGCTTATAATTGACGCTACGCAAGGTATTCAAGCTCAGACTATTTCCAATCTTTATATGGCGGTAGAGCACGATTTGGAAATCATTCCCATTATGAATAAAATGGATATGGATAGTGCAATGCCTGAGGAGGTTGAGGATCAAATTGTACAGCTGTTGGGAGTGAAGCCGGAGGAAATTATCCGTGCAAGCGGAAAAACCGGAATGGGAATCGATGAGATTTTGGAGGCGATCGTTGAGCGAATCCCCGCGCCGGTAGGAGATCCCGATGCACCGCTTCAAGCGCTTATTTTTGACTCGGTTTTCAATTCATTCCGTGGAATTATCGCCTACTTCAAAATTGTAAATGGTACAATTAATAAAGGTGATTTAGTTAAATTTGTTGCCACAGGCAAGGAATACGATGCTGATGAATTAGGTGTTTTGAAGTTAGAAATGCTTCCTATGGAGTCGCTCAGTGCCGGGAATGTAGGATATATTATTTCCGGAATTAAAACTTCGAAAGAGGTGAAAGTCGGCGATACGATTACTCACGTGAAGCGTCCGTGTGATAAAGCCATTTCCGGCTTTGAAGAGGTGAAACCGATGGTTTTTGCGGGAGTTTATCCGATTGATGCAGAGGATTTTGAGGATTTAAGAAACTCGTTGGAAAAATTGCAATTGAACGATGCTTCACTTACGTTTGAACCGGAATCTTCAGTTGCTCTTGGTTTTGGATTCCGTTGCGGGTTTTTGGGAATGCTTCATATGGAGATTATTCAAGAGCGCTTGGACAGGGAGTTCGATATGAATGTTATCACTACGGTTCCCAACGTTTCCTATAAAGTTCACACCAAGAAAGGTGAATTATTGGAAGTTCATAATCCATCGGGATTGCCTGATATTATGGCAATTGAAACAATCGAGGAGCCTTATATTCGTGCTTCCATTATTACTGCAACCGATTATATCGGTCCTATTATGACGCTATGTCTTGGGAAGCGCGGTGAACTTATTAAGCAGGAATATGTTTCAGGTAATAGAATTGAACTTGTTTATGATATTCCGTTGGGAGAAATTGTGTTCGATTTTTATGACAAACTGAAAAGTATCTCCAAAGGTTATGCTTCTTTTGATTATCATATGAACGGATATCGTCCCTCTAAACTGATAAAATTGGATATCTTGCTGAACGGAGAACCTGTAGATGCACTTTCTTCGCTTATCCACTTTGACAATGCTGTAACGCTCGGTCGTCGTATGTGCGAAAGGTTAAGAGAGTTGATACCAAGGCAGCAGTTTGATATAGCTATTCAGGCAGCTATCGGTGCGAAAATTATTGCTCGCGAAACGATTAAAGCGCTTCGAAAAGATGTTACAGCAAAGTGTTACGGAGGTGATGTGAGTCGTAAACGTAAACTGCTCGAAAAGCAGAAAAAAGGTAAAAAAAGGATGAAGCAGATCGGCTCTGTTGAAGTGCCTCAGAAAGCCTTCTTAGCTGTGCTTAAATTGGATTAATCTCTGTTTGTTGCAGTTAATTATCAATGAAAATTCAAATTCATATATTTTATTAGGTAATCGGTCTAACATGAAAAGTCAGTTAGACCGATTATTTATTTTCCATACAGAAAACTGTTAAATAATTATAATATACAATTTTCCTATTTATTTTTGAGAGTAATATTATTTCATTATGACTTTAATCATTATTGCTGTATTTGTTGTTGGATATGCGGCTATTACGCTGGAGCACAACATAAAAATTAACAAAACAGCTCCCGCGTTAATCACCGGAGTCGTTACTTGGGCTATCTATATTTTGACGCAATCAGACAGTGCGTTGGTCAACGAACATTTGCTCGATCATTTGGGTGATATTTCGAGTATATTGTTTTTTTTGATGGGTGCAATGACCATTGTAGAACTGATTGACAGCTATAATGGGTTTGAAGTGATTACCGAAAAAATCAAAGCAACGAAGAAAACAAGTTTATTGTGGATAATCAGTTTACTTACGTTTTTCCTTTCAGCCATTCTCGATAACCTTACTACCACTATTGTGATGGTATCATTATTGAGAAAACTGATTAAAGATCAAGATACTCGATTATTTTATGTGGGAATAGTCATTATTGCTGCTAATTCGGGTGGCGCGTGGAGTCCGATTGGAGACGTGACTACTACCATGCTATGGATTGGAGGACAGATTTCTGCCGGCAATATTATTATTCGTACTTTTTTACCCAGCCTGATAAGTTTAATTGTACCGCTTACTATTCTGTCATTTCAGATGAAGGGCTCAGTAGAGCGTCCATTCCTGGCTACCGAATCCTACAAACAACTTTCCCGTATCCAGCAAAAATCCATTTTTGCTCTTGGAATCAGCTTGTTGATAATGGTGCCTATTTTCAAAACGGTGACTCATCTTCCGCCTTTCATGGGAATGATGCTCGGAGTCGGAATATTGTGGGTAGTAATTGATCGAATGCATCACAAGCATACGGAAGGAGAAGTAATAGAAGTGAAAAAACGGTCATTGGTTTATGTCCTTTCACGCATCGATTTGGCAAGTATTTTATTCTTTTTAGGGATTTTGCTTGCTGTAGCTTCGTTAGATGTTTCAGGAGTTTTAGGCGAATTATCACAATTTTTGGATGAAAAAATCGGAAATTTGAGTGCTATTGTCATGACAACCGGAATTGCATCATCGGTTGTAGATAATGTACCCTTAGTAGCTGCCACGCAAGGGATGTACTCCCTTGCAGATTTTCCGATGGATCATTATTTATGGGAATTTTTAGCCTATTGTGCCGGTACAGGAGGTAGTATTCTGGTAATTGGATCGGCTGCAGGTGTAGCTGCTATGGGAATGGAGAAAATTAATTTCTTCTGGTATGTAAGAAAAATAAGCTGGATAGCATTGATTGGCTATTTTGCGGGTGCATTTTTCTATATTTTACAGCATTATCTTATACACGGAACATTAAATTACTAAACTATCGCAAGCTTAATCTGACATTTTCAAAAGGCTTGCTAACGAGTGACCTCGTCCGGCGAGCCAAAAAATCAGAGAGAACGGCGTTAAGAATCGTCCTTGTTTGAGCCTGTAAATAGGTTTCAAAAACCGAAACATTTGGGGCGAGTTTGG
>JAAYIT010000094.1 GCA_012523295.1 Porphyromonadaceae bacterium | reverse complement strand
TGTGCGGGCCCCCGTCAATTCCTTTGAGTTTCATTCTTGCGAACGTACTCCCCAGGTGGGATACTTATCACTTTCGCTTATCCACTGAAGCCGAAGCCCCAACAGACAGTATCCATCGTTTACGGCGTGGACTACCAGGGTATCTAATCCTGTTTGCTACCCACGCTTTCGTGCCTTAGCGTCAGTGATTACCTCGCGAGATGCCTTCGCTATCGGTGTTCTGCGACATATCTAAGCATTTCACCGCTACTTGTCGCATTCCTCCCGCGTCGATAATACTCAAGCTTTACAGTTTCAATGGCAGGTATCAGGTTGAGCCTGATGATTTCACCACTGACTTATAGAGCCGCCTACGCACCCTTTAAACCCAATAAATCCGGATAACGCTCGGATCCTCGGTATTACCGCGGCTGTTGGCCCCGAGTTAGCCGAGCCTTTTTCGTCAGGTACATGCAAATGGTTACACGTAACCAACTTTATTCCCTGACAAAAGAAGTTTACAATCCATAGGACAGTCTTCCTTCACGCGACTTGGCTGGTTCAAGCTCTCGCTAATTGACCAATATTCCTCACTGCTGCCTCCCGTAGGAGTCTGGTCCGTGTCTCAGTACCAGTGTGGGGGACCTTCCTCTCAGAACCCCTAATGATCGTTGCCTTGGTGAGCCCTTACCTCACCAACTAGCTAATCATACGCATGCCCATCTTCTACCGATAAAATCTTTAACAAATATCGCCATGCGGCGCCCCTGTATTATAGAGTATTAGTCCGTCTTTCAACGGGTTATCCTCTTGTAGAAGGCAGGTTGCATACGTGTTACTCACCCGTGCGCCGGTCGCCACCAAAAGTATTGCTACTCTTTGTGCTGCCCCTCGACTTGCATGTGTTAGGCCTATCGCTAGCGTTCATCCTGAGCCAGGATCAAACTCTTCGTTGTAAAAATTGTTTGTATCTTGTTAGGATGTAACTAAATTTAATGTATGCTGGACTTTATTAATCATAAAAATATAATATAACAAAATCCCCTGTTAGAATTGACGTGGCATAAAAAAAAGTATTTCCCCATTCTTTATACTACATCTTCTTTGGTTGTTTCAATTTTTTACAAAGATCTCTTTTGAAAGTGTAACCCCCGGAAATTTGGTATATCGTGAAATGCTTCCCAGCATTAAACACTCCTTAAAAACCGAAGACTTTCGTTTGTTTGTCGATAAAATACGCTGTCAAACGTATCAACCGTAACGCGCTTTTTAACCCCTACCGAAAAACCACTCAACTTTTTGAGCGAAAGGGACTGCAAAGATAATACAAATGTTTTAATCCCACAAAATAAAATCAAAAATAAATTTTATTTTTTCAAACAAAAATAAGGAAGTAAAACTAAAACAATATAAACCACTTTTCTCTCAAAGCGGGTGCAAAGGTAAAAACTATTTCATTAACAACAAAATTATTTCTGTAAATTATTGATGATTTATTCAAAAATAATTATAAAATACTGAATATGTGAGAATTAAAAAAAAAGAAAAATTCTGAGTTTAATAATTATCATTTCTGCATACTAAATATGAATGCTTACAGAGGCAGGTAGAAAAAAAAAAGATCAGTAGATTATTTTAATTTAAGGCAAATCATGAATTCATGTTCGGCAGAAATAGCAACCTACAGTATTCATATTATGAAAAGTATTTATATTACAGCAAAAACTGAGCCAAACTCTTATTTTTATAAATAAATCTGGATAATATGACTTTTCAGTGTAAAATTCTCTGTGAAATGTACAAATATTAGGAATGGATAATATCTAATCCACTTAAACTTGGTAGTTTTTGAAAGCAAAAAGGACGGTTTCAAGACCGCCTTTTAGAGTTAGTTAAGCCAACAATATTGTTATCCGAAGTCATCGAAACGGAGATTTTCTTTCGGAACACCTAAATTCCAAAGCATTTCTTCGACAGCTTTGGCCATGGGACCGGGTCCACACATGTAGTATTCCACATCTTCCGGAGCATCATGCTTACTCAGATAGGTATCATATAATACCTGGTGAACAAATCCGGCTACATATTTAACACCGGCTTCATCCGCAATCGGATCCGGACGATCAAGCGCTAAATGGAAGGTGAAGTTTGGGAATTCTTTTTCTAACTTCAAGAAGTCATCCATGTAAAACACTTCGTTCAATGCACGTGCTCCGTAATAATACGATATCTTACGATCCTTGATTTTCAGTGTTTCAAGCAGATGGAGTAAATGTGAACGCAACGGAGCCATACCTGCCCCACCTCCAATATAGATCATCTCGTTCTTAGTATCCAACACCGGGTGGAACTCGCCAAACGGACCTGAAACCTGTACTTTGTCACCCGGTTTCAGATTGAAAATGTAGGAAGAGGCGATTCCCGATGGAACATCAGCCCAACGATCATTCGCTTTATCATATGGGGGAGTCGCGATGCGGACATTAAGCATGATAATATCACCTTCTGCGGGGTGATTAGCCATAGAGTACGCTCGCATTGTTTCTTCGTCATTCGAAGCTGGGATGTCCCACATTTTCCATTTGTCCCAAGCCGGACGGAAACGCTCTTCAACATCAAAGTCCGAATATTTTAAATTGTATTTAGGAATATCAATCTGAATGTAACTACCGGAAATAAACTTCAAATGCTCACCTTCAGGAAGTTTTACAATCAGTTCTTTAATAAACGTAGCAACATTATGGTTTGAAATTACTTCGCATTCCCATTTTTTAATATCCAGAATGGTTGGGTCTATTTTGACTACCAAGTCATTTTTCACCTTTACTTGACAACCCAGACGCCAATTATCCAATATCTCTTTACGCGTAAAATGGACAACCTCAGTAGGCAAAATCTGACCTGCACCGGATTCGACCTGACATATGCACTCTCCGCAGGTAGCTCCGCCACCACAAGCAGAAGGCAGGTATATATCATTGACAGCCAATGTATTCAGCAGTGTATTGCCGGCTTCTACGGTAATTTCCTTATTCCCGTTGATAGAAATTTTCACATCACCGGACTGCACCAAATATTTTTTAGCAAAAAGAAGTATTATTACCAAAAAAATAATAACAATAAAGAAAACTGCTACACTTGATAATATTGCTGTAAGATCAAAAGCTAATAACATATTTCGATTTTATATAGATTAATACTTTCTTTTTCTCCCCGAAAAAAGAATTCGAAAGCGTAGAAAAAATGTAAATAGTATTGTTTTTATGTAATTTTAATTATCGATTAATCAATGTGATTAAATTTTCAGGCCTGAAAATGCCAAGAACGCGATACCCATTAATCCTACCACGATAAATGCAATTCCTAACCCGCGTAATGGTTTTGGCACATTGGAATATTCCATTTTTTCACGAATTGCCGCAAGCCCGATAATGGCAAGCAACCAGCCAACACCTGATCCGAGCGCATAAGATGAGGCTTCTCCGATGTTGTGAAATGCACGCTGCTGCATGAATAGCGATCCACCCATGATGGCACAGTTTACGGCGATAAGAGGCAAAAAAATTCCCAACGAGGCGTAAAGTGCAGGACTAAATTTCTCTATAATCATTTCAACCAACTGTACAATGGCAGCGATCACTGCAATAAATAAGATGAAAGACAAATAGCTCAAATCCAATGTAGCAAAATTTGGACTTATCCAACTCAGCGCACCGGCTTTAAGCACATAGTTTTCAAGGAGATAGTTGGCAGGAAGCGTAACACCTAACACAAAAATAACTGCAAGTCCTAATCCCATTGAAGTTTTTACATTTTTAGAAACCGCTAAGTATGAGCACATTCCCAAAAAGTAAGCAAAAATCATATTGTCAACAAAAATTGACTTTACGAATATGTTTAGATTATTTTCCATATTATAATTTAGCTCTTAATTCTTTGATTTTGAATCATTTGACAACACTTTTTTGTGTATAATCAATTAAACTGACTGTTTTAATTAATGCTGTTCTTCTTGCAGGTCTTTGTTTTTTGCTCGCTGAACCCAAATAATACACGCGACTAAAATCAACGCCATTGGCGGCATCATCATCAGACCATTATTTACATATCCAAATTCATACAGCGCTTCGGGAATTATCTGAATTCCAAGTAATGAACCGGAACCCAATAGTTCACGGAAAAATCCGACTGCAACGAGTATCCAGGCATATCCGATTCCGTTACCGACACCGTCCAGTAAAGACTCCCAAGGTCTGTTGCTCATAGCAAAAGCTTCGAGTCGTCCCATCAATATACAGTTGGTGATAATCAAACCGATATAAACAGATAGCTGCGCTGACACATCGTAAGCAAAAGCTTTAAGGAATTCACTTACAATCGTAACTAAGGAAGCAATAACTACCAATTGAACAATTATTCGGATGCGGTTAGGAATGGTATTTCTCAATAGCGAAATAATCACATTTGACAATGCCATAATAACAATTACGGAAATACCCATAACTAACGAAGGCTCTAACTTAGCCGTAACGGCTAAAGCCGAACAAATCCCCAGCACCTGCACAGTGATTGGGTTGTTTTTATTTAATGGTCCTAAAAGGACTCCTTTAGATTTTGTGTTCAGTAATTTCATTGTTAACTATCTCTCCTATTGTTGTGATGTTTGCTCTAAAAATGATTCGTATGCAATAATGCTTTTATAAATCATATCCTCTACGCCTTTACTTGTTATGGTGCCCCCTGAAATACCATCTACATAGTCTCTATCGGCGGCTTGCTGACCGGGTTTTACAATGGCTATTGATACAAATTTATTCTCATCGTTCAATATTTTTTTACCTATAAATTCATCTTGAAATTGTTTGTTGGCAATTTCAGCTCCAAGCCCCGGAGTTTCGCTCGCATGGGCGAAATAAGTCCCATAAACGGTGTTTTTATCATCATTTAACGCAACATATCCCCATATCGGTCCCCAAAGACCGGCGCCATATGCGGATAAAATATATTTAGTCTGACCATCAATATCAGCTATGTATACCGGAATACCGCCATCTTCCAACGGACGTGTCATGTCATACGCTTTTCCACTTTCTTCTCTCGTTTCTTTTCCTGTAATGATGAGAGCTTTAGGGATATACTTGTCAAAAAGCGCTTCTATATCTTGTCCTTTTATATCAATATTAATGGAACTTAATATTTGTTTTTTTCTATCGAGTTCCACATTAGTAGTTTGTCTCTCTTTCAAAGCGCCGGAAACCAAAGCCAACATCAAAGCGACCACTACCACCATGATTATGGCATATATAAATGTGTAACTATTTTTATTTGTATCCATTGTATGAAAAATTTGAAATCTTAGGTTTAAAAAATTTTGTGTAAAAGAACGGAATTTCATTCATTAATAGTATGAACCATATTACTAAGAATTTACTTGTTCACACGTTCACTTGTTGTCACCTTCACCCGTTTAAGTCTTTTCTTGATATTAGCGTCAACCACATAGAAATCTATAAGCGGCGCAAAGATGTTCATCAATAATATAGCGAGCATCATTCCTTCCGCATATCCGGGATTAAGTACACGTATAACGATTGCGAGCACTCCGATAAGGAATCCGTAAATCCATTTACCGGTTTCGGTACGCGATGAAGTCACCGGGTCTGTGGCCATAAATACGGCTCCAAAGGCAAAACCGCCTAACGTTATATGCATAAACCAAGGTAGATTAGCTGACGCTGTTTCTGGCCCGAATTGATTAAATATTAATCCCGCGAAAATGCCGCCGGCGAAAACAGATAGCATCACTTTCCAGTTGGCAACTTTTGTGATTAACAGTATCAAAGCTCCAATACCAATTGCAATGATCGATGTTTCTCCAATAGAACCCGGCATTAGACCAATAATCGTATCCATCAATGAATATTGTTCTCCAAACATATTTACTACATCCACGTTAGCTGTAGTAGCTGTAGAGACTTGTCCAAGCGGCGTAGCTCCGGAAAATCCGTCAACAACGCTTCCACCGCCAAGGCCAAAGGTTTCACCTGTCCGAATCCAAACTTTATCACCTGACATGGACTGCGGATAAGCAAAGAAAAGGAATGCACGAGCAACCAAAGCAACGTTGAAGATATTCATGCCGGTACCGCCAAATACTTCTTTTGCGAAAATCACGGAGAACGCGGTTGCAACAGCTATCATCCAAAGCGGCGTATCAACCGGAACGATTAAGGGAATCAACATACCTGTCACGAGGAATCCTTCCTGTACCTCTTCTTTTCTGATTTGACCGCCTGCAAACTCAATACTCAATCCCACTACATACGATACAATCACAATGGGAAGTACCGCGAGAAAACCGTACCAGAACATAGACCAAAAGCCAATTTCAGGCTGTCCTATTGCATTATAATGCTGAAAACCGACATTGTACATTCCAAAAAGTAACGCCGGAATCAAAGCAATTACAACCACGATCATGGTACGCTTACTGTCAACTGCATCATGAATGTGTGTACCACTTTTAGATGTGGTATTTGGGACAAATAAAAAAGTCTCAATCGCATCAAACGTAGAGTGAAGTTTTTCAAATTTTCCACCCGGTAAGAAGTTTGGTTTTATTTTGTCAACTAATTTTCTAAAATTATTCATTTTTTTTCTAATACAAAGCTCGATAAATCCCCTTTGGGCATTTGTGAGCAAGAATTGAAGTTATTCTTTTTTTAATATTTTCGCTAAATAGTAATAAAATGGCGCTCTCTGCTTTTCAGTTTATTCTTACAAATTAAGAATTGAAGCAGCGGTTGTTACAATTTTATTAAATCATTTCACTTCTCAGTTCATCCAGCGCTTTTCTTACAATATCCTGCAATGGAAGTTTCGAAGTATCTACAAATTCACAAAGTGCAAAGTCTTCCGGAGCAATTTCATATGCTCCTAAATTTTCCATGCGTTCAATATTTCCTGCCATCATAGTTTTAATAAGCTGTTCAGGAAGTATGTCAAACGGAAAAACTCTCTCCCACTCTCCCGACATGATGATGGAACGCGGGCCACCTAGCATACGGGCATCCCATTTGAATTTTTTGCGGGGTAAAAGTTTAGTAAAGAAAAGATTACTCGCGCTAAATTTGTTTAATCGCGGCATAGCCCAACCAAACATTTCATGAGTCTGGCTGCCTTCATCTATCACCGTAACTTGTGAAGCGTAAGGAGTCAGATATCCTTTTTCACTGATTTTCAAACCTGTCAGCACATTGCCACTGATATATCGAAGCGGATAAGAAACATTTTTTAAGTTTCCTTTCACGATGTCAGCTATGTTGTTTCCTGAAACAGTTTCAAAATAGTGAGGCTTTTCAACTTCAGGACCGGTGAGTGCAATAATTTTGGTTAAATCTACAACACCTTTCTCAAAGAACCGGCCAATAATGGCAACATCCTGCGGATTAATCGTCCATACAGTTTCACCTTTATTTATCGGATCAATTTTATTTATATGCACACCGACATTTCCTGCCGGATGCGGCCCTTTGAAAACAGTAGTTTGAACCCCACTAACACCTTTGAAAATAGAGTCTTCAGAAGGAATTCCAATATGAATCTTACTGCTTGTCAGTTTTGAAATGATATTGATTCCCGCTTGAAAATCTTTCATTTGGTTTTTCATCACAAACTCATAATCAGGCGCAAGGGGCGAAGAATCAAATCCGGAAATAAAAACAGCTTTTGGAGAAAGCATCGGATCGGCGATTACATCATAAGGTCTTTGTTTGATATACACCCAAAGTCCCGACTGAAGCAGTAAATTTTTGATCGTATCTTTGTCAAGCTTATCTGCATTTTTCACATCAAATTTCAGATAATCAATTTCAGAATCCGCATCGATGACAATGCTCATAACTTTTCTTCTTTCTCCACGTACTACCTCACGAACTTTTCCACTTACAGGAGAGACAAAGTTCATCCCTTCAAAATTCTTGTTATAAAATAATGGAGATCCGGCTTGTATGGATTCTCCGCCTTTTACTAACATTTTGGGGATAACGCCATGAAAAACATCAGGATAAACTTCAAAAACACTTGAAGGTTTCACTTTGGATACATTCTCAAAAGCTTTCCCGTCAATCTTGATGTTCAATCCCTTTTTTACAACTATAGAATTAGCCATTAAAATTTGATTTGAAATTAAAGTGCTTAAAAAAAACGGTGCAAAGATACTTTTTAAATCTCAATTATTAAAGAAATAATTCACTAATTTGATATAAAAAACAAAATTAATTTAGAATTATTCTAAAAATCATTCACTTTTTCCATCTGATTGGTATTTTTTACTTAAAAAAGCAGAATACGCTTATGCTGAAAACAATCAACAAAAACACTGTTAAGACCAAATCTGAATTATTTCTCTGTTTTGTCATAATGAAAAACATTAATATTTGAAAATATTAATTTATATTTGCAGTTATAACTTTTAAAACCAGACAAGTATGGCATTCTTAATTCTTATCATTGTTATTTTGGTGTTGGCATTAATAATAATGTCATTGTACAATCGCCTTGTAAAATTGCGCAATACGCGTGAAAACGCCTTTGCAGATATCGATGTGCAGCTAAAACAGCGACACGACTTGATTCCGCAACTGATTGAGACCGTAAAAGGTTACATGAAACACGAAAGCGAAACACTTATAAAAGTGACCAATGCGCGTGCTGCAGCAATTGCCGCGAATGGTATAGGCGAAAAAATCGCTGCTGAGAATCAACTTACCTCGGCGTTGAGCGGACTGAAAGTTTCTTTGGAGGCTTATCCGGACTTAAAAGCAAGTGCGAATTTCCTGCAACTGCAAGAAGAAATGGCGGATGTGGAAAATAAATTGGCTTCTGTAAGACGATATTTTAACTCCGCGACACGTGAGTACAATAATGCCGTAGAAACTTTTCCTGCAAACATAATTGCCGGAATGTTCAATTTCCGCCGTGAAACTATGTTTGATTTAGGAGAAGACAGAACCAAATTAGACAAAGCTCCTGAAGTAAAATTCTAATAACAAAGTGAATTATATTGGTTTACAAACTCAGATCAGGCGAAATACCTATCGATCCGTATTTATGCTTGTTCTATTTCCATGTGTGATATTAGGACTCACTTGGTTGGGAATTTTCGTATCCAATCTATTCCTTGATTACAATGAATACGCCTATCAATATGATTATCAGCTGGGAAACCAACAAATTACATTTCTGCAAGTTCTACCATGGGTAGTCGCGGTTTGTGGAATTTGGTTTGTGATTGCGTATTTTTCACACTCCTTTATTATCAACAAAGCGACCGGAGCTAAAACGCTCGAAAGGCGTGAGAACAAACGGGTTTATAATTTAACGGAGAATCTCTGTATAGGAATCGGTATGCCAATGCCGATTGTCAATATCATAGAAGACGATTCGCTGAATGCTTTTGCAAGCGGGATAAATAAGAGAAATTACACCGTAACTTTGTCTCGCGGAATTATTGACAAACTTGATGATAAGGAGCTTGAGGCTGTGATAGCTCATGAACTGATGCATATCCGAAATCATGATGTGAAAGTGATGATGGTTGCCATCGTATTTGTCGGGATTTTTTCGTTTCTGACTCAATTCATGACACGGATTTTAATCCATCGACCAAGAGTTTCATCCGGAAGAAATGGAAAAGGCAATGGAGCCGGAACTATTTTAATAATTTTGCTTATCTTAGTATTGGCTATTATAGGTTATTCAATAACGTTTTTGATGAAATTAGCAATTTCACGAAAGCGGGAATACATGGCTGATGCCGGAAGTGCGGAAATGACGAAAAATCCGGCCGGACTGGCTTCCGCACTTCGAAAAATATCAGCAGACCCATTGATTGAGGCTATAGAGCAAAACGATGTGGCTCAGCTTTTTATCGAAAATCCAATAAAGAAAAGGGCATCATTCTTAAATGAATTGTTTGCCACTCACCCACCAATTGAGAAAAGAATCGCGTTTTTGGAGCAGGTGTAAAGTTTCCTAAATCCTCAGCAATGGGACTTTAAGAATTGTCATGTCCTGAAATAGGTTTACTCCTAAAACAAAAAAAGTATGACAAAATGTGTAAACTTTTTTTAGGACGAGACACATGACACTTTATTCTTTCATCTCACCTTTGATGCCCCCTTCCCCTTCGGGACTTCCCCCAAGGGGGAAGAAAGGGCAGTCAAAAAAGCGAAAATACTGTTTTTATGCACGCAGCTTAAAGTCCCCCTTGGGGGATTTAGGGGGCAAGGAAAGTGAAAATAATACAAAACCGGAACGAAGAATTTAAATTTTAAGTCCAAATTTTCAACACCCCAGGTTGGGGGCTGGTAATCACAAAAAAAAACGGTTCCGTACGGAACCGTTTTTCATTAAGAATAACTTCAATTTAGCCACACTTAGAGTGCCTGCGGGGTTTAATTCCAGCTACTTGGTGTGCGGCTTGAAGTGTTTTATCTCTTCACTATTCTTTCTACTTTTCGTTCATTCGCTTGTGTAATTATTTCTACGAAATAAACACCGCTTAGCAGATTATTTACACGGATTTCATTGTACATTTCCGGTTTCTCTTCCGTGTAAACCACTTTACCGTTGATGTCGGCAATGACGATACGTTTCAGTTCGGCATTTTCAGACTGAACAAACAGTTTGTCGTTTACAAGTGTCGGAGTTACGGAAATTCCTGCCGTATTCACATCATTCAAGCCTGTAAGTGTTTTTGAAATAGTGATGATTTGCGGATTTTCCAGACTACCGATTAGTCCGTCATTCACATATTTAATAAATATGTTAGGAACTGAAACTTCACGGTTGATATCCTTATCATACACTTTGAAGGAGAGAATATCATCTTTTCCGTCTTCACCGGCAATGGTTAAGAAAATCAAGTCATTATTGCGGGTGATTTCCGTACCGCGGCATTCTGTTCCTACAAAGGCTCCCAATTCCATATTGGTTGCTACTGTTCCGTCCTCGTATTGTACTTGTGCAATAATATTCATATTGCCGTAGTAGTTACTGTTGCTTGGATTGTAGTAGAAGTCGTTGTTTTCTGCCACTTGCAACGGTACACGTGAAATGTAGTTTGTCGGGTAGAAGAATCTCTTGCCAACTGTGGTCTGATACATGTAACCTGCACCCGGAGTGAGGTATTTAAGGTCTCCAATCCATTCGGTACCGGAATACACCGCAAATGAATTTTTGCTCTTAATCAAATCACCTGCTACAGGATTTGCATCTGCCATAGCCACGGTTACAGGCATAGTACCTTGCGGAGTATATCCAATCCAGTTCCAACCGGATACCACATCGATACCGACTTCGCGCGGATTCGTTTCCTTTCCAAGATAGTTCAATCTTACAGGAGCGCTGTTTTTCACTTTATACATCTGCCCTACGTAAAGCGAGTCAATAACTCCTGCCCAACCGGTAGCTGACGGAACCGCCATCGAGACTTTATCTTTGATAAACTCGGTTTGAGCTTTCACTTGGGTAAATATATTTTGAAGTGACATATCCACATGTTCCACGTTGAATGAAATCCAGTTCCAGCCTTGCGTCAAGTTGATGTTTTGTTCTACAAGGTTGGCTGCATCAAATACAACCGGTTTGTAAAGTCCGCCGTAAATCGCATCATTCGTGAAAATTATATTTTCAGAAGCATTTACTACCGGGTACGTTTTTCCGGTGGAAGCATCCCACACTTTGAATTCCACTTGCTTGCCGTTCGCAGCTGAAGAACCATACACGTTCAGCATAACAAGATACGTATTCAGATTTTTCACATAAGTTGGCGATGCCAACCCTACACATTTACCGTCAACAAACGCTGCCAGAATATCTTCCTTGTCTTCGCTCAGCTGTCCGTCCACTTTTAGCGAACCGACAATATTCATCGAAGTTTCAAAATCATCCGGGTTGAACGTCCAGTTCGGTTTTGTTCCGGTTACTTTCAGCGAAACTGCCAGCGGCTCTTCAATTTGATTATTACCCGTGAGGTAAATATTGTCTTCGTAAGAGCCAATCGGCGCGGATGCCAAGAATGTAAGGACGATTTTCTCGCTTGAAAGCGGTTTCAGCGTTCCTTGCGTTTTACTTACGCCAAGCCATACAGGGATATTGCTGATTGCCCAGTTTTCTTCTTTTCCACTTTGATTGCTGATAGTAACTTCTACCGTATTAGAACTCAAATGTTCCTGCGTTACATTCACCGCATCATCGCTCCAGTTCAAGCGATTGAGGTTAATGAATGCCGTCCATTTAATCGGTTTAATCTCGTTACCGTTCAGGTCTTGCACACGTATGAGTTCCATTTCAAGCGTACGTCCTTCAATGCGGTACGTAGGCTCGGTGATATTGATTACCACTTTGTCTTTGGAAACTGTAAAGGTGTGATTTACGTTTTCGGTAACACGCGCTTCTTTCAGCGGCGGCACATTCACGCTTTCATAAGATATTGCTTTTACAATAGTTGCTGAATCTACCTTACCTTCGGTAAATCCTATCAACGTAGCATCGGTTTCATTCCGATTGGTAATTGCATCCACGTACGTGCGTTCAAACGGATAGTATGCAGCCAATCCGGTTTCATTTCCAACCAAACGGTTGTAGCGATTCAGATTGAACATGGAGGCAGAAAGCGTTGATTTCCAGATACGTACTTCGTCCAACTTTCCTTTGAAGAAGTTTTCATTCTTGCTTTCCACACCGCTTGCTCCTTGTGTGAAGTACTTGTTCGATCCGAGCGATATTTCGCCTGATTCTACAGCACCAATATTGGAAGCAGTTATCTGTTTTTCAAGTGTTCCGTTCACATATACCGTAGCATAACCGCCTCGAACCACATTTAATGCCAAGTGATGCCATTTCCCGTCTAACAAGTTTTTATTACTCAATTCGAAACTTTCGCCTTTGGAGCGTAAAGTCAGCTTTTTATCCGCATTGAATCCGATAGAAAGTTTTCCGTTAACATTCATATCCAGAATACCATCTCCGGCAGAAAGCAGTGTTGCATTAGCTTGTTCTGCGCCGTTGAACCAAAGTTCGATAGCGAAGTTTTCATCTTCCGTTACAGGAATAGTTCCTGACGGGATTTGAACGCTGTTCGTTCCATCCAAGTCTAACGCGTGGTTCACATTGTTCAAGTACCAGTTATTGGTAGAAGGCAGGGTAAGCTGACGGCTGCGAGCTATGTCGGTAGCAATCGTTCCGTGTCCTTCAGTTAAGCTCCAGTAGCCAATCAAGCCTTTTTCGTTACCCACTTTAGCTTTGTCTCTGTCCGATAAATCGGCGAGTGTGCGGGTTTTGTTCCACAATGCCAAGTTGTGTACCGAGCCGTTGAATGGACTTGAATTATCGACATTCGCCCCAACATACAACCTGCCGGTTCCCTGATACGTGCTTTGTACAGGCTGTCCGGTGAACAATGTTTCGGTAACAGCTTCATACAGTCCGTAAGCGGAGAATGAGCGCGTTTCGTTGTTGTACGCGAACGACAGGTATTGCCAGTTGGCTGTAGGCAGTGTTTTGGTAGAAGTGAATGTTTCGTTTCCGATTTTCACCGTTACTTTATCATCCGAAGTAAATCCGATTTGCAGATTATCGTGAGCTACCCATGTTCCTGCTTCGCCCGGAGTGCGTTTCAGCCAACCTTCAATGGTGAATGAGTTATCAGCCAGTGCAACAGACGCTTCGGTGTACGCAGGCGAACCGTTGAATTTTGCGGCTACGTTGTGGTCAATTTTATGACCGTTGAGCACACCTTTTACCGTAATGAAATTGTCTGTAATGTAACTGCTCAAAATATCTTCGTTGAACATTACCGAGATTTCACCTTCCGGAGTCAAGATTCCCGTAACAGGAGCCGGAGCGCCGAGAACTTGCGGTGAAACCACGTCTTTGATTACTTTTTGAGTTGGAGTTACAGTGGTGATTTCATCGGTTCCGATTTTCGATACCGCTACGGCACGCACATCGTAACGCGCATCCGGCAAGTTTTTCACATCAAAGTCGAAGCTGAATGTAGCGCCTGTAATTTCCGTATTATCGGCTGTAAGCGGCACTAAATCCTTGTTATTCACAAACTCATGTGCTAAGCTCCAGTTTTGCGAATTTTCATTTTTGTATTGCAGGCGGATGCTTGCAAAGTTTTTGAAATTACGCTCGTAATCAGATACTTGATACGTGATTTTCGGATTGCCATTTTCTTTGTTTATCAACGTTGTAGGCAGCTTCAAGGTCAACGGACTGCTTGAAGGAACGAATTTCACGTTTATGTGGACTGAGTCAACGATGTCAACATCGCAAGTTGATGCAAATAACAAGGCTAAATTTTTATAATCCAATACATCCAAACTACTTTGGCGTACTTTCAGCGTTTTTGTAATCGTTCCATTTGCCGGAATTGTATAAATTCTTGGCGAAGTAAGCGGTGTACCGTCAATGGATAGAATCAATCCGTTCGGATTAGAACTATTGCTAGCTGCTAGTTTATACGTAACGGTTCGATTTGCTTCACTCAAATTCGATAGTTGGAGTTCAAATGTTGCTTCGCGACCGTTTGAGATATTCTCTGCTGTTCCGATTTTTGCATTATTAACATAAATTGCAGGTTTTTCAATTTGGAATGTTCCTACATTCAGAATGTGATTTTTTTCCGGTTCATAATATTTTGCATATTCTGTTCCTTCAAACGGACACGAAGATTGCCCGCCGCGAGTGCGGAAAATATAACCACCTTTATCGGTAGGGTCATACACATCTATCGTGTAGTAATCTCCCATATTACCGTCTGCAAGAACATACCCAAAGGTTCTTGAATTATCGGTTTCATTACTATTTTCTTCTTCTTGCGAATGAATTTCAGTTTGTGAAGTGAAAAGATTGAAACCAAATTTGTTTATTTCAAATCCGCTTTCAAATCCCATTCCTATTTCAGTCTCAAAAGCAAAGGTTTTTGCTTCGGTAGTTACAGTACGCTGTGTAATAGACTCTTCAAGAATAGTTCCTGCATCAAACGAGATGTTTTTAACCGGAGGTTGAGTAGAACTCTCAATTTTTGTTCTTTCATTCTCAGCGATTTGGAACTCCCAATCTTTAATCCACTGATTATATTGTTTTACTTTATTAATAATCGGTTTCTGTGGCGTAATCGCAGGATCTTTTTTGGTGTAATAACCTTCATTTCCAAAATTTTCATCATCTGCCGGCACCGTACTAAAATACATAAATTCATTCGTATTGTTAGTATTTCCTGCTTCCGATAAAGGTCTAATCAACTGATTTCGCAATTTGATGAAATTCGGAATCAAATTTTCGATGATGTGATTTTGCGTGTAGTTAAACGTAGTTGAAAATTCAAGTCCTGTGGCAAATTCTTCAAAATTTACCAACGAATAACTTTTCCCGTTTTCGTTAACCACGGGATTGGGTTTATTCGGATAAAGTCCAAGATTATTTATTTTTCCAAACAATAGATTGGTACTTTTTCCAATATACACATCCGCATTTGCACCTACGTAATCTTCTGAATCACTCGTAGAAATACGGTTTTGCAGTTCCGTAGATGTTGTTACACTTGTTGAGTTTCCTGTACTTACAGTTGATTCAAAATCAACAGAAATATCAAGATTCGTTTCCGTAGTAATTACTTGTGCCACTCCCACACCTATTGCTACCTTGGTTTCACCTCCGAGTTTCAAGACTGCGTTTGACACATTATGATGCGCATCCAATTTGGATATGGAGACATTATTGGAGATAACCGCTCCTTTTTCCAAATATGCTGAACTATTGGATCCGGACGGATCTCGAATAATGTACTCAACGGCATCCGGACCTTGCGTTACGAAGTTAGTTCCTTCAACAGGTACATCTCCAAAAACATAGCCTTTAAAATCGCCTGTTGCGGGCCAAGTAACAACCTGGCCTTCATTATCATATGTGATTTTAGCCGCTAACAAATGATCATTTGAAAGATTCGGGAAGCCTGCATAGAAACTGTAAACTGCTTTTCCGTTTTCATTTAAAACAATATTTTCAATATCGTGGGAAAGTTCATTATCATCTAACATCACAACATTGGATGCAAGTGAATTATTTACTTCCAATTCTTTCCCGGCAAGCGGAACTAAGTCAATTACTTTTGTAACAGGATTTGTGTATTTTTCATACGCATACACACTCCAATTGTATCTGTTCAATTTTTTAAAGACAGGATAATTATTCACTCGGTAAGTTACAGATTTATCCGGGTTTATTTCGTAAAGAGTGATATGTTCTTCATTCCCGTAATCGTCGGAGTAATTGTACACTTTATCTCCGAAAACTGCTATCTTTTCAATCGGGTCGGTAACTTCAATTATTGGTTTTGTGCGATAATTCAAATCAACACGGTTGTGGTATTCAAAAATCTGCTTTTTCCCATCAATTGTAACACTATCTCTACTGATGCGATTCACATCCGGATTGATTGGTGGCACCGCTCCATCGTTTATCTTGAAGTCATCGCCACTAAGTACGGCAATGTTATTATTATCTTTGGTAAACACATCTATCACTTTGTATTCCACAGGCGGAAGCATAGCTAAGTATTCTCCGGTAGTTTCATCGGTTTCGATAACAATCTGTCTCGTTGTTTTTTTCGATTGAATAACCGAATTACTCTTAATGGATGCGTTATCGCCATTGGATACTTTATCGGCTGTACCGGTATTTAGTTGATATCTGTCATCTACGGGATTAAGCACAACCGTGGCTTTACCGATATTGGCTATACTCTGTCCGAATCCGAGCGGCTTGGTGCCTTCACGCTCGCCACCGGATACACGACCCGCGATTTTTACCAATGTTTGATCTTGAAAATTAATATTTTCCGGCTGCACAAAGGTGTGTTTTTCACTTTCCAAAGCCGGGAAACGTCCTTTGTTGGCAAAAGTATGCCCGTTTTTAGAAACAGAGATAAAATGGTCGCCGATAGGCACATCAATTGTAAATTCTCCTTTCTCGTCCGTTTGGATTAATTGCCCGTTTTTGCTCGCCGCAACTCCGTCAATTAACAATTGCACCCCTTCCACCGGATATTCTCCACCCGCGAATGTAACTTTACCCGTAACCGGGAAGCTCGAAATATCGGTAAAGTCCGTACCATTATGCACCAACGCGTTGGCGCCGATAAAGCGCAAGCTCTGCGACGGTTGGAATTTATGGATTCCCATCATCGGCGTTACGGAATAGCTTGTCCCCTCGCCGCCGAACGGAATACCGCTGACTAAGTAATTTCCATCTTTATCGGTAATGGCTTTCAACGACAATTGGACATCGCTTGGGATAATGATGGTGGATTGTACACCCGTACCAACTATTGTACCGTGGTTTCCGTTCATTACCGAGCCTTTTCGTGACGCGTCGAAAAACATCGTAGTCAGTCCTTCATCAAAGCGCCAATAGGCATATAATTCCGGCTCATTACCGGCAAGCAGGCGGTCGAAGTTGTTATTAATTTCTGATTCGGTCAATGCTTTTGTCCAAAAGCGGAATTCGTCCAAGTAGCCGGCGAAAGCTCGACCGATTGATAAAGAATTTGGTCTGTTTGTATTATTACTATAAGAATCAAGAGTTAACGTCTTTGTATCGGTAATAAAGGTTCCGGAACCATCATCCGCTAAATGTTTAATGTAAAATTTATACTGATTACCACTTTTGACCATAGTAATATGAGAGTATTCATTAACATATAATTCGCCTATTAAATTCAAGCCATCGTTAGCAGTATAAACATTCAACATATATGAAGAGTTTTGCAGTCTTGAAATTCCCATAACCAAATAGCTACTTTCAGTTCCTGCTGTCCAAAGAGAGTGACCACCAGAACGGTGTCCAGGTCTTACCCACATCTGCATGGAGTAATCGTTATCAATAAACAGCGAATCCGCTTTGGTTTTATTTTCCAAATCCCATTTGGCATAGCTACCCGTGCCGAGAAAACGGAGCGAGCGGGACGCGGTAATGTCGTTTTCCGTGTTGGTCGGTTTCAGCATCACGTTTACGCCTTCCACAGACGTACCTGTGCCGTAAGAAATACGCCCGGATACGTTGCCGGAAGATTGGGCAAAACCGACGTTGGTAACGCTGCCGGGAATGTCGGTGTCGTTTACACGAGCAATCCATTTGAATTCATACTCGTAGTAAATCCCGGGCAGTACGCGGTCGTCCGTATAAGTGAGAAAATCTTCGTTGGACGATGTGCGGTAGATTTCGACAAACGCATTGTTGCTTGACTCCAAGCTTCGGCGCGAAATAATATACTGCGTGCGCGGCGTAGTTCCGCCCATCGGGTAATTCTGCACATCCCAACTGAGCTTCACAATGCCCGGATATTCGCCTTTGGTGGCTTGGGTTTTTATGATTTTGGCGCTTTGCACTCCCGTAACGCTCACTTTATTGGAAAGGAAATCCTTTACCAATATATTAGTTCTGTTTACCACGTGCTTGATTTGGTACTCGTACGTAATGGAAGTGTCTCTTAGGGACTCATCTTTGTATTCGTAGCTGTCTTTATTGATATCATAAGCTATCGTTTTATGGAGTCTTCCATTCCGTAAAATTTGGAAAGAAGACGGGGTGAAAATATCGCTTTTCTCGCTGTTCCAAGTCAGCACCGCACCATCTTGCAGGTCATAATCGCCCGTGAGATTAATTTTGTGTGAGACAGTAGTACTGACAGAGCCTGTAGTGTGCAAACCGGTAATTCCGCTTTCGTATAGCGTAGTCGGTACACTTCCCCAAGTACTTGAATTTTGAAAATAGACTACGGCGTAATCGTATTCTTTTTCGAAAGCAATACTTTTATCTGTACGCTTATAGGTAGAAGAATTAGAAGAGACGTTAATAACCGTATCCTGAATCCACGTAGTCGCAGTTTTTTCTTTTCTCAATAAGACAACCCTGTCAAGAGTGCTTGTTCGCGAATTGGTTCTATCAACTTCCCATTCAACCAACACATTTTTATCCGTTTGACTGTAGGTCGGTTTCAAGTTTTTAACAGTAGGAAGTTTGGGTAAAGTATAGTTCGACATGTTATAAGTATCGGTTTTCCCTGCAAAAGAAACCTCACTCTTCATTCCGGAAAGTGTTTTGGCAACTCCCGGATCAGAATTGTCAGTATAAATGTATGTCATTGAATAATAATCTACATCCTTGACTTCACCATTTGGGAGAGTTACCTTATTTGTTGCGCGATTTACGTTAGGTAGGTTTGTAAAAGTAATCTGAATTTTATCTTTTGCTACTCTACGTCCATTTTCAGCTGATGGCTTATTGGTGAAAGCGGGTGTACTACTTAGGTTACTTGCAGGAGTAATAGTATAATCAAAACTTTTGTTCGGGTCTATTGACTTTCCTACATATCTTATTTTTTGTGTTCCCCAATACCTGTAAGGAATGGTATAGGTTAGCTTTAAATAGTACCAAGCACCACCATGTTTATATTCTTCGCTTCGTTTCATGTCAGATATATGATCTTTACGATCTTTTCCATATTTATCACCATTCTTAGTATTTGTCAACGAGAACAATTTCTCATCACCAAAATAAATATCCAGCCACTCTGTATATGAGTCATTTGAGCCACCTGTATCATAAGTCAGAAAATACAGTGTCAATGTTCTGCCTGAAATATTCGTGTTTTCAGGTCTTTTTAACTGAGAATCGTCACCCCAGAAAGGATTCGCCTTTACCACTCCGGCATTTGCCGCCAAGAGCAGTAAAACAATCAGAAATTGGAGCCATCGTGCTTTGGCTCCGGGACGCGGTACTATATAAGCGCCGTCGTCGGGTTTTTGTAAATTTGCTTTCATTTTTTTTTGTTTTAGCCCCTTACCTCCCTAAATCCCTCCCCACAAGGGAGGGACTTTTAAAGAGGGGAATTCGGAGCGTTGATTAGAGATTTTTTTTTATTTATATTTACATTGTTTTTAAAACAGCCCCCAAAATCTTTGTACTTTGAGTTTCACTGTACCACAAATCTAACTGCACCAGCTAAGCATGAAAGTTTAGATTTATGGGGGCTTTTTTGTCTTGTTTAAGTAACTGATGCTTTGTTTTTGTGCAGTACATCATTTTTTTTATAGCGTATTTGGTTTGCGTTTT
The DNA here is from genome assembly GCA_012523295.1 of Porphyromonadaceae bacterium. Taxonomy (GTDB): domain Bacteria; phylum Bacteroidota; class Bacteroidia; order Bacteroidales; family Paludibacteraceae; genus UPXZ01. Next base: position 373 of record JAAYIT010000094.1, on the reverse strand, counting down.
ACCTGCTGTTTTTCAATCCGGCCGTTTCAGGGCGCAGGCTCATGTTATTCGGCTTTCGCCGAAAATCGGACAAGAATGCCCGAGCCCCGGGTTGTAAACTACCGACTAATTTAGAATCGTTCGAAACAGTTGCAAAAATAAACCACCCAACAACCTTTTTCCAAATAAAGGGGTGGGACATCGGTGGGACAAATAATATATCAACTGATTATCTGATAGTTACAACGAGTGGTTTTTATGTTTTGCTGAAAGAATTATTTTATTTATTTTTGCATTCACTAATTTTTCACAAACAAAATGCAAAATTATTCACGAAAACTTTTACTTTTTTTTGTTTTCACCGGCAGTTTTATGACAAATGTGCTATCGGCTA